>NZ_VOAR01000025.1:0-339145 GCF_008000495.1 Campylobacter sp. 2014D-0258
AAGCAAAGTAGGTGGAGTAGAATTTGGAAAATTTGCTAAACTCAATGTCAATCTTAACAATGCTTATTTCCTTAATGATACCTTTACTCATCTTTTTAGTTTAAATTATCAACAAGTTATCAATGGATCTACATTAGATAGTAGTGAAACCATATCTTTAGGAGGTCCTTATGGAGTAAGGGCTTATAATAATGGAGATGGAGAAGGAGATAATGCTGTAGTGGCCAGCTTTGGACTTAGAATGGCTACTCCTTTAAAAGATTTTTTATATTACTCCTTTTTATGATATAAGTTATTCTTGGTATGAGAATGATTCTTATACAAACTATATAGATGCTTATGGTTTACAACTGCTTTATAATAAAACAGGGAATTTTTATGTCAAGCTTGATTTAGCTAGAGCTTTAAAGAAGTATAAGCTAGATGATGATTATAGTTCTAAAGCTTATGTAATCTTTAGAAAGTATTTTTGAGTTATTTTTGATCAAATATTTAATGCATATAATTTATATTGCCATAAAAGCTTTTAATGTTATAATTTAGCATTAAAAGCAAATGTCAAGGATAAAAATGCAAGAAAATTTACTTGAAAAACAATTTCTAAATCACCCTTTATACGCTAAAATTCAAGAACTTAAAGCTCTCAATCTTGCTTGTAATTTTTCTTTAGATGATAGTGTAAATTTATCTACAAATTCTCAAGCCAAAGATGAAATCTTAGCTATAGCAAAAGAACTTAAACCATGGAGAAAAGGTCCTTTTAAAATAGATGATCTTTTCATCGATACAGAATGGCAAAGTTTTATTAAATTCAACATTCTAAAGCCTTTCATGAACGAAATTTCTCAAAAATGCGTTGCTGATATAGGCTGTAATAATGGTTATTATATGTTTAAAATGCTTGAATTTAATCCTGCAAAACTCATAGGTTTTGATCCTTCTATCAAATACCGTTTGCAATTTGAACTCATTAACGCTTTAGCTAAAACTCCTATAAAATACGAACTTTTAGGCGTAGAAGATCTTCCAAGCTATGGCTTGAAATTTGATGTGATTTTCTGTCTTGGGGTGATTTATCATAGAAGTGATCCTATAAAAATGCTAAAAGATTTAAAAGCAGGACTTAATAAAAATGGAGTTGTTTTTTTAGATACCATGTATATAGAAGATGAGAGAGAAATCGCTCTTGTGCCTAATAAAACTTATTCTAAAATTCCAAATATTTATTTTGTACCAAGCATTAGTGCATTAAAAAACTGGTGTGAAAGAGCAGGATTTAAAGAATTTGAAGTTTTGGCTACAAAAAAAACCGATGAAAACGAACAAAGAAAAACAGAATGGATAGACTCTTTTTCGCTGGAAAATTTCTTAGATCCAAAGGATAAAAATCTTACCATTGAAGGCTATGAAGCACCCAAAAGAGTTTATATACGCATTAAAATATAAATTCTTTTTATTTTTTACCGATATTGAATTTTAGATATTTTGAAGTAGATAAGTAGAATTTAAAGGTTAGATATGGCAAAAAAAGATAATTTTGAAGAATATGCACAACTTGAAGAATACGCATCTGCAGAAGATATATCTCGCGTTAGAGCAGAATTACTCACTTGTCCTGAATTAAACACCTCGCTTGCTGGAACCATTATAGAAATTGATAAAAACTATGCCAAATCAATTTTAATAACCACAAGCGAAATGGTAGCAGATGATCAAGGATTGATTTTTGATGCCTTTATTTTCGCTGCGGCAAACTATGTAGCACAAGCCTCTATCAATAAAGAATTTTCAGTGATTATTGGATCAAAATGTTTTTTTTATGCTCCGCTTAAATTAGGCGATGTTTTAGAACTTGAAGCTCATGCACTTTTTGACGAAACCTCCAAAAAAAGAGATGTAAAAGTGGTTGGACATGTTAAAGAAGTTAAAATGTTTGAAGGAACGATACAAGTTGTTAGCACCGATGAGCATATATTTAAACTCAAGCGTCCGCCACTTAACACTGTTAAACCTACAGAAAATCAAGAACAAGGTGCCAAAATCAACAATCCAGAAGCTGTAGCAGCTGCATTAATGGCCTCTGTGGGTGGAAAATAATCAAGGAGTCATTTTAATATCTACCCAATTTTTTGGGCAATCCTTATGATAAGTTCCGCTTCCATCATAATACTCTTTACAATCATCATAAAAACGATTTGAAATCCCTCTTTCATTTACAAAACATCCAGAAATTCCTAAAGCTAATAGCACCATTAAAGTATATTTTTTCATGTTTTTCCTTAGAATTTATTGTGTTTTCTCCATTTATAAGGCTCTATAGGATTACTCTCTTTCCAAAGACCTAAATGATTTTTCTTAGCATTTTCTTGTTCTTTGGTATAAGCGTTACTATAGTAAGTATCAGTCCAAGCATAGCCTTTGCTTACCAAAAATCGATTAATATCAACATCATTAAGCTTTACAATAGCAACAATTCTACCATAAGTATCTTTATTTTTATAAATAATTTCAACTTGTTTGCCGCTTAAAATTCTACTTAAAGCTTCTTTTGATTGCTTTCCAAAACTTTGTTTAAGTTCTGGTGCATCTATACCAAAAAATCTTATTCTAGCGAGTTTGTTTTCATGATTAACTTCTATAGTATCTCCATCAATAATTCTAACTACTTTTCCTTCAAAACTAGAATTTTGGGCAATATAGTTCTGGATAAAAATAACTACAAGAGTGAAGATTAATACAGAAAAAAGTTTTTTTGGATCACTTAATAATTTTCTTAGATTAAATAATTTTTTATAATTTATTCTCATTTTTTAATCATTTTGCCTTTAAATTTTAAAAAATATGCCATAATTTTATCAAAACAAAGGAGATAAAATGCAAAATGTTATAGAAAATTTTAAACAATTATGCAAAATTCCTCATTGCAGTTATGAAACAGAACAAATGAAAGAATTTTTAAGCTCTTACGCCAAAGATAAAGGCTTTAAGGTGAGTGTAGATAAGGCAGGAAATATCCATGCCATAAAAGGCAAACCAAAAATTTGTCTACAAAGCCATTATGATATGGTCTGTATGGGCGATGCACCAAACTTAGAAGTTTATGAAGAAAATGGCTTTTTAAGAGCCAAAAATTCAAGTCTTGGTGCAGATAATGGCATAGGTATAGCCATCATGATGAGTGCTATGGCTGAATTTGAAAATTTAGAATGTCTTTTTACAAACGATGAAGAAGTAGGACTCATGGGAGTGAATTCACTCGAGCACACTTTAGAATCTAAAATGCTTTTAAATTTAGATCATGAAAGCGATGATGAGATCATGATAGGCTGTGCAGGTGGAGTAGATATAGAAGCTAGTTTATCTTTTAATACCCTTAGAAAAAAGGGTAAAATTTATGAGCTTTGCGCACAAAATTTTAAAGGTGGACACTCAGGCATAAATATCATACGCAATGAAAAAAGTTCCATCAAAGAAATGGCTAAATTCATACAAGAAAATGAAGGAGAAATCATTTCTTTTGAAGGCGGAGAAAGAATCAATTCTATACCTAAACACGCCAAAGCTTTAGTGCATTTTAAAAATGAAGTAAAGAGTAATAAATGGATAAAATGTGAATTTAAAGAAGAAGGCGAATTTGAAATTTGCGATCAAAGCAAAAAACTTTTAAGTCTTATAAATTCTTTTGCTCATGGGGTTAGAGCTTATGATGAAAATCTATATATAGTTCAAACAAGCATTAACCTAGCTACTTTAAGAATGCAAGATAAACAAATCAAATTCGCACTTTTTGCAAGATCTAATATACTTGATGGACTTAAGCAAGTAGAATTTGAAACTTTAGAATTTTTCAAGGCTTTTGATTTTAAAGCAAGAAGTTTTAATTTCTATCCACCTTGGGAAGGTAAACCAAACGCACTTAGCGACATGGTTTTTAAAGCACTTAAAAAAGTATCGCCTAATGCCAAAGTTTCAGCTATCCACGCAGGGCTTGAGTGCGGCATTATAGAGAAAAAACAAGAGCTTTTATGTGCTTCTATAGGCCCAAATATCCATAATCCTCATTCAACTGATGAGCATTGTGAAATCGCTTCAGTTGAAAAAATATCTAAGGTTGTTTTTGAAGTTTTAAAAGACAATGCTTAATTCTTTAATCTTGCTTCTTGCAAAAACGCGTTTTAACAAAAACACGCAAAGCAAGGAGCAAGATCCCACTATAGCAAGATAAATACCTAAATACTCTTTATAAAAAGCATTAACTATAAAAGGGGTTAAAAAACCTAAAATCGCATAAGAAATATTATAAGCAAAACTAAGCCCACTAAATTTAAGTTCGCTTTTAAAAATTTGCGTCATAAAAACAGGCGCGAAAGTAATAATACCTTGTGCAAAACAAGCCAATAAAAAATAAAATAAAAAATTCTCATCATAAAAACTAAAAAACATACCAAAGATAATAAAAGCTATACTAAAAATAGAACAAATCCTATAGCTTCCCCATTTGCTTGCTAAAAAACCTTGAAATAAAGCTCCAAAAATCACCGCTAAAATAGCAAAATTTTGCACCCATAAAGCAGAAGTTTTACTCATAGCCAAAAGACTTTCAAAATACTTAGGCAAAATCATCAAAGTTGCCACACCGCTTGTTAAAACCATGGTCATTAAAAAACAAACAAGCATACTCATTTTATGAGTTTTTAAAGCTTCAAACAATGGAAAATTTAAAATTTTCTTTTCATTTTGAACTTTTATAAATTCTGGAGTTTCGCTGAGTTTATTTCTTAAAAACAAAGCTAAAATTCCAAAAAATCCTCCTATGATAAAAGGAATTCTCCAAGCATAGCTTTGAACTTCTTCTGGGGTAAAATAAGATCTTATGCCTAAAGTGGCAATATTTCCTAGCAATAAACCTATGGTTAAAGTCGCTGAAATAAAACCAAGAGCTAAAGGAATTTGACGCCCTTTAACAAATTCGCTCACATAAATCCAAGCTCCACTCACCTCAGTTCCAACGGCTAAACCTTGCAAAATACGAATAGTAAATAAAATCAAAGTAGCAAATATACCTATACTTTCATAACTTGGTAAAAAAGCTAAAGCAAAACTAGGCAAAACCATCAAAAGCATAGAAATATAAAAAATATTCTTTCTTCCATATCTATCAGCAAAATGTGCCATCACAATAGAACCAAAAGGACGCGCTAAATAAGCAGCACCAAAGGCTATATAAGCATTTATCTGCATCCAAAAAGCATCATTTTGCGGAAAGAATACCTTAGCAAAAATATCCAAAAAAAAGGCAAAAAGCACAAAATCATAAAATTCTAAAATTCCACCCAAAGAAGCATAAATAATATTTTTGTATTTTTTTTGCATATTTTATCCTAAATCAATATAAAGGGCAAAAAGCCCTTTATTAAATTTTTCCACCTTCAATCACTACATCATCAGCCTTAACATCATCTCCAAAATGAGCTTTTAAAGTTTCATCATAAGCCTTGTGAAAAAACTGCTCTTGGCCTAGTTTAATGATCAAATTATCGATAAATTCTTTAAGTTCTTTATCGCCTTTTTTAACCGCTGGTGCGATAACATCTTTGTTACCTAACTCTTTGATACCCATTTTAAAATCAGGATGATCTTTCACCCAAGCAAAAAGCAAGGTATTATCATGACTTAAAGCATCGCCTCTTTTATCCATCAAAGCGGCAAAGGTTTCGGTATTTTGATCATATTTTAAAGTTTTAATATTAGGATAATTTTGCGTAAAATAAGCATCTGCTGTTGTACCTTTGTTTAAAAGCAAGGTTTTATCTTTTAAATCTTCTACGCTAGTTATATTACTATCCTTTGGTACAGCTACGCCTAAAGCTACCTTCATATAAGGCAAGCAAAAATCAACCTGTTCTGCCCTTTGCGGAGTTTGAGTAAAATTAGCCAAAATAATATCTACTTTATTTGATTTTAAAAACTCAACCCTATTTGCAGCTTCAACAAGAACAAATTGCACCTTATTTTCATCGCCAAAAAGTTCTTTTGCTATGCGTTTAGCTAAAGCTATATCATAGCCTTGATTGTTTCCTTTTTCATCCACATAACCAAAAGGTGGTTTATCGCCAAATACCCCAATCCTAACAACTCCATTTTGCTTGATCTTATCAAGAGAATTTAAAGTTTTAGAGTCAGAATTTCCTCCACAAGCAGCCAATACTACTGCAACAAAGGTCGTTAAAACACTTAGAAGTATTTTTTTCATACATTTCCTTTCTTTAAAAATAAGCTTAAAGCTATTGCAAAAATATATAATAATTGCAAAGTTAATTATACTTAAAATTATAAATAATACATTTGAAACAAACTAAAAAGATTTTCCTATGTGTAAAAATGTAATTAATCCCACACTCTCTTTTAGCATTGTTTAAATTTTAAGTAAAAAAAGATATAATCTTTTTTTAAAATTTTTAAGGAGAAAACTATGAAAAAAGGTATTTTTCTCTCTATTGGAATAGCTGTTTTGTTTTCAGCTTGCGGAAATTCCATAGATGAAAAAACAGTTAAAAAATATGAAAATCAACTAAATCAAACAGTTAAACAAGAAATTGCAAGTCTTTCTCAGGACTCTGGAATAAAGATTGAATTCTCAGATTTTAAATGCAATGCAGATGGTGATTTTATAGCGTGTTTAAGTCCAAATTTCAAAACTCTTGCAAAAGATAATAACGATGAGTATCAAGAACTATTTCAAGCAAAAAATATCAAAATTCGCTCAAATGAAATTTACAAAGGCGAAGCAAATACATCAATTAGCATTAAAGAATATTACAACGATCTTTTTAAAAACCAAAAAAGCATACAATCAAATTTGGTTTTTGAAGATTTTAAACTTGGAGAAAAAGTTGTTAGTGACATCAATGCAAGCTTATTTCAACAAGATCCAAAAATCAGCTCTTTTATCAATAAATTAAGCTCGGATTCTTATACTTTATCATTTGATAACTCCATAAACAAACAAGAAAACAATTATCTAGATAATCTTGATATAAAATTTTATAACGCAAAATTAAATTTCAATACAAATCTAAATATAAATCTAAAAGAAGATTTGCTTAATTACCTTGATTCTAAGGGTATAAAATTTAACACTCAAACTTTAGCTATGGATGAACAAGCTATCAATGAACTTCTTAATATGGTAAACTACGAACAAGCTTCAGATTTTAGCAATACAATCCAAAAATACATCATCTTAAATAATTTTAAAATTGATTCAACTCTTAAAACCGAAGGCGTATTTAGTAGCTATATAGCAACTGCTAAGGAAAATTTACAAACCTTAAAAGCTCAAAGTCAAAATGAAGAACAAGCATTAATCTTTGATAAAGCTTTAGCTATTTTAAACAATATCACTCAAAATGATGATTATAAACTCAATCTTGATTTAAAATTTAAAAACATCCCTGTTAGTGACTATAGCACACAGGGAATCGACAGCATAGAAAAACTAAGCATCAACAATCAAGACGCCACAGAAGCGTTAAAAATTATACTTCCATTTATCATGTTTTCTATGTTAATGGGCGGAGCGTCGTTTTAAATTTTAAAATGATAAAAACTTCAAAAACATTAAAAGCAAGATTAAATTCTTTGCTCTTAATGTTTCATAACATTAACAAAAAAGGCTAAAATGAAAATTTTATTCTCCCCTAGTGAAAGCAAAAATGAAAATTGCGTAAAAAATCCTATCAATGAAAACTCATTTATATTTAAAGAATTATTTCCTTATAGAATGGAAACTTTAAAGCATTATGAAGAATTTATCAAAAACGCAAGTTTACAGAATTTACAAGAACTTTTTGGCATTAAAAATGAAAATGAAATTGATAAATTTAAACACGACTTAAAACAAGTTCCCACTCAAGAAGCTATATTGCTTTATACTGGGGTAAGTTATGAATATCTTAATTTTAAAGCCTTAGATAAAAAAAGCCAAGCTTATATTTTAGAAAATACTCTTATATTTTCTAATCTTTTTGGCGTTGTAAGAGCTAATGATACCCTACCCTTTTATAAATTCAAGCAAGGGGCTAAAATAGGAAATTTTGCCATAGAGAAATTTTATAAAGAACATTTTAGCAAAGCCTTAGATGAATACTTAGAAAATGAAGAAATACTTGACCTTAGAGCAGGATTTTATGATAAATTTTATACTCCAAAAAAGAAATTTTATACTTATAAATTTGTAAAAAATGGTAAAGTCATCAGTCATTTTGCTAAAGCTTATAGGGGAATTTTACTCTCCATAAGTGCAAAAAACCAAGTAAAAAACAATAAAGAGCTTTTAGCAAACCTTCCTTCAAACCTAAAACTCAAAGAAATTCAAATCAAAGGTTTAAAGGAAGAAATTGTGCTTGAAATTCTAGATTAGTTTTTATTTTAAGTATTTTAAAGCTAGCTTCGCATAATAACTTGCAGCCCTAGCTAAAAGTTTATCATTAAAAACATAACTAGAATTATGTAAATAAATGTCGTTTTCATTTTCTAAAAAAGCATAGGCACATTTTTTCATTTCGCAAAAAAACCCAAAATCCTCACTTGCCATTAAAGGACGATAATTAAATTCACAATTTTTTTCGCCAAATAATTCTTTTGCAACCTCACTAGCAAAATCCACAGCTTCATCGTTATTCATAGTCACTGGTGCAACAACATTTTTATTGATTTTAATCTCTATATCATTAGCCTGTGCAAGACCTTTACAAATTTTATAAATTTTTTCTTCAGTTAGCTTTCTAGTTTCATTATCTAATGCTCTAACACTCATTTTAATCGTTGCAATATCTGGAATGATATTAAAAGCATGTCCTGCATTAAAAGCTCCTATGCTTACAACTGCTGAATTTTGAGGATCAACATTGCGAGATACTATACTTTGCAAAGCCACCACAAGCAAAGAAGCAGCATAAATAGGATCTTTTGCTTTTTCTGGAGCACTTCCATGACCACCTCTTCCAATAACTTCAATGCTATAACTATCCGAAGAAGCCATCATCGCACCTTTTTTAAGATAAAATTTCTTATCGTTACCAAAAGGCATATTGTGCCATCCAAAAACATAATCACTATCAAATTTTTCAAACAATCCATCTTCTATCATTGCCTTAGCACCACCCAAGCCCTCTTCAGCAGGTTGAAAATAAAGATTTAGAGTACCATTAAAATTCTGACTTGCTAAATACTTTGCAGCAAGCAATAAAGAAGTAGTATGTCCATCATGACCGCAAGCATGCATTACATTTTCTTTTTTGCTTTTATAAGGCAAATTTGTGCATTCTTGCAAAGGCAAAGCATCCATATCTGCACGAAGCCCTATTTTTTTATCGTTATTTCCCTTTTTTAAAACCCCCACAACACCTGTTTTTCCTATTTCTTCATAAACCTCATAACCAAATTCTTTTAATTTTTGCGCCACTAATTTTGCAGTACATAATTCATCAAAACCAAGCTCAGGATTTTCATGAATTTGATGACGAATTTTTTCAAATTCGCCTTGTAAGTCTAGTATTTCTGGAATTAAATTCATTCTATTTTTCTCCTTGTATAAAATTTTCTCTTCTAGGTAAAACAAATTGTGCTAAGATCGCTGAAATAAAAATCAAAGTAAAAATATAAACAAAACCCAAAGTAAAACTATGGGTTTTATCAACACTCCAAGATACTACCCATAGGTTAAATGATAGTATAACAAAGGTAATACTCCAAAAAGCACTCATAATATAAGCAGTTTGATTTGGATTAGAATTTTTTAATTCTGAAGGTAGATTAAAGAAAAATGGAAACCACATAGAATAAAAAATGCCTGATAACACAGCAAAAATCTGTATCAATACTAAATTTTGTAAAAACAACATACAAAATCCGCATATAAAAATACACGCTCCTCCAGACAATAACATTATTTTAAAAGAAATATTTTTTCTTTTAAAAAATAATCCAAGATAAGGACCAAAAATAATAGCAAAATTAGCCAAGGCTGGAATTTCTTTTTTAGCAAAATCAGCTAATTCTTTACTCAAACCCGCATATTGCGCATAAAAAGTTGGTAAAAAAGTAAAAAGAGAATTTAAAAATAAAATAGGCCCTATGTAAAAAATAATCATACCCCAAGTAACACGAGATTTTAGAGCATAAATAAGATCTTTTGCATTATTCTTTTTTTCTTCTTTTTTATTCTCATCTTTACCTACAAAAAGCCACAAAATCAATAAAATCAAATTAATCCAAGCATAAAATGATAAAGAATCTCTCCAATTTCCAAAATAATTTGAGATGCTTTCAGCTAAAACAAGTCCTAGGGTAATGCCTACCAAATTTGAAGTTATATTAAAACTAATTACAAAGTGCAAAGCTTTTTTTTCAAACCATTGCTGTGCAATAGGCACTAAGCAAACTAAAGCACAAGCTGAACCAAGCCCTGTTAAAAATCTTATAATCAAAATACCGCTATAACTATCTACAAAACTTAAAAATATACCTGAACTCATTAAAATACAGCCTAAAAAATATCCCTTTTTTAATCCGAATTTATAAACCAAAAAAGCAGTAAATGAAGCACCAAAAATTTTCGCGACTACTATCATGGTAGTGATTAAAGTAGCTTGCTGAGTATTTAGGGCAAGATCATTTGAAATCAAAGGCATCAAAGACCCTGTCGCTGCCCAAGAGATACTAAAAACAGCATAAACACTAAAAATGATAAATTCAACTCCAATGCGTCTAAAATGAAATAAAAGTGATTTTTCCATATTAAAATCCTTTTTAGATATCTATTAAAATATAACATAAAAAAATAAGATATTTATTATCTTTAATTATTTTTTAATTTAATTATTTTTTTATATATTTTTTTGTTACTTTTTGACAATTTATATATAAGTTTAAAGATAAAAAACTAAAATACAAAATAAAAAACCCGTAAAAGTTTTTTGAAGTATTTAAATGATATATTTCAAAATCTAGTTTTAAAAAGGAAAAATATGGAATTTTTAGCATTTATTTTTTTGATTATTATATTTTTATTTGTAGTCTTTATCATCGTTACTCGCTATGAAAAAAAGATAAAATTACTCAACCAAAACATACAAAATATGAAAGAAGATATAGTCGATCTTAAAGAAACAACTCAAAAAAATCGCTCTTTAATTGAAAAAAATCGCACTAATATAGAAAATATAACAAAATAAAACTAAGAAAGATTTGCGATAAGTTTATAGTGCTTTTTCTGATTTATCATTAAAGTAAAAATTTTTTCACTTGAATTTTCACTTTTATTTTTATAAACCATACTTTTTAAAAACGGAAAAAGCATCGTACTAGAAGTTTTACCTTGTAAAATAATATGCATAGAACCTTTTAAAATTCCATACTTATAGCTCATACCGCTTGGAAATATATCAAGATTAAAATTTAAACTATCTTCATTGCTATCATAATTTAAAATTTCAATTTTAACAAAGCTAATTTCTTGATCTTCTTGAGATAAATTTTTAAAAATTTCAAGTTTTTCGTGTTTTTTGATAGCAACAACTTCTTGCTTGCTTTCTTTAAAATCAGAAAGAAAATTTTCATTTTTAAAAATTCTTGAAAAAAATTTTAAATTTTTAAACTGCATACTTGTTTGTTTTGTGTTTTCATGTATTATTTTTTCGGATTTTAAGATGTCATGTTCTATATTATCTTCTTGGTTTTGATTATCTTTGTTTGATTTCATGTCAAAATCTTCAACGATAATCATATCTTCACTATCATAAATATTAAAATGTTTTATAATTTCTTCAAAAGTAAAACTGTCATCACTAAATTCCAAAAGCTCTATATTTGAAGTGATAAAATCAACACCATCTCGTTCTTCAATCTTATCTTTAATCACAAAAGCATCAACACAAAAGCACGATCTTTGAATTTCATATTCGGAACTTTTGCCTTTAAATACTATCTTCATCATCACAAAGCTTTTGCTATAAGTTCTAAAGGACTGGCAAAAACAACCTTGCTTGAATTTTGTTCTAATGCATTTGAAATTTGCATTCTACAAGCTGAACACTCGGCGCTTACCACACTAGCCTTACTTTCATCGATCATTTGTGCTTTTTTAAGCCCTACACTTAAAGCTCTATCATAATAATCCGTTTGCATACTCACCCCGCCAAAACCGCAACAAGTATTAGAATTACTCATTTCTACAAAATGATAATTTGTTTTTAAAAGTTCTCTTGGCTCTTTAAAAACCCCTTGCATTTTTCTTGCATGGCAAGGATCGTGATAAGTAATGCTATAATTAAATTTATTTTTTGTTTTTAAAATTTCTTCCAAAGAAGTAAATTTATAAAAATACTCGCTAGCCATATATATCTTAGATGACACACATTTTGCGCGTTTTGCCCAGTCTAAATCATTTTGCATTATAAAAAAATGTTCATAATCTATCTTTAACATAGCCGAACAAGTGGCCTCAGGAACTATAATAGCATCTAATTTTTCTAATTTTTTTTCAAAATACTCAATATTTTTTTTAGCCAAAACTTCAACACTTTTAAAATCACCCGTAAAAAATTGCGGCGCTCCACAACACACTTGTTCTTTCATCAAATCCACATTGATTTTTAATTCCTTAGCGATTTTAAGCACTGCATTAGCCGTATCTATGTAAAAATAATTCGCCAAACAACCTACAAAAAAACCTATTGTTTTTTCTCCATCATTATTGATAAATTTTGGATTAGAATTTAAGAAACTTTTTTTATTAAAACTTGTAAGCAATCTTCCCTTTTTAACAAAAGGCATGGAAAATCTTGCCTTCATACCTGTATTTTCATTCTCATTTTGAATTTTAAACGCACAACTTTGAAACACATAGCCAAGCTTAGCTACCAAATCTAAAATTTTGCGTCTTCTTAAAAAGAAAAAAATAAGTTTTTTATACCAAGCTATACCAAATTTTTTAGCTATATCATAACGAACTTCTTCTATGGCATTATCTACTCTTAATTTACTTGGACATACTTCAACACAATTGGTGCATAAAAAACAAGATTCAAAAACTTTCTTAGCTTCTTTATCAAGTTCTAGACTTCCCTCTTTATAAGCAGCTAAAAGATCTAAAAATCCTCTTGGACTAGTAATTTCATCGCGATTTTCTTCGTGTATAGTACAAACAGGTATACATTTGCCACATTTAACACAAGCATCACTTATTTGACTAAATTTCATCTTACACCGTTTTTGAGAATACTTTTTTATCTTCACTAATGTTTTTCATATAAGCATCAAAACACATGGCAATATTTCTTATAAGCAAAACGCCTGTTTCATTGACTTTGATAAAATTTTCATCAAAATTAATAAAATCTTTGTATTCTTCTAAAGCTTTTAAATCCTCTTTAAAATACTCCTGAAAATCAATGCAAAATTCTTTTTCTATTGACTTAATATCAAGCTTAAAATTTGCCATTAACTCCATAATAACTACTTTTCTAAGCTCATCATCATCGCTTAAAACTACACCTCTTTCAAAAGGCAAAACTCCTCTATCTAATGCAGCTTCATAACTTGACATATCTTTGAAATTTTGTGCATAATGTCTTTGTCCTTCACCTATACTTGTAAGCCCAACACCGACTAAATCAGCACCGCCTTTGGTGGTATAACCTTGGAAATTTCTATGTAAAGTTCCATTTTCTAAAGCTTTAAAAAGCTCATCATCTTCTTTTGCAAAATGATCCATTCCTATCATTTTATAGCCGTTTTTACTCAAAAAATTCTCACAAAATTCTAAAATTTCAAGTTTAACATCAGGACTTGGCAGGGTATTTTCATCAAATTTTCTCATATTTTTCTTAAGCCAAGGCACATGAGCGTAATTAAAAATCGCCAAACGATCAGGGTTTAAAAGCATAACTTTTTCTAAAGTTTGTGTAAAGCTTTGTAAATTTTGATAAGGCAAACCATAAATTAAATCCATATTTACAGACTTTATCCCTTTGCTTCTTACAAGATTTAAAGCATTTTGTGTTAATTCAAAAGACTGGATGCGATGAATTTCTTTTTGAACTTTTTCATCAAAATCCTGCACTCCAAAGCTGATACGATTAAAGCCATTTTGCGTTAAAACTATGGCTTGTTCCTCATTTAAAAAACGCGGATCGATCTCACAGCTAATCTCTGCATCTTTAGAAAAATTTCCAAAAACAGATCTGATTTTTAAAATCAAACTTTGAAGTTGTTTAGCGCTAAAAAAAGTTGGAGTTCCGCCACCAAAGTGCATTTGCACCACTTCTCTTTTAGTATCTAAAATGGTACTTAAAATATCAAGCTCTTTAAAAATATAAGTTAAATACCTTTCTTTACTCTCTTCTTTTGCAGTATAGATGACATTGCAACCACAAAAATAACAAGCACTCCTACAAAATGGTAAATGAAAATAAAGCGATAAAGATCTATCTTGTTTTTTTAAAATTTCTATATATTCTTCGTATTTGAAATTTGTATTAAACTCTACTGCTGTAGGATAAGAAGTATAGCGTGGTCCTGCTTTAGAGTATTTTACAAAAGCTTTATAATCTCTCATTTTGGTTTACCCTTTCTATCATCGCTTGCATATCTACAAATAAATTTGGATGCTCTTGTTTGATTTTAGAAATTAATTTTTCAAGATCAATACTAACTTCCATAGTGCCATTTTGTGCCTTTTGCTTGATCTCATCCATAGCAACCGTCCAAACATCGTTAAAATCTACAGGAATTTGCTGATAAATCGCCTTTTCTAAACGCAATTCAAAATTCTCTTTTTGACTTTGTTTTAAACTTTCAAGTATATTCTTAAGACTTTGTAAAGAAAGCAAAGTGTGAATTTCATCGTTTTCATCGATCACAAACCAAGGCTCAGGAGAATCAAAACTTCCATTTTCAAGAACTAAACATTTTTCGTTTTCATTCTCGCTTTGCTTCATTTTAAAAATCGTTCTATCTTTTTTCTTTATTCCTAGATTTTGACTAAATTCATCAATACGTTTTAAGCAAGTGCTATACTTTTCTAGCTCTTTCATTCTCTTCCTCTCTGATTATCCAAAAAGCAAAGCAAGGCTTTTACCACATAAAGGCGATTTCTTGCTTCTTCAAAAATCACATCTGCATGTTTTTCAAAAATTTCTTCACTCACTTCATAACCCCTATAAGCAGGCAAACAATGAAGCAATATCGCGTCTTTATTGGCAACGCTCATAGCCTTTTCATCAATCATAAATCCTTCAAATTCTTTAATCTTGCGTTCTTTTTCATTCTCTTCACCCATAGAAACCCAAGTATCGGTAATGACTACATCTTTATCCTTTAAGGCTTCAAATTTATCATGACTTAAGGAAATTTTAGCTCCTGAAATCAAAGCCTGTTTCATAGCAAATTCCCAAATTTCAGGGCTAATTTTATAGTTTTTTGGTATAGCTATACTAAATTCAAAGCCCAAAATCGCAGCCGCAATAAGCCAAGAATTGCACATATTGTTACTATCTCCGATAAAAGCAACTTTTGCTATACCATTTTGCATCTTATTCCATTCTTTGATAGTAAGCAAATCTCCTAAAACCTGAGTAGGGTGATAAAGCTCGCTTAAAGCATTGATCACAGGAGCTTTAGAATATCTTGCAAATTCGAGTAAAGTTTCATGTTTATTGACCCTCATCATCACAAAATCAACCATCGCCCCTATCACCCTAGCTGTATCCTTTACAGGCTCACCACGACTAAGTTGTAAATCATTGCTGCTTAAAAACAAAGCCTTTCCGCCAAGCTCTGTTATGGCTAATTCAAATGCCATTCTTGTTCTTGTAGAGTTTTTCTCAAAAATCATTGCTAAAGTTTTATCTTGTAAAAGTTTTTTAGGCTCTTTTTTAAGCTCGCTAGCATGATTTACAAGGCTTAAAATTTCCTCCTTAGAAAAATCTCTTAAAGTTAAAAAATGTTTCATTTTTCTCCTTTTAACATTTTAGCTAATTCTTTAGCATGATAAGTGATGATAAGCTTTGCCCCTGCTCTTTTAAAAGCTATTATAGTTTCATACAAAACTTTTTCATAATCAATCACTCCTGCATTTTTAGCTGCCTTTAACATAGCATACTCTCCGCTTACATTATAAACACACAAAGGCAAGTTAGAATGAAGGGATATTTCTTTAACCACATCAAGATAAGCAAGAGCAGGTTTTACCATTAAAATATCAGCTCCTTGTGCTTCATCCTCCAAGCTTTCTTCTAAAGCTTCTTTACCATTAGCAAAATCCATTTGATAGCTTTTTCTATCTCCATAACTTGGAGCTGACTCTGCTACATCTCGAAATGGCCCATAATAACTTGATGCAAATTTAGTAGAATACGCCATTATAGGCAAATTTTCAAAACCTTCCTTATCTAAAGCTTTGCGCAAAGTAGTGATAACACCATCCATCATTCCACTAGGTGCTATCATATCTACCCCTGCTTTTGCATGAACTAAGGCTTGCTTGGCTGAAATTTCTAAAGTTGCATCATTATCTACGCTTTTTGTTTTTGGATCGATAATCCCACAATGCCCGTGATCTGCGTATTCGCAAAAACAAAGATCACTGATTATAAAAAGATCTGGAAAATTTTTCTTAATCTCTCTTATACTTCTTGCAACAAGCCCTTCATCATCTAAAGCATCGCTTCCACAGCTGTCTTTTTTCTCATTTTCCAAAACGCCAAAAAGTATAATGGCTTTAATGCCTAAATTAACTACATTTTGACACTCTTTTAAAATTTCATCTAAACTCATTTGAAACACATCAGGCATAGAAGAAATTTCTTTTTTTATCCCCGTTCCATTAACCACAAAAAGCGGATAAATCAAATCATTTACACTTAAAGAATTTTCCCTTACCATAGATCTTAAGTTTTCATTAAGCCTTAATCTTCTAAATCTTTTAAACATTTTTTTGTCCTTTTTTTGCTAAAATCTTAACATAAATTTGATTATAGAGAGTGGTAAATGGAAATAAAAATTTCAGAAATTGCGAATTTACCTAGCAAATGGGGAAATTTCCAAATGCAAAGTTTCAAAGAAAACGATAAAGAACATTTATGCATATTTAAAAACACTCCAAAAGATACACTCAATCTAAGAATTCATTCAGAGTGCTTAACAGGAGATGCTTTAGGAAGTTTAAAATGCGACTGCGGAGAACAGCTTGAATTTTCGCTAAAATATATAGAAAAGAATGGCGGAATGGTGATTTATCTTAGACAAGAAGGAAGGGGTATAGGGCTTTTTAACAAGGTTAATGCTTATGCTTTACAAGATAAAGGTTTTGATACGATTAAAGCAAATCATCAGCTTGGCTTTAAAGCCGATGAGAGAACTTATGAAATTGTAGAATTTATACTCAAACACTATGAAATTTCTAAGGTTAATTTACTCACAAATAACCCTGAAAAGCTAGATTCTATCAAAGAAAAAATCATCACACGCATACCGATTTTAATAGAACCTAATCGTTTTAATGTAGAGTATTTAAACATAAAACAAACTCAAATGGGACATCTTAAATAAATGATTTTTAAAGATTATGATTTTTTGCAAAACTACGATTTAAAAAACTTTGAAGAAAAGGTAAAAATTTATAAAGAATTATTATCTAAATTTAACCGCATTCACAATCTTACTCATTTAAAAAATATAGATGAAAATATCTTTGATAGTATTAAAATTTTAGATTTTTATGATTTTTCTAAAGCAAAAAATATTGCCGATATAGGAAGTGGCGCAGGATTTCCAGCTGTATTTTTAGCTTTTTTACTGCAAAGCAATTTTCATCTTTTCGAACCCAATCCCAAAAAAGCTGCCTTTTTGCGGACATTAAAAATAGAATGTGAACTTCCAAATTTACATATTTACAAAGAAAAAGTTCAAGAATACAAGAATACCTTTAAAGCTGATATCATCACTTCAAGAGCCTTAATGGATGTCAAGCCTTTGCTTGAAATTTGCAAAAATCTAAAAGATGAAAATACAGTTTTTATTTTATGGAAAGGTAGTGAAATTTATCAAGAACTTGAAAATATAAAAGATTATGAAATTTTGGAAAATAATTTAAGAAGATATTGTATTTTAAAGTAGCCCTAAGGCTACTTTTTATTCTGCTAAATCAGCATTAAAACTGATATCCACTAAAGGCCAAGAAATTCCACCATGTCCTGCAGCAACATCGCTTAATGCTTTTAATGCTTTAGAACCATTTTTAAAAGTATGCAAATCAAGTTGTCCTTTAGCTTCAAATTTATTATCTTTGATGGTATAAGTTAAAGGTACAATAGTACTTTTTTTATCCATAGTAATTTTTGCTGAAATAACGCCTTTATTTTCACCCGCAATCACATCTTGAAAAACAACTTTAATATCCGTATCTCCCAATAAAGCAGGGAAAAATACTTTTGTGATATTATTGGTTATAATATCATTGCCTTCACCCATAAAAGCATTGCTTGGCTTTATGGTAGCTTTAGCGCCTTTAAGATAACTTGCCAAATCCTTTATACTTTTAGAAAATTTATATTCTACATTTTTAAATTCACCTTTTGTTCCTATCATATCTTTAGTTTTATATCCTTCAAAAGAAACCTTTAAACTATCTTCTTTAAAAGATACAGCACTTAAAGCCGAAGCTAACAAGCAAGAACTTAAAACACTTACAAGAATTTTTTTCATCTTTATTCCTTTTTAATAAATTTAATTAATGAATTAAATTATATTCTTAGTTGATTAATAAAATAAAATTTTCTAAAATAAAAAATAATTTTTATTACCAAAGTATACCTTTAAAAGCTAAGGTTAAAAAATATCCTCCAAAAATCAAAACAAGCCCTAAAACAAAAGCCAAGCCAAATACCCTAGAGCCACTTTTTAAAAATTTTTTAAAGTCAATTTGCAAGCCTAAAGCTGCCATAGCAAAAACGATACATAAAGTACAAAGTGTTTTACCTAAAGAGATAATATCACTCGTAGCAATACCTAAAATACTTTCTTTGCTTGCTAAATAAGTATTTAAAACTATCATGCCTAAAAATGCAAAAGCAAAATAAGGTATAGTGATACTTTTTGCAGTTTTTCCACTGCTTGAATGTTGATTTTTAGCGAAAAAATAAGTCACTATAAGCAAAAAAGGCACAAGTAAAATCACTCTCATCATTTTTATAATCACTGCAACATTAGAAGCACCTTGCTCAAATCCTGCCATATCCTTTGCCATTTCAGCAGCACCTGCGACATTTGCCACCTCATGCAAAGTAGCTCCCATAAAAACACCCATAGCATTTTGATCAAAAAAAGGAAAAAGATTTAAAGAAAAAGCTATGGGATATAAGAACATAAATACAAGTCCAAAAATCACCACCGTACCTACAGCTAAAATTCCCTTAAAAGGATCACTTTTCAAACTTGACTCTAGTGCTAAAACCGCTGCCGCACCGCAAATCGCACTTCCAGCTCCAACAAGCATAGAAGTTTCTTTATCGAGTTTAAAAATTTTCGTTCCCACAAATAAAGCAATAATAAAAACAAAAAATATCACTATAGCAGAAAGCAAAAATCCTTTCAATCCTACGCTTAAAAGCTCAGTTAAAGTGATATTAAAACCATATAAAACAATGCCAAGTCTTAAAAGTTTTTTCGCACTAAAATGCACTCCGGCTTGAAAATGATGTTGGTATTTAAAAAACCAAGGAGAAAGCAACACTCCTATGATAATAGCAAAAGCAGTCGCTGCTAAATGAGTGGTATCTTTGATACTTTGAACACTAGAAAGATACATAGCAAAAATCACTATACAAGCAGTAAAAAGCAAACCCTTAAAATTTGATCGCACTATAGCCACGCTATGTGCTAAAAAACTTGTTTTCATTTATTTTCCTTTTTGTAAATTTTGTGTTATTATATTTTTTTTATTAAAATTATAGAAATATATTATTTTAATTTTTATAATAAATTTTTTTTATTAAATAAAGGAATCACTCATGAAAATCAAAGATATGGAAATATTTTTAGATCTTTTAAACACTCAAAGTCCAACTCATACAGCCAACAATTTTTCCATAACTCAACCTAATGTTTCAATAGTAATTAAAAATTTAGAAAATAAATTTGATGGCATTTTATTTGAAAGACTTGGAAAAAAACTCTTACCTACACCAAAAGCTTTAGAACTAGGAAAAAATTGGTTAAAAATTATACAAGCCTACTACCAAAGCTTAGAAAAATTAAACGACGAAAGTATGCTCTTAGGGGAAATAAAAATAGCCTCAACTCAAAGCATTTCTGAACATTTTTTAGCTCCTATTTTATTTGATTTTAAGGCAGAATTTAAAAACATAGAAATTCGCTCTCAAACGCAGAATTCAAAAGAATGTTTAAATTTACTAAAAAACGGAAATATAGAATTTGCAATCATTGAAGCAGAACTTGATCCAGCTTTAGTGGAGTATGAAAATTTAGAAATAAATTTTTGGCAAGATGATGAACTTATAGTAGCTACAAGTGATAAAAAACTCAATGAAAAAGAATTTTATATCGATGAACTTTTGGAACAAAAGTGGATTTTAAGAGAAGTAGGCTCAGGCTTAAGGGATAAATTTTTAAACGAAATTGGTGCAAGCTCAAAAAAACTTAATATTTTTCTTGAACTTGATAGAATGGCTGCGATTAAAGAACTTGTTTTACAAAAAAAAGCAATCTCTATTTTTTCCAAAAAAAGCATAGAAAAAGAATTAAAAAATTCAACACTTTATGAAATTAAATTAAAAAATATCGACCTAAAGCGTAAATTTTATACCTTAAAAAGAAAAAATTATAATTTTAACAGAGCTTTAGAAAAATTTGAAAAAATATTCAAATCATAAACATAATAACCGATTTATATAGAAAGTTAAGCAATTTTTAGATAAAATCCAAAGCTTATATAAATTTCAAGGATAATCAATGAACGCCAAAACTCAAGAAGCTGAATTAGAAGAATTATTTCAAGAAAATGCAAAAGATTATATCACATATGAAAAATTGGTAAAATATCTTACAAAACAACCAAGTGCATCAACCGCTAAAAAAGTGCAAGCATTAATGAAAAAACACAAAGTGCAACTTTTTTCAGCAGCTGAAATTGCACAAATGAAAAACATAGAAGATGCAAAAAGACTTCAAGAAGAAAAACAAAAACTCCAAGATACAAGCCTTGAGAACGAATTTGATTTAGCCAATGAAAACGATTTATTAGAATGGAGCAGATCAGACTCTCCTGTTCGTATGTATTTAAGAGAAATGGGACAAATTGCTTTATTAAACAAAGATGAAGAAATTGAAATTTCCAAAAAAATAGAACTTGGCGAAGATATTATCATTGATGCTTTTTGTTCTGTACCTTATTTGATAGATTTTATTTTAGATTATAAAGAACCTTTAATAAACAGAGAAAGAAGGGTAAAAGAACTATTTAAAAGCTTTGACGATGAAGAAAAAAGTGATGATAAACTTGATGAACTTGATATAGATGAAGATGAAGAAAACGAAACAGAATTAGAATCAGATGAAGAAAATACTAAAAAAAACAGCAAAAAAGAAGATGAAAGAACTTTAAAAGTTATAGAAAAATTTAAAGCTCTAGAAAAAGCTAAAAAAGATTGGCTAAAAACATCCAAAGACAAAGAAAGCGGAGATGAACTTTTAGATAAATTAAGCATTGCGTTCAAAAAAAATATTTTAAAAGAAAAATTAATGGATCTAGGCCCTACTTCAAAACTTATTAGCGAAATCGTAAAATCAATGGAAACTGCACTAAAAAGTGATGAAGAATTTGACAAAGAACTTAAGCGTTTAGAATACCGCTTACCTATGTTTTCTGATGAACTTAAAAAACGCCATGCAGATATTTTAAAAGATATTACAAAATTGAGCAAAGAAGAAATCACAGAGCGAGCTTTAGAAACAACCATGGTAAGCACTTATATGGAAATTAAAAAACTATTTCAAACTAAAGAAGCCAGTGAAAAAAGCTTTGATCTTGAAAAATCACGCTTAAAAGAAATTTTGGAGCAAATTAAACGCGGTAAAAAAATCTCTGATGAAGCAAAAGGAAGAATGGCAAAATCAAACTTGCGCCTTGTTGTAAGCATAGCTAAACGCTACACAAATCGTGGTCTGCCTTTCTTAGACCTTATCCAAGAAGGAAATATAGGTTTGATGAAAGCTGTGGATAAATTTGAATACAAAAGGGGTTATAAATTTTCCACTTATGCAACTTGGTGGATCAGGCAAGCTATTTCAAGGGCTATAGCTGATCAAGCAAGAACCATAAGAATTCCAATCCATATGATAGAAACCATCAATCAAATTAACAAAATTATCCGCGAACATCTACAAAAAGATGGAAAAGAACCTGATGTCAGTGTTATAGCTAAAGAAGTAGGTTTAAGCGTAGATAAGGTTAAACAAGTTATTAAAATCACAAAAGAACCAATTTCTCTTGAAGCTCCAATAGGAAATGAAGATGATGGTAAATTTGGAGATTTTGTTGAAGATAGAAATTCACTTTCTCCAATGGATCATATCTTAAAGGATGATTTAAAAGAACAAATTGATGAAGTTTTAGATCAATTAAACGATAGAGAAAAAGCGGTAATTCGTATGCGTTTTGGTTTAATGGATGATGAAAGTGATAGAACTTTAGAGGAAATTGGAAAGGAACTTAATGTCACTCGAGAAAGAGTGAGACAAATAGAAAGCTCAGCTATAAAAAAACTCAAACACCCTAAAGTAGGAAGAAAACTAAAAAATTATATAGAAGGTTGGAAGTAAGAGTCAATCTCCTTACTAAAAACCCAGATCTTTTTCTTCTTTTAACTTGCGTACATGTTCAAAAAAAACTAATTTTCCGCTATGTTTTTTTAAATTTTTAAATTCCTTAATATCAAATTCTAAACACAAGATAGAAGAAGTTGGAAAAGAAGCTAAACATAGCGAACTTAATAACTCTCCAAGCTCCATTAAACTAGGATTATGACCCACTAAAAATACTTCATTAAACTCATCATCAATATTTTGCAGAATTTTTAGCAAATTTTCAACATTGCAAAGATACAATCTTTCATCAAAACAAATTCTATTTTTATCAAAATTATAAAATTTGGCTATTTTTTTCGCTGTTTTAGCGGTTCTAACAGCAGGACTTGATAGCACCAAATCAGGATGAATTTCATGCGAAGCAAGATTTTTAAAAAGTTTTTTTAAATCTTCCTTTCCACTCTTAGTAAGTTTTCTTTCAAAATCATCGATGTCTTCACTCTTACTTGCTTTTGCATGTCTTATAATATAAATTTTTTTCATTTTACCTCTTTTATTTTAGCTAAAATATAACCACACATAAACCCGAAAATATGACCATACCAAGCAACATTTACCCCCATAAGCAATGGCACAAAACTCATAAGTAAAATTGCCACTATAAGTCCTTTTGTGCTATTTTTATCAATAACAGCATAAAAGCCCATTAAAACACAAATTGCACCACTAGCGCCTATGACATTTATATTTTCTCCAAAATATTTAAAATCAAAATACACATAAAAAACACTTAAAAGTGAGCACAACAATCCGCCAATAAAATAAATAAAAATAAAACACAAAGCACCCAAATAAGTTTCTAACATACGCCCAAATTGAAACAAAACTATCATATTTAATATAAGATGAGTTAAATTTCCATGTAAAAACATTGAACTTAAAAGCTGCCAATAAGCTCCATTAAAAAATAAAATATTCAAACCAAGGATATTGTAATAATCATAAGAAATCAAAAAATAACATAAAATATTTAAAAAAATTAAAAAAATTGTAAGCAAAATATAAAACCTTTATTTTTTATAATATTGTCTTAAAATTCACATAAAATTCACATAAATTCTTTACAATTTTACTAAAAAATAATTTAGGAAAAATATTGAAAATTAAATTTTTAAATATTATTACTATTTTAAGTTTATCTTTAAATGCTGATATAATAATTTCTGCTGATAATTTACCAAATGTTTCTAAAGAATTTTTACAACATAATTTCAAAGCGCCTATAGGGATCGTGCAAAAAGACAAAAATTCCTATGAAGTCTATCTTAGCGATGGAACAGAGCTTGAATTTGATATAGATGGAGCTTGGAAGGAAATTGAAAATAAAGCCTTTCCTTTTGATCTAGATTTTTTACCTCAAAATTTAGCCAATATCATTAAAAACGAATTTCCAAATATAAAAGCTAGAGAAATCGAAAGAAAAATCAATCATTACAAGATTAAACTTGATAACGATGTAAAAATTCTTATAGATTTTAATGGAACTATCTTGCACAAAGAAATTGATGATTAAAATATAATCAAACCTGCATTATATTTTTAACATCATCATATTCTATCTTTTCTTTTTCAAGCAAAAGCTCTGATAATTTTAAAATTTTATCCTTCATAGAATTTAAAAATTCATCCATTTCTTTTTTTTGTTCATTTAAATTTGACTCTTCTAACATATCAAAACTCAACATATAATCAAGCAATTCTTTAATCTTTAAAAAATCATCTTGCGAGTTAGTATAACTTTCATTATAAATCAATCTCATAGCTCTAGAACCAGCCAAATAAACTTTTATACGATTGATAAGCTCTGATTTTGATCTTATATTATGCTCATATTCTTTAAAACGATCTTCAATAAGAGTGATTTTTTCAAATCCTATGTCAAAATAATACGCACTCAAAGCTTTTGCAGCCTGATAAGTGGCTTGAATTTTCTTCTCTTCATCATTAAAACTTAAAATCTTTTTCTTGCCTAAAAGAACTTTATTTAATACAGCATAAAAATCACTTTCCTCAACTAAAGCACTATTTCTTCTTAAAGCATTAATTGCCGCTTCATTGACCAAAGTTTCAAGCCCTGCTCCACTAAAACCTACGCTTGCTTTGGCGATTTTATTTAAATTGACATTATTGTTTTTATCTTTCATATAAATTTCTAAAATTTTAAGTCTATCCTTAAAATCAGGCAAAGATAAAAAAATTCTCCTATCAAAACGCCCCGAACGCAATAAAGCAGGATCCATAAGTTCGATTTTATTTGTCGCAGCTATAACTATAACCCCACTATTGTCCTCAAAACCATCCATTTGAGTTAAAAGTTGATTTAAAGTGCTATCTCTTTCAACATTTGACATTTCTCCTCTTGCCTTACCTACAGCATCTATTTCATCGATAAAAACTATACTAGGAGCCATCATTTTAGCTTTTGAAAAAAGCTCTCTAACTCTTTTTGCACCCATACCTACATAAATTTCAACAAAACTTGAACCGCTTTGATAAAAAAATGGCACCCCTGCTTCTCCTGCAACTGCTTTTGCTATCAATGTTTTTCCTACACCAGGTGGGCCTACCATTAAAACACCTTTTGGCATTTTTACACCAAATTCTTTATATTTTTTAGGATTTTGTAAAAAATCCACAAGTTCGCTTAGCTCCATTTTAACTTCATCAACACCTGCTACATCATTAAAAGTAATATTTGAAATCACAGGTTTTATATGAGAACTTTCTAAATTTATATTTGAATTTTGAGCTTGAGTGTGATTTTGATTCTTATTTGATATTGGATATTTAGCTAACTCTTTTTTACGAGCAAAATAGCCAAGACTTATAAAAAGTGCGATAATAAAAACAAGTAAAATAAAAAACACCCAAAGCGTGTTATCTTTTTTAACTTCTACGGGAACTTTTGCTAAAAGTGTTTTTATATCTATGCCATCTTTTATAATTACGTAATTTTCACCTTCCGCCTTAAGCCAAATTTCGTCTTTATCAATCACAGCTTTTTGGATTAAATTTTGACTTAACAGACTTTGATAAAGATTTTCATCTATATATTTAGGTTCATTTTTAAAATATAAAATTCCCAAAAGCATACATAAAACCATAAAAGATGCTAAAATTATCTTTTTATTTTTCATTATCTAGCCTTTTAAATTTGCAAAGTTAGACTTTTCTTGCACTTCATATTGAGACATAAAGATCCATTCTTTAGCTATATCTTTATCACTTTTAATTTTGATCTTGTTAAAAAACTGATCATACCCCTCAAAAAAACCATCTTTTTGATTTTCCACCAAAACTTCAAGCGGAACTTGATTTTTTTTCCTAAATTCATAATTATTTTTTTCCACGATAGATTTTAAAGTATTTAATCTTTCTTTAGCCAAAGTTCCATTTATCGCATCTTTCATAGTAGCAGAATGCGTGTTGTTTCTAGGACTAAAAATAAAAGCATGAATATGAGTGAGTGGAAATTCTTTAAAATTTCTTAAAGCTTCTTGCCACATTTCTTCACTCTCACCTGGATGAGCTACTATAAAATCTGTCCCCAAAGCATATCCTTTGCTTGCTATAGTATTAAAAAGCTTTAAATCATTATCCGTATGCGATCTTCTTCGCATTATGCGAAGCATTTTTTCACTTGTATGTTGTAAGGCAATATGTAAATGCCTTTCAAGCCAAGTTTCATCTAAAATTTCTAAAAAACTTTCATCAATTTGTGCGGGTTCTAAACTACCTAACCTTATGCGTTTTATACCTGAAATTTGTCCCATTTTTTGCAAAAGTTTACCTAGAGTTGTGCCATTTTTAAGCCC
This sequence comes from Campylobacter sp. 2014D-0258, assembly GCF_008000495.1. NCBI lineage: Bacteria > Pseudomonadati > Campylobacterota > Epsilonproteobacteria > Campylobacterales > Campylobacteraceae > Campylobacter > Campylobacter sp. 2014D-0258. The sequence continues at coordinate 26,763 of NZ_VOAR01000025.1, forward strand.
ATATGAACCTATATTAGTCCCTGTTAAAACAATTTCACTATAGCCATTAGCCCCCAAAATTTCAACCTGTTTTAAAAGAGCTTTTTCATCTACACTTCTTGATTTTCCCCGCACGCTAGGGATAATACAATAAGAACAAGCAAAATCACAACCTTCTTGAATTTTCACAAAAGCTTTGGTATGATTTTCATACTCGCAAACTATATCTTTATCAATAAAATTTAAATTTCCAAGTTCATAAAAACTTGTCTTTGCTCCTAAAAATTCATTGATTTTATCTTTATTTGACGCTCCAAGCACTCCAAAAACTTGCTTTTTATCTAAAAGCTCCTTACCTTTGCTTACAGCACCACAACCTGTAAGTATAACTTTAATGCCTTTTTTTTGCATGGTATTTACATAAGACTTTATCCCGCTATCAGCTCCATTTGTAACCGTGCAAGAATTTACAACGATAATTTGTGCTTTATTCTCATCATTTATAATCTCATAATCTTTTACATAACTTTTTAAAAGCTCTGTATCATAAATATTTGTGCGACACCCAAAGGTTTTAAAAAAAACTTTTTCTTTCAATCTTTATTCCTTGCATGAAAATGCATATTTTCATGATGTTGTTCAAAATGATTTTGATTTAAATTTCCTAAATATAAATTTTGCGATGGATAAGCAATTTTTATATCTTTATGCTTATTAAATTCTTTTATAATCTCTTTACTAATCGTACTTCTTAATACCAAAGCCGCATAAGCATTAGTCATATACCATGCAGAAATTCGCATTCCCCAATGTTCAAAAAACATAAAAAACCTTGGCTCCACTTTAGGATTTTTAATACTATATTCATGTTGTAAACGAGCTATATTTTTTCTAGCAAGCTCAGTATAACCTTTGGCATGGCGTGTAACAATATTTTCTACAATTTCTTGCGCCTTATCAAGATTGCTATCAAAAGTAACACTTATATCAATGCCATCAAGCACGGTTTTCATACCATGATGGGTATAATTAGCAAGCAAATTTGTAAAAACATAGTTATTAGGAATAAATATAATACGCCCACTACGACGATTTTTATTATAAGTTTCAAGTGTAAGCTCTTCATAAAGAGTAATGCGTAAAAAAGAAATGTCTATAATATCTCCTATATAGGTAGTATCATTTTGAAAAACCTTTACACGATCCCCTACTCTAAAACTTCCGCCAAAAATAATCACACACCATCCAAGCATAGACATAAACATATCTTTCATAGCAATAGCTAAGCCCGCAGAGGCAAAACCAAGTATAGTTACAAGATAAGTAATATTTTCTATATAAGCAAAGAGCAAAATAAGAAAAATAATATTTATATTAATAAAATTAATAATCTTCGTAGCAGTATAATATCTTTCACTATCTTTAATATATTTTTTAGCAATAAATTTCAACATAAAAGCTATAGCTATAACAATAACAATAGCAACAAGTATATTTACAGCCCTTAAGCTTTGAACTTTAATCTCAGCACTTACTCGAGAAAGCTCTTCATCAATTTTTTTCTCATAAACAGAATAAGAAACACTAGCAAAATTTAAAGCTTGCTCAAATTCTTCCAACTTTTTATCCGAAGCTTTTAAAGCTTCTATATTCTCAACACTTGGTTTAAGCTCAACTAATTCCTTAAGTTCTGAGTTTTTTTCCCTGATTTTATCTACTAAATTTTTAAAATCATTAAATTTAAATATATACTCTTCCTTTTCTCCTTTTAATTTCTTAATATGAGAAAAAGCTCCTATAATAGCCAAAGGATTAGTAAGCTTAGATAAAGTTTCTATATTATCAGGGGCACTAAGACTTTGTGCAAAATTTAAATCTTTATATTCTTTAAGCAAGCTCAATTGCTCTTCTAAATTTGCTATCTTGCGTTTAAGTTCTTCTTGTTGGTGAATATCGGAAGTCTTTTTTAAATTAAGATTTAAAATGATTAATTCATCATTTATATCTTGATATTTTATAAAATTTTCATAACGTATATTCCAAATACTAGCACTGATTACAGTATTTAAAGTATTAATTTTCTCATTTATATTATTAATAATAGTCCGATTTACATCACCAAAAGCAAAAACAACAAAAAAGGTTAAAATAATAATTTTTTTCATTGGAATTCTCTTAAAGTTGCAATTATATCTTCTTTGGAAATATCACCTTTTATCAAACCCTTACCCAAAGGACTAGCAAGAACAAAATTGATTTTTTTATTAGAGCTTTTTTTATCCATGAAAAAAGCTTCATAAAATTCATCTACATTGTTGATTTTATATGATATTGGCAAACCGAATTTAAGTAAAATATCTTTTATTTTTTGACTTTGCGTTTTATCCAAAAGCCCTAAATTTAAAGCCAATTGATTTGCCATAACCATACCTATAGCCACTGCTTCTCCGTGTAAATAAAGCTTATAATCTGTAAAATTTTCTATAACATGAGCAAAAGTATGACCATAATTTAAAAGCATTCTAAGCCCTGATTCTTTTTCATCTTGTTCAACAACCCTTGATTTAAGTTCTATGCTTCTTGCTATAATTTGAGTAAAAATTTCATTCTCGCAAGTAGCATTTAAGAAACTTTTTTCATCAATTTTTTCTATAAAATCAAGTATACTATCATCAAACATTGCTGCCATTTTAATAAATTCAGCCATGCCTGCAGCAAGTTCTCTAGAGCTCAAAGTCTTTAAAAAAGAACTCTCACAATATACAGCTTTAGGTTGATAAAAAGTGCCGATAAGATTTTTACCAAAATTATTATTAACACCTGTTTTTCCACCTACTGCTGCATCAACACAAGCTAAAAGTGTAGTAGGAATATTTATAAAATCAATGCCTCTTTGATAAATACTAGCAGCAAATCCACCCATATCACTAATCACGCCACCACCAAAACTTATAAGCACGCTTTTTCTATCCAATTTAGAATTAAACATTTGGTTTAAAATTTCTTCCATGGTGCTTAAATTTTTATATTCTTCACCATCTTTTACAGTGGCAATAAAAATTTCTTTTGCCTTAATTTTAGAAAGTAATGTTTTCAAATGAAGACCTGAAATCTTAGGATTTGAAAGTATAAAAACCTTACTATCAAATTCTAATTCTTCAAGTTCATCAATATAAACCTTATAAGCATTTTCTTTTAACTTAACTTCTACTTGCATTGAACTACTCTTTTTGCGTTTATTCTATCACATTTAATTAATTATTTATTCTACTGGTATGAAAAGTTGATAATTTTGTCTCATTTTATAATAATGCCTATTTAAATTTGTACTTAAATTTCTGCCAAAATCTCTATTTAGTAATTCTTTTTGAAAACTCACAAATTGTAACAAATCTTCGCGATATTGCAAATTTAAAAGAGGGTTTTCATCATTTTTATTAATAATTTGTATATTTTTATCATAAAGCTTAGATAAACTTCTAAAATACTCCTCCATATCTGTAGTATTTTGAGAATTTGGATTATAATAATATAAAATAACTCCAAAATCAAGCTGTTTGCTTAAATCAGTAATGACATTTGCATTGTTTTCAAGTTCACTCTCATCGGCACTTAAAATAATCGCTTCTTTAAGCTCATCAAAAGAAGCTTCACCCACTTTCATAATAGGAATTTTTAAATCAAAAAAAGCTTGTTTTTCTTTCTCAAAATTTTTTATATCGGTTACAACTAATCCTATATCATTATTTTGCAACCATGTGGAAATTTGTTTAAAATCCGTGTTGAAATAATCAAAAAACACACCTTCTTTATCCTCAGAAAGTTTTTTTAATTTTTCATACATTACCCCTAATTTAGGATTGATAACATGTATAAAAAATCTTTTTGCATTGCTTTTTTGAGTTAATTTTAAAGTAGTATCAAGCACTCTTTCTTGCATATTTTGATTCATATTTTTCATATCAATTAAAGCAAAAACATTACTTCCAAAAGGCATAGGAAATTGCCCTGCTTTGCCTCTTATATTATGAAAAATACTTTGTAAAACAACAGGATCTCCAACGATCAAAATGCTATCATTTGGCTCTAAAACAAAAGATGGTTTTACAAAATAAATCTTAGAATTTCTATAAATAAGGACTATGCGCCACCTTTTTTGCTGTATTGAACTTATGTGCCTATAAGCAAAAATAGACCCTGCTGGAATTTTTACTTCCATAATCTCTCCAACCCCAAGTCCTATATACTGAGCTGTTAAAGCAATATCTGGTAAAAAATCCATAAATCTACGGCTTAAAGTCATTCTAGCATCAGCTAAATTTGCATGAGTATCATTAACACTTAACCCCCAAAAATCCATTATTTCTATTTCTAAATTTGGATTTAAAGAACGCAAAGCCTCATAACTTTTTTTAGTTTCAAATTCATCTTGCATATAAATAAAAGCCTGTTTAAAATCTTTACTCATAATATTTTCAAGACGCGCTGTGCTTGTAGGATCAAAATAATGCAAGTCAATATACTCACTAGAAATATTTAAGTTATTTTTTTCACTATTTTGACACACTACTGTAAAAAAGTAACCTAAGCCTTTTTCAAAACAAAGCCTTTCTAAGAAATGCTTTGCTAAAATACCGTCTATTATAATTAAAATATTATTCATTTTAAACTCCAAAAAGGAAATTATAACAAATGGAATTTAAATTAAAGCATAAAGATGGAATGGCAAGGGTTTGTGAAATCACTACCGCACACAGCACTTTTTTAACCCCTGTTTTTATGCCTGTTGGCACAGTAGGAGCGGTTAAAAGTCTTGATGCTAATGATATGAAAAACGAGCTTGATGCAAAAATTATTTTAGCAAATACCTATCACATGTACTTGCGTCCAACTTCCAAAGTGGTAAAAGATTTTGGAGGTTTACATGGTTTTACGAAATTTGATAGAAGTTTTTTAACCGATAGCGGTGGTTTTCAAGCTTTTTCTTTAAGTAAAAATTCCAAACATTTTAATGAAGGTATAGAATTTAAAAGTCACATCGATGGGAGTCGTCATCTTTTTACTCCAAAAAGTGTTTTAGATACTCAATATGATTTTAACTCTGATATTATGATGATTTTAGATGATTTAGTAGCCCTACCCGCAACCAAAGAAAGGGTTAAAATTTCTGTTGATCGCACTATACTTTGGGCAAAAGAGGCTATTACTTATCATAAAAGTATGCAAAATAAAGGTATAGGTATAGGGCAAAATATTTTTGGTATTATCCAAGGTGGTACAGATTACAAAGAAAGAAAGCGTTGTGCTTTAAGTTTAAACGAAATGCCATTTGATGGTTTAGCTATAGGTGGGCTTAGCGTGGGCGAAGAAAACGCCTTGATGTACGAAACAGTCCAAAACTTAAACCCTTATCTAGATGAAAATCGTCCGAGATATTTAATGGGCGTAGGAACTCCTGAAGATTTAGTAGAAAATGTTGAGCGAGGGGTAGATATGTTTGACTGCGTGATGCCAACTAGAAATGCAAGAAATGGAACATTTTTCACAAGTTTTGGAAAATTTAATATCAAAAAAGCAGAATTTATCAACGATCATGAAGCCATAGATCCTACTTGCTCATGTTATACTTGTCGTAATTTTTCAAGGGGTTATTTAAACCATCTTTTCAAAGCTAAAGAACTTACTTTTTTTCGTTTGGCAAGTTTGCACAATCTACATTATTATCTTGAACTTGCAAGAAAGATGCGTGAAGCAATTTTGAATAATTCTTTTACGCAATTTAAAAGAAATTTTTATCACTTAAGAGGCAAATAAAATGCTAGAACTACACGAAAATCTAAAAAAAATCCTACAAGCAAAGAATTTAGAAACTTTCTATAGTGAAATTTATGGACAAAAAATTTTTGTTTATGTGGGATTAAATTTGGAAACTTGGCTTTTTAACGATGAAAAAATTTATAAACTTCAAGATGAAGAATTTAAGCTTTCTAGTATAGAAGAATTTTCAAATTTTATTAAATCCATTTTAGAAGATTTTAAAGTACAAAATACTCATTTTCAAAGCCTTTTAGAACACAAAGAAGGTATTATCTTAAAAGGTGGTTTTGTTAAAAATTTTTACAAAAAATCCTTTGTGTTAAGACAAAAAATCAACAAAAATCTAAAGCAAATTAATCTTCTAAGCGAAGCTTTCAATCTTTTACTTAGCGAACAAGCACAATACAAAAAACATTTAAAAATTCTAAATTTATCTATCAGCATCTTGAGTAAAAACACCAAAGAACATCTAGCAAGAGTTGATACTCTTTATGCATTAACAAGTGCAATTAAAAATGAAAAAATGAATAAAAGTATTTATCTTTTAAGTATACTTTCTTCTATTTTCTTGCCTTTAAATTTGATCGTAGGATTTTTTGGAATGAATACTAATAATCTTTTTTTCAAAGATAGCCCTTATGGTACACTTTATATTTTTTCTTTGATTTGCTGTATTTTGATTGTAGGTTTTATATTTTATCATTCAAAAAAGACTAAAGAATTTGATTTAGATGAAGGTAAAAAAGCTAAAAAACAAACAAAATAAGCAAAATTTTGCTTATTTTAAGAATATTTATATATAATTTTAACTTATTTTTGCGCTCATAGCTCAGCTGGATAGAGCATTTGATTGCGGTTCAAAAGGCCAGAGGTTCGAATCCTCTTGAGCGCACCATATTATTTATCTTCTTTAATTTTTCTTTTAGCTAATCCCATATGCTCATAAGCATCAATTTCTTTTTTGTAAGATCCAGAAATTTTCTTAAGTTCTTTATTTAAGTAACTTACTGTTTGTGCACTTGCATTAATATTTGCAGCCAAAGCAGAAACAAATTCTAGTTTCTTTTTTGTTGCTTCATCTAATTCTTTAGAAGTTTTTGAACCAAGTTTATGTGTCTGCACATAAAGTTTGGCAAGTTCTTTTAATTCAATATCCGTTAGCTTAACATCGGAAGCAGCAATTATCATTTTATCTAAGTCTGTATCAAATTTTTTAGTCTTTTCAGTTACATGCTGCTTTTGGCTAGTTTTTTGCTTTTTAATTGTTTTTTTACCATCACTTGTAATAAGATAAGCAATCATGCCTAAAAACAATAAAAGCGCTAAAGCAGCACAAAAAATAACCAAAAAAATATGGCTCATTTACAGTTTGCCTACAAAATTTCGTTTCCTTCTTGCAAAAAGAGCTAAAACCACCATCAACGCAAATCCCCAATAAACATAATTAGGAATTTGAGCCGCTTCGCCTGCAGCGTAAGAATGAAGTCCCGTTAAAAAGTAATTTACTCCAAAATAAGTCATAATAATAACCCAATAAGCAAACATACTCCATAAAGCAAACACAAATTGATTACAATATTTTGGAATCATTCTAAGATGCAAAATTGCTGCATAAACCAAAATGCTAACTAAAGCCCAAGTTTCCTTAGAATCCCAACTCCAATATCTCCCCCAACTTTCATTTGCCCAAATTGCACCTAAAAAATTTCCTACAGTAAGCAAACAAAGTCCAAAAATCATTGCCATTTCATTAATTCTTGTAGCCTCTGTAATATTTCTCAAAATATTAAGATTATATTTTCCATCTTTCTTAAGAAAACACATTAAGAACAGCGTAAAGATACCAAGTAAGGCACAAAGTCCTAAAAATCCATAACTAGCAGTAATAACAGATACATGAATACTAAGCCAATAAGAATTGAGCACAGGAACAAGATTTGTAATTTGCGGATTCATTTCGCTTAAATGTGCAACCATTAATACAACACCGGATAAAATAGAAGTTAATGACAAGGCTATAGGACTTTTTCTAGAGAAAAATATACCCGACAAAGACAATGCCCAAGCTATATACACCATACTTTCATAGCCATTACTCCACGGAGCATGACCTGATAAATAAGCACGAAGTCCAAGACCTACTGTATGAATTGCAAAAGCTAAAACATTTAAAACATATACCACTTTAAATATAAAAGAGATTTTTAAATTCGGTATGACCATTTTAGAAAAAACAAGAATCAAAAGTAAAAAACCCGCAATTAAATATACAGGAGCGAGTTTAACGAAAATTTCAGCCTTATTAGAAAAAATTTCCATTTCAACCTTGGTTTTACTAGGCATGACTTTATATCCTATTTTTTCTTGATATTCTTTGATAAATTTCAAACCTTCATCAGCTCTAGTCCAATTACCATCTTTAAAAGCATTTTCCACGGCACTAAAATAATTCTGTATTAAAGCCAAAACAATATGCCCTTCATCCCCCTTAAGAGTAGTTACAGCAGAAAAAGGTGCAAGCCAAACATTATTTGGATTATTTTGAACAGGAATAAATTTAAATAATTCACCACTAAAAACTAAATTTACAACATTAGCTCTTTCATCTAGTTTTATAATTTCCTTATCAAAAACTCCTCTTGCATTTGGGTTTTTACGATTTGCATTTTCAACATATTTTTGAAGTTTATATCGGTTATTCTCATCAAAGAAATCTTTATAAGAAATATATTTAGCGCTAGGAATTTCTAAAATATTTGCAATAGCATCACGAACTGCTTGATTTTGTGGCATTAAAATAAAAGGTTCCATTTGCCATTTATCTACATCAACGAGCATGGAAAGCATAACAGCGTTAGAATTTTGACTCTTATAGCTATCACTTTGATGAATTTTTTCTAAAATTTCTCTTGATAGCGTATCAAAAGGCACCATTCTTCCATCTGCTGATTTTTGAACTATTAAAGTAGCAAGAGCTTTAGCATGATTAGTATTTACCACAGGTAAGGTCGAATTTAAATCTTGAGCAAAAGTCTTTTCAGAGCCAAAAGATAGCAATAAAATAAAAATAATCACACTTGTATGTTTTAAAGTGTCTTTATTAATTAATCTTGCCAAAGTTCTAAATCTAGAATGTGGATTTAAAAAATTCATAAACATTCCAAGACAAAGCAAAAAATAACCTATATAAGTTGGTATTTTACCTGGATCTTTATTTACAGATAAAACAGTCCCTTTTTCATCTTGATCATAAGAACTTTGATAAAATCTATAGCCATCATAATCTAAAACATTATTCATAAAAATTCTATAATCAAAATTTTCATTATTATTTTTTACGGTAATTTCACTTGCATAAGAAGCTGGAGACATAGAACCTGGATAACGATCTAATACAAAATCTCTTAAATAAATATCAAAAGGCAATTGTTCATAAGAAAGCGCCCAAGAAATAAAGAATTTTTGATCCGCAAGTTCTATCATAATAGGTTTATTATATTCAAAAATATAAAATTCTTTACTTTCATTTTTATAGCTTAATTCTAATTTTAAAGCATTAGAGCCAGTTAATTCTAAGTTTTTATTCTCATTGCTTAAGGCAAAATCTTTAAAATGCAATAATAAAGAATTTTTCCAATTTTGAGGCTCGCCAAAAGTAGAAATCAACATAGTTCTACCCACTTCTAACCAAGCAGATTTAAACCATAACCAAAAACTTTCATCTTGAGGTCTATTGGAACCTTCTAAAGCTTCTTGCGCATGCAAAGAAGCAGCTTTAACTACAAAACTAATATCATTGATTTCATAAAGCCTTCTTTCCTTAGCATTTGCCTTTTCTCCAATTTTAAGGTCTAAATTTTGTCCATCTAGCATACTTAGAAAATGTAAGTTTTCACTTGAACTTAAAGTTAAATTTTCATCAATTTTTACAAAAGGTGCTTTAACATTATCATTCATAAAAGCAAAGTTAACCCCTTCTATATTCTTAACTTCACCTTTTTCAAATTTAACATCAACACCTTGAGATCCTTTTTGAGAAAGCATCAAAACCAATAAAGGATCAGAATTATTATTTTCTTTATAAGTATAATGAGCATTTAAGATTAAATCTTTATATTTTAATACAGCTTGATCATCACCTAAATTAAGTTTTAGTTTAAAAGAATTAGCAAAAGGCAAATTTCCTATATAACGATCATTAACCGCACTATAGCGTTCTCCATCTTTTATAGCAGAAATGCGCAAAGAAGTCTTAGAACTTTCTATAAGTGAATTTTGAGTATGCTCTCTAATAGGTAAAATACCTTCAAAACCAGCATATCTTGTCATTGCAGAACCCACTAAAATAAATAAAAAAGAAATATGAAAAATCATTAAAGGCAATTTTTTAAGCCCAAACATTTTATAACGAAACATCCCGCATAGTAAATTAATACCAAGTAAAAGTTGTATATATTCAAACCAAAAAGTATCATAAACCATTGCCCAAGCTGTAGGAGTTCCATAAGCACTTTCAATAAAAGTTGCCAAAGCACAAAAAAGCGCAAAAAGCAAAAACAATACAACCGAAACTCTTAAATCCCCTATGCTTTTTATTATATTTTTCATTCTTTTTCCTTTAAATTTTAAAGCCCTAAATATTTCTTTCTAATCTCATCATCACCTATTAAATTTTTAGCCTCGTTTTCCATTACAATGCGACCATTTTCCAAAACATAAGCATAATCACTTATTTTTAATGCAGAATAAGCATTTTGCTCTACCAAAAGAATAGTTATACCCTCTTCTTTTAAACGCACAATAATATCAAAAACTTCACCCACAATCTTTGGAGCAAGTCCCAAAGAAGGCTCATCCAACATCAAAAGTTTTGGTTCACTCATTAAAGCCCTTGAAATCGCAAGCATTTGCGCTTCCCCTCCACTCAATGTTCCAGCTAAAGCATGCTTTTTACTTGCAAGTCTTGGAAAAAGTTTATACATTTGCTCTCTTAAATGCTCATAATTTTCAGCATTATTAAAAGCACCTATTTTTAAATTTTCCTCTACGCTTAAATTAATAAAAACACGCCTTCCTTCAGGAACTAAAGCTATACCTTTTTGAACTAAAGTATGAGTTAAATGCCTTTTAGTATCATAACCTAAGAAATTAACCTCACCAGTTCTTTTAACTGAGTTTAAAAGCGCATTTAAAGTTGAAGTTTTACCTGCTCCATTTGAACCTATAAGAGAAACAATATGACCTGTTCCCACTTTAAAATCAATCCCTTTAACAGCTTCAATTAATCCATAATAAACATGCAAATCTTTAACTATTAGCATCAAAATCCCCTAAATACGCAGCAATTACTTCTTTATGATTTACAGCATCGCAAAGTTTACCTTCAAAAATTGTTTTTCCATAATCAAGTACCAATACGCGATCACACAATTTATTTACAAATTTCATATCATGTTCTATAAGCAAAACGCTAATTTTATAATCTTTTCGTAATTTAAAAATGAGCTCAGCAAGTTCATCACTCTCAGAGCTATTCATCCCAGCGGCTGGCTCATCAAGCAATAATAATCTTGGTTGAGTAGCCATTGCTCTTGCAATCTCAACTTTTCTTTGTTGTCCATAACTTAAGCTAGTAGCCTTTTCATTGGCAAATTCTGCAATACCAAGTTCTTCTAATATTGCATAAGCCTTCTCTTTAAATACTTGTTCTATTTTTCCAAAACGCCCTAAATGCAAAAAGGCTTCAAAAATATTATATTTCATTTGTTTATTAAAACCAATAAGAACATTTTCAAGCACATTCATGCTTGAAAAAAGCCTAATATTTTGAAATGTTCTAGCTATTCCTAAATGCACAATCTTATGAGGTTTTAAGTGGTCAATTCTTTCTCCTAGAAATTCAACCGAACCTGAACTAGGTTTATAGTTACCTGTTATAATATTAAAAAGAGTTGTTTTGCCAGCCCCATTAGGTCCAATTAAAGCAAAAATTTCACCCTCATTGATTTTAAAAGAAGTTTCATTAATAGCCTTAACACTACCAAAACTTTTTGAAATTTGTTTTAATTCCAAAATCATTTTTCACTCCTTTTAAAACGCTTTTTAATCCCTCTAATCACATCACTCAACTCATAATAACCCATTATGCCTTTTCTTGCAAAAAGCATTACTAAAATCAGAACAATAGAAAAAACAACCATTCTAAGCCCTGGCGTTGATTGGATATCAAGATTTAAAGAATCTATTTTTATATTTAACTCATCTAAAAATCTAAGCCACTCACTTCCACCAATAACTAATATCGCACCTATAATAGCACCTGTAGTAGAACCAAGTCCGCCTAAAACAATAATAATCAAAAGCTGAAAAGTAAGTAAAAAATCAAATTGAGTTGGAGATACGGTAGTCAACAGACAAGCCAAAAGTCCCCCACCTACACCTTCTAAAAATGCTGAAGTGCTAAAAGCTAAAGTTTTTATCCAAAAAGTATTTATTCCCATAGCACTTGCAGCATCTTCATCATCTCTTATAGCCTTCATTGCACGACCATATTTAGAATAAACTATATTTAAAATTAAAATAACCGCTACAATAGCAATACCACCTGTCCAATAAATCGTGGAAAATTGTGGAATATCTACCAGCCCTCTTGAGCCATTAGTAATAGAAGGAAAATTAATAGCAGCTATTTTAATAATTATTCCAAAGCCTAAAGTTACAATAGCCAAATAATCCCCTCTCACGCGAAATACAGCAAAAGCCAAAATCAGGGCAAGTAAAGATGAACAAATTCCAGCCACAATTAAAGCTAGAATAAAGGAATTTGAATGGATGGCTAAAATAAAAGAACTAGGACCATCTAAAAAAAACTGATCATTTTTCGCATCAGCACTTAAAAGAACTAAAGCAGCCGCATAAGCTCCAATCGCAACAAATCCATTGGGTTCTAGTGAAAATTGTCCAGTTACACCATTAATAAGGTTGTAACTCACAGCCAAAATAATAAAAATAGCAATTTGATTAACAATATTTAATCCATAGTCCCCAAAAATATAAGGAGAAATGAAAATAAAAATAATTGAAGCAATTAAAAAGATTAAATGTGAAACCTTAATTTTAACCATCATTAAAACCTACTCTTTTCAAAATTTATACCTAAAATTCCCGTAGGCCTAAATAACAATATAAACACCAAAAAAATAAAAGCAAATGCATCTTTAAAGCCTGATAAATCTGGAAAAAAAGCCACAACAACAACTTCAGTAAATCCTATAATAAGTCCACCCAAAACTGCACCTACTACAGAACCTATACCTCCTAAAACTGCAGCAGCAAAAGCTTTTAAACCTATTAAAGTTCCCATAGTAGGTTCAACAGAGTAATAATTTGCAGCCCAAAAAACACCCCCAACTGCTGCCAAAGCTGAACCTAGGGCAAACACTATAGCAATAATACGATTTGCATCTATACCCATTAAATTTACTGTTTGTATATCAAATGCCAAAGCACGAATAGCTATACCATATTTGCTTTTATACAAAATCCATAACACTGCTATTAAAATAACAAATGTAAGAGCAGGAACCATTAAAGAACCATAGGTTGTTATCACTCCGCCAAAATTAACACTTTCCTCAAAATAACTTGGCGGTGTAAAAGTTCTAGGTGTTGAAGTAAAAAGCATATTAAAAAGATTTTGCAAGAAAAAACTAATACCAATTGCTGTAATCAACAATGAAATTCTAGGAGCCTGTCTTAAAGGTTTATAAGCGATTCTATCTGTAGCTATTCCAACACAGGCAGCAAAAATCATTGCCAAAGACAAAGCTCCTAGAAAAGGAACATTTAGATTGGTCATGCAAAAAAGAGCTGCATAAGCACCAACCATCATAATATCGCCATGAGCAAAATTAATAAGTCTTAACACACCATAAACCATCGTATAGCCAACAGCAATAAGGGCATACATACTGCCCAAACTAAGTCCATTAACAAGTTGTTGTAAAAATAAAGTAGAATCCATAATCTTTCTATTTTTCCTTTAAGGATTGATAATATCTTTATAATTTTGCTTTTGATTTTTAATTTCTTTAACCACTACAGAACGAGTTGCATTTCCTGTTTGATCAATACTGATAACACCAGAAACACCTTGATAATTTTTAGTTTGGTGAATTTTTTCATTGACACACTTACTAGTAAGATTTTCAACGCAAGCATTCATAGCATTTAGCATTACAAAATACGCATCAGCACCCATAGCTGAAAAATTTGGAACTTCTTTTGTTCCTTTAGCTTTTTCATAAACACTGATAAATTCTTTGCTTAATTTTGTAGTTGGATTATTAGCATCAAAACTATCTGTGAAAATATAACCCTCGCTTGCATCTCCAGCTAAACTAATAAAAGTTTGATCAGCAACTCCATCTGCAGAACCCATAGGAATATTTAAACCTGCGAGTTTTGATTGTCTTGCAAATAAAGAAGCTTCGCTATAATAAAGCGGTAAAAAAATAAATTCTGGATTTAAACTTTTAACTTGAGCTACAATAGCTCTAAAATCTTTATCACCTGAATTAACTCTTAAAATTCTAAGAATTTGACCACCATTAGACTTGTACTGTTTTTCAAAAGCTTTTGCTAAACCTAAGGAATAGTCAGTGCTTTGATCTACTACAATAACAGCACTTTTGTAATTAAGTTTTGAAAAAACATATTTTGCTAAAGATGAACCTTGAAAACTGTCCATAAAACATACTCGAGAAGAATATATTTTTTTATCAAGCAATCTATCACCAGTTGCAGCAGGAGCGATCAATGGAATTTTATTATCTTCTGCTACGCGCATAACTTGCAATGTATTAGCAGTAACCATTTCCCCTATAAGACCTATAACTTTATCTTGAGAAACTAAACGATTTGCTCCACTCGAAGATTCTAATTTATCACCTTTAGTATCAATAATAGCAAGAGAAACCTTATCTCCATTACTTAAAGTTGATTGCATTGAATTTGCAAGTTTAATCCCTTCTAGTGCACTTTGTCCATATGCTGCAGTAGCTCCGCTAAGTGGTAAAACAACTCCTATTTTGACTTCCGCAGCACTTAAACTTAAACTTAGAATACTTGCTAAAATTAAACTTTTTTTCATTCTCTACCTTTATTTTAGTAATTATGGATTTATAATTGTTTTATAATTTTGTTTTTGATTTTGAATTTCTTTAATCACAACAGAACGAATAGCATTACCGCTTTCATCTATGCTAATCACACCACCAACAGCTTGAAAATCTTTAGTTTGATGAATTTTGCTATTAATACATTCACTGCTAAGATTATCAACGCAAGCATTCATAGCATTTAGCATTACAAAATACGCATCAGCCCCCATAGCCGAAAATGCTGGAAGTTCTTTTGTTCCTTTAACTTTCTCATAAGCTGCAACAAAATCTTTTCCTAATTGTGTAGATGGATTGTTATAATCAAAACTATCAGTGAAAATCACTCCATTAACAGCACTTCCGCCAAGATCTATAAAAGTTTGATTATTAACACCATCTCCTGCTGCTAAAAGTTTATCAAAACCAATTTGTCTTGCTTGTCTCGCAATTAAAGCAGCTTCAGGATGATAAATAGGCATATAAACAAAATCAGGATTTAAACTCTTAAGTTGCGAAACCACAGCTCTAAAATCTTTATCTCCTGAATTAATAACAAGTTTTTTTATAATTTTCCCACCATTATTCTTAAAAGAATTTTCAAAAGCTCTTGCCAAACCTAAAGAATAAACATTGCTTTGATCTATGATGATAACAGCATTTTTAAGCCCTAAATCCTTAGATACATAAGTAGCAAATTTATCTCCTTGAAAACTGTCTTTAAAACAAACTCTACTTGCATATTTCTTTTTATCTAGCAATTTATCTCCAGATGCCACTGGAGCTATTAGAGGAATTTTTTTCTCTTCTGCTATAGAAATAGCTTGAATGGTATTTGGAGTTGTAGCTTCACCAATAATCCCAAGGACTTTATCTGTTGCTATTAAACGATTAACTCCGTTTGAAGTTTCAAGCTTATCTCCTTTTGTATCTATTGTGATAAGTTTAATAACATCTCCATTTGAAAGTTTTGGCTGTAGCTTATTAGCCAGTTCAATTCCGTTAAAAACATCTTGCCCATAAGCTGCCACAGTTCCAGTTAAAGGTAAAACTACTCCTATATTAATATCCTTAGCATATAAGCAATTTACCATAGTTAAAACACTTAAAGTTAAAGTTAGTTTTTTCATAGCATTCCTTTTAATTATAGTTTTTACATTTTATTTTAGAAATATATTATGTTTTGTTTTTTGCGCAGGTTCTTCTTCAAGAAGATCTTTTACTTGCAAATCAAGCGCAAAATTTCCACCTTTAATATAAGCAATAATATTATCTATATCCTCGTGGCTTAAATTTCTAGCATAAAAAGCCATTTGAGAAGCTGTTGTAGAACTACTACTATCAAGAGTATAACCTATCAAAGCTCCTTTAATATCCTCAGGAGACATATCTTTTAAAATTCTAGATCCTATAACACTCTTTTCAGCATTATCTCCATGGCAAGTATTGCATTTATTTTGAAAATACAAAGCCTTCGCTTTTTCCATATCATATTGCTTATTTGCATCAAAGGTATAAGTAAAAAATGATTTCAAGTTAATACCAAAAAGCGCAACAACAAATATTGAATTAATAAACAACCATCGTATAATCATGATTTTCCTTATTTTATTGTAATTTCCGTTTGTGTTTTATTTTGATATCTATGTGTTTTTTTGTTGTATTTTTTTTCTTTTTTAATATCATAGCGATAACGAACAGTCCCTGAAACTTCTATATCTTTAAAGACTTCATCTAAAGGAGCTGCAAAAACAAAATGATTTAAAATCATACCAATTAAAAATATTTTTTTCATTTTTATTCTTTAAACACAAAAAACGATTATATCAAAAAAAGATAATCCTTGTTAATGACCACCTTTATGTAAAAAATAAAGTCCTACACAAAGAGCTAAAATCGATCCAGCAAGAAAAGCCATATCCACAGGAGTAGCAAATTTCATCTGCAAAACCCTTTGAAAGAAATTTACCACTAAGACCATAATGATAACTTTTGCAAGCTTGTCTTTTAATTGATCTAAGCTATGCACCTCTAAAACCTTGCTTTGTTTTGTTTGTTTAAATTCTTCTATTTCGCTGATAAAAAGCTCATAAACTCCAAAAGAAAAAATAAACAAAACTAAAGCCATAAGATAAAGATCAACAGCTCCTATAATTAAAGCCACCACATCCTCATGCAAATCCACATTAGAACCTGTATCAAAAAAATAATTATAAGTATAAAATATAACCTTTAAAACATCATAACTTGCAATAAAAAACAATACAAAAGCTCCAATTAAACCAAAAATTACGGGTAAAATTGTAACAATACGACTTCTAACAAGCAAAGATTCAAATATTTTCTCTAACATTTTTTTCCTTATTTATTTTTTAATTCTAACCATTTTTGCGCAATACGCACAGCGTTTGTTGCAGCACCTACGCGAATTTGATCTGCCACACACCAAAGATGGAGTATTTTTTTATCATACACATCAGTGCGAATTCTTCCTACATAAGTTTCATTAGTATCACTTGTCATTAAAGGCATAGGGTATTTTTTATTTTTAGGATCATCTATGACAACAACACTTGGTGCTTTTTCTAAAATTTCTTTAGCTTTTTTTACATCTATTTCTTTTTCAAAATGCATAGTAATGGCTTCGCTATGACTTCTTAAAACAGGCACTCTAACACAAGTTGCTGAAACTTCTAAATTTTTATGTAAAATTTTTTGAGTTTCATTAACCATTTTAAGTTCTTCTTTGGTGTAATCATTATCCATAAAAACATCAATTTGCGGAATAAGATTAAGCGCTAAAGTATAAGGAAAAGTTTGAGGTTCAAATTCATCAAGTTTAAAAGCAAAAAAACTTTGCATGGCTTCAACCAATTCTTGCATTCCTTCTTTTCCTGCTCCACTTGCAGCCTGATAGGTACTTACATCAACACGCTTTAAATTAAATGCATCATTTAAAGGTTTTAAAACTTGTACCATTTGTATAGTAGAACAATTTGGATTAGCAATAATCCCTGTTTTTTTCCAATCTTTAATATCCTCAGGATTGCATTCAGGAACCACCAAAGGAACATCTTTTTCCATTCTAAAATGACTTGTATTATCAATAACAACAGCACCCGATTCTACTGCAAATTTAGCATATTTTTCACTCACACTTCCACCTGCGCTAAAAAAAGCAATATCAATAGGATTTTCTTTAAATACATTTTCAGTAAGTTCTTTGACTTTATAAGCTTTGCCTTTAAATTCTACTTCACTACCTACACTTTTTGCACTTGCTAAAGGTAAAATACTTTCCACTGGAAAATCAAGTTCATCTAAAACATTTAAAAGCTCTTCCCCAACCGCACCAGTAGCACCCACAATGGCTATTTTTTGTTTTTTTGACATTACCTATCCTTTATTTGATATTTTTTAATTTTTTCATTTAAAATTTTTATATCCATACCTAAAATTTGAGAAGCTTGATCCTTGTCATAATCTACACTTAAAAGAACTTCACAAATCAATTCTTTCTCTAAATTCTTTACATCTTTTTTTATACTTCTAGCTTCTAAAAACAAATCTTCACTTGAAATTTCATCATTTTCACTTAAAATACAAGCTCTTTGTACAACGGATATTAATTCTCTAATATTACCAGGAAAATCATATTCAAGTAAAGCATTTTTAGCTTCTTGGCTGAGCTGTTTTTCCTTAAAATCATATTCTTTACAAGTATCTTCTAAAACCTTTTGAGCTATACCTAAAATTTCTTCTTTGCGCTCTCTTAAAGGCGGGATATTAATAGGAACAGTGTTTAAACGATAATATAAATCTGAACGAAATTCGCCATTTTTTATTTTTTCATCTAAATTTGCATTAGTTGCACTGATAATTCTTACATCTATTTTGATGCTTTTCGTACTTCCAAGTCGCGTAATTTCTTTTTCTTGCAAAGCTCTTAAAAGTTTGGCTTGAATTTCATAAGGCATTTCGCCAATTTCATCTAAAAACAAAGTACCCTCATTAGCCATTTCAAAAAGCCCTATTTTAGTTGCATTGGCATCGGTAAAAGCACCTTTTTCAAAACCAAAAAGCTCACTTTCAATCAAATTTGCAGGAATGGCTGCCATATTAATAGCAACAAAAGGCTTATTAGAGCGTTTAGAATGAGTGTGAATATAACGAGAAAATACCTCTTTTCCTACTCCACTCTCTCCAAAAAACATTACAGAGGCATCAGTTTTAGCCGCTTTTTGACTTAAATTTAATGTTTTTTCTAAATTAGGAGAAGTTGAAAAAAAATCTTTATTTTCTTCTTTTTTTTCATTTTTTTTGCTTTTTTTATCGGCTGTTTTTTCTCTTATGATTTTAGCACGCTTAATAGCCTCGACTAAAGTATCAACATCAAAAGGCTTGGTTAAAAAATCTTTTACTCCCAAACGAACCGCTTCTATAGCACGACTTAAAGTAGCATTTCCTGTCATAATAATAAAATCATATTTATTTTCGCAGGCTTTAACAAATTCTATGCCATCAATTCCTGGCATATTAATATCTGTAATAATCAAATCTGTATTCTCATCTATTTTTTTTAAAGCTTCAGTAGCAGATTTATAAGATTTAATATTAAATTCTTCATACTCTGCTAATGCAATTTCTAAGGATTTGCGCATATTAATATCATCTTCTACTATGACTAAATTCATCCTAAGCCTTTTAAAAAATTTCTGCTATAGTATCCAATTTGCGCTTAATTTTGAATTTACTTTTTTTTAAGATAATAAATTATCGCATTTTGTTCGCCAAATTCCATGGTAAAACGCAAGGGTAAAATTTTAATATAAGTTTCACTTTGAGCACGTAATAAGTCGGTATTAACAATATCCTTAACACTGATTTTAGCTCCTATAAAGCAATCACTTAACTCATCTTTATGAGAATTTAAAAAATTAAATTTAATTGTTTTTAGCATATTATCATCAATTAATCCTAAAGAAGTTCGAGGTAAAACTTTTAAATCTTGATCACTATAAGAAATTTCACATACCCATTGTTCTTCAACATTTTCGCTTTGCGTCATTGCTAAGGATAAATTTTGATTTTGATGAAAGAGAATGAAATTTTTACTAGAAAGCTCTGCCCAAAAAATAAATTCATCTTGGGCAAAAAGCTTAAAGCTAAGAAAGATTAATAAGCAAACAATTCTTTCCACTTGTCTGCATCGATTTTAAGTTCTAAGTTTACTCTATAAAGCCCTTGATTAAAATTCTCATCAATAATACTTGCATTTTTAATCAAACCATTTACTTGCGCAGTAATAGTTGAACTTCTAAGCATTGCATCTTTTACAGTGTCTTTACCATTCACTTTCACACCATAAAGTTTACTTGCAAGCTGTCTGTAAGCATCTGTAATCGCTGCTCTTTTTGCTAAAGCTAGGGCTTGAGCAGTAGAAACTGTATTCATTGGAGCAATTCCTTCACCAACTGCTGTAAAACTAAGTTCCGTTTCGCTAGCATCTGGAGCCAACATTTTTTCTTCTCTGATAATATCACGCACATCATCTTTATCGACTTTTTGCACGATAACATCTTGAGATGGAGCAGTGCTATTTGCACTTGAATTTTTAGTTGCACTGTTTGCACTTGGTACACAACCAGCGAAAATTCCTGCTATTGCTAGCATAAAATAAATTTTTTTCATTTTTACACCTTCAAAATATTGTAATTAGTAAAATAAAAAGCAATAAGCGTTCCAACTTTAAACTTTATTGCAAATCTAAACCAAAGTTTTCATCGCTTAACTCATCCTCATCATTTTCCTCTTTAGGACACTTAGCGATGCTAACCACCTCGTCATTTTCCACATTAACTACAATGACGCCACTTGTATTACGCCCTGCTTTTCTAATGCTTTGCATATCAACACGTATCATCTTGCCTGAACTTGTAAGAGCCATCAAATCCATAGTTTCATCTACTATAACTACGCTAATAAGATCTTTGGTTTTTTCTGTAAGTTTCATACAAATTACACCCTTACCACCTCTACTTTGTAATCTATATTCTCCAGCATTTGTGCGTTTTCCTATACCTTTTGCACTTATGCTTAAAATTTCTTGCTCATCATTTTCTATAACAACTGCACCTACTAATTCGTCATTTTTCTCTTTAAACTTAATAGCCGTCACCCCACGACTTACACGACCGATTTCACGCACTTTAGCAAGTGGGAATTTGATACACATACCTTTTTTGGTTACTGCAAAGAGCATTTTACCTTGTGTGCTTACACTTTCTTCATTTTCAAGATTTTCATCATCTAAATTTTCAATTTCTTGATTTTCTAAATTTTCTTCACCACCACTGACAAAAATTTCATCTTCATCTCTTTGAACAATAATAGCAGTTACCAACTCATCATTTTCATCCAAGTTGATCGCTCTAACTCCTACACTTCTGATATTTTGATATTCACTCAAATTTGTACGCTTTACAATACCATTTTTAGTAAAGAAACATAAAGATTTACTCTCATCAAAATCCGTGGTTGGAATAATAGCCATGATTTTTTCTTCAGCTTGTAAATTAATAAGATTTACCACTGCTTTTCCTTTGGCCGTTCTTGAGCCTTCAGGAATTTTATAAACTTTAAGCCAATAAAGCTGTCCACGATCTGTTACAAACATAAGTGTATCATGTGTATTTGCCGTAAAGAAACTTTCTATAAAATCATCATCATAAGTCGTAACGGCTAATTTTCCTTTTCCGCCTCGTTTTTGCTTTTCATATTGTTTACTAGGCACACGCTTAATATAACCACGATGCGTAATAGTTACAACCATATTTTCATTAGGAATCAAATCTTCAATATCAATATCATCATAATCATCTTCAATTTGAGTAATACGTGGCACATCAAATTTACTTCTAATTTCTTTTAATTCATCGCGAATTAAATTTTCAAGCAAGGTTTCACTTTTTAAAATTTCTTCAAGTCTTGCAATTTCTTTCATTAATTCTGCAAGTTCATTTTCGATTTTTTCTCTTTCAAGTCCTGTTAAACGACCAAGTTTCATATCTAAAATAGCATTGGCTTGAAGCTCACTAAGACCAAATTTAGCTACCAAAGAATCTCTTGCGGTATTATTATCAGAACTATTTTTAATTAAAGCAATCACTTTATCTATATTATCAAGTGCAATTTTAAGACCTTCTAAAATATGAGCTCTTGCTCTTGCCTTTTGAAGTTCAAAAATCGTTCTTCTAATAATAACTGTTTTTCTATGGGTTAAGAAAAGATTTAAAAGTTCTAACAAAGAGAAAATTTTAGGTTCTTTATTGTAAATTGCCAACATAATCACACCAAAAGTACTTTCCATAGTAGTAGATTTAAATAGATTATTTAAAACAATTTCACTCATAGCCTCACGTTTAAGCTCTATAACAACGCGGATTCCTTCTTTATTGCTCTCATCTCTTACTTCAGATATTCCTTCAATTTGCTTTTCTTTAACAAGCTCTGCAATCTGCTCTATAAGCCTAGCTTTATTGGTTTGATAAGGAAGCTCATCTATAACAATAACATCTTTATTTGTCTTTTTTTCAATATGAGTTTTAGCGCGCACTTTCACGCGACCACGCCCTGTGCGATAAGCTTCTATAATACCTTTTTTACCATAAATTATTCCACCTGTTGGAAAATCTGGACCTTTGATAAACTGCATAATCTCTTCTAAGCTTACATCTTTACTATCAAGCAAATATAAAAGTCCATCTATCAACTCATTTAAACTATGAGGTGGGATGTTTGTCGCCATACCTACAGCTATACCACTTGAACCATTTAATAATAAATTTGGAACCCTAGAAGGTAAGACATCAGGTTCACTTTCTGAACCATCATAATTTGGAACAAAATCGACCGTATCTTTATCTATATCTTTTAAAAGCTCATGAGAAAGTTTACTCATTTTTGCTTCAGTATAACGCATCGCAGCAGCGCTATCACCATCTATAGATCCAAAGTTGCCTTGTCCTGTAATACTTGGATATCTCATAGAAAAATCTTGAGCCATTCTAACCAAAGCATCATAAACTGCTATATCTCCATGTGGATGATAACGACCTATAACAGCACCCACTATACGGGCTGATTTGACAAAATCTGTTCTACTTTTTGCCTCATCATTTTGCATAGCATATAAAATTCTTCTATGAACAGGCTTTAAACCATCTCTTGCGTCAGGCAAAGCACGACCTATAATAACACTCATAGAATAGTCTAAGTAACTACCTTTTATAGAATTTTCTATATCTACAAGTTCAATATCAGAATCTTTGCTAAAAATATTCTCCATAAAAATCCTTCTATTAGTTCAAAGTTTTGATTATAGCATATTAAACTTTTGCATCAGCTAAAACAAGAGCAAAAAGTACAGAAATTTTATTTTCTTCTAAAACTTTTTTAGCTTCCAAAAGGCTAGAACCAGTCGTTACAATATCATCTACTAAAATTACAGGTTCGTGAATGGTTTTTAAGAGTTTGTAATTTCTTTTATGTTTTTGACGAAATTCTAAACTTTTTCCAGAATATTTAATATGATTTTGTGCTTTTAAAACATTAAAAACAGGTTTTACAAATTTTGTTTTAAGATATCTAGCTAAAATAGCAGAATGCGAATAAAGCATATCTTCAACCTTATCATCTAAAGCTATAACATTAATTGTCATTCTAGGATCAAAAAAATCTTTAAATTTTGCAAAACTTAATTTAGCAAGCATTTTATAAACAAAATAACCATAAAAATAATGTTTAGAGTGAAGCAAGTGTTGTATTTCATGGTATTTATAAAAAGAATAGACTTTGAAATTATTATCAAGCTTTCTTACATTTAAGGAAAATTCAGAAAGCTCTAGCTCGCATAATTCACAAAAGCAAAGCAGAGCAAAAGCTCCGCAATTTATACACCTCAAAGTTCAGAGATTAAACTAGCTGCTTTATTTGCCATTTGTTTTATTAACAAATGAGTATAAAAAGTTGTTTCTTTTAAATCATCAAAACCTTGTACATCTTGCTTGGTACGGATTGTAAATTTCTTATTTTTATTTATATCACTAACTTGTAAAACTCCTACTAGTTTTGAATGTAATCCTATAGCATCTTGAGTTGCTCCATAAGATATAAATTCTAAATCAATCTTACTCACATAAGGTG
The DNA here is from genome assembly GCF_008000495.1 of Campylobacter sp. 2014D-0258. Taxonomy (NCBI): domain Bacteria; kingdom Pseudomonadati; phylum Campylobacterota; class Epsilonproteobacteria; order Campylobacterales; family Campylobacteraceae; genus Campylobacter; species Campylobacter sp. 2014D-0258. Next base: position 50,921 of record NZ_VOAR01000025.1, read on the forward strand.
AATTTTGATCGTTATTGTCAAGCACAACTATTCCTCTAGCTTCAAGTTCTTGTTTTAAATAAGTATAAAATACCGCATTAAAATTCACATCAACAAATAACTTTTTCCCTTTAGCATTTAAAACCTTTTGCCCTTCTTTTAAATCATAAAATCTATGTAAATAAACCTTTTTCAAAGCAATACCAGTGTCTAAAGTGCGTTTATTGGCACAACATTGAATTCCAACATCGCTAATGTATAAAAGCCCTTTAATCTTTGCTTCAAAACCACCAGGACTTTCACAAGAACTGCATTGAGAATTTTTAGAAATTTGATTAACTTGAGCAAAAGTATCTTGTTTAGTTGCACAAGCACTCAAAAATAAAATAGGCACTATAAAAATCAAAAATTTTTTAAACATTTTTTCTCCTTAGAAAATTATTTTAAAATTGTATTAAAAATACAAGCAAATTTCAAGCCAAGTTTTAAATTTATCATCAATCTATCTTTAAAACACTCAAAAAAGCCTCTTGAGGTAAATTTACCTTACCTATAGCTTTCATTCTTTTTTTACCTTCTTTTTGCTTTTCTAAAAGCTTTCTTTTTCTAGTAATATCCCCACCATAACATTTTGCTGTCACATTTTTACCCATGGATTTAACAGTTTCTCTTGCGATGATTTTATTTCCAATACTTGCTTGAATGGCCACTTCAAAAAGCTGTCTAGGAACTATTTCTTTCATAGCACTAACAAGTTCTCTTCCTTTACTTTGCGCTTTTTCATTAGGCACGATAATGCTTAGCGCATCAACATTTTCACCCGCTACCTTAATATCAAGTTTTACCAAATCCCCTACTCTAAATTCTATAGGCTCATAATCAAAACTCGCATAACCTTTTGTTAAGGACTTTAATTTATCATAAAAATCCATCACAATCTCATTTAAAGGCACATCATATTCTAGCAAAACACGCTCAGGTGTGATATAGTCCATTTTAACCTGTACTCCTCTTTTGCGATTTAAAAGAGTGATTAAATTCCCTAAAAATTCACTTGGAGTAATGATAGTAGCTTTAACATAAGGCTCTTTTATATGATCGATTTTATTAACAGGAGGAAGCTCGCTAGGATTTTGAATTTTAATAAGCTCTCCATCGGTTTGATAAATTTCGTAAGTCACAGTTGGAGCTGTAGCAATCAAATCAAGATTAAATTCTCTCTCAAGCCTTTCTTTGATAACTTCCATATGTAAAAGCCCTAAAAATCCTACCCTAAAACCAAAGCCTAAGGCCAAAGAAGTTTCAGGCTCATAAGTAATAGAACTATCATTAAGCTTTAATTTATCCAAAGCATCTCTTAAATCTTCAAATTTATCCGTTTCTATAGGATAAAGTCCCGCAAACACAAAAGCTTTAGCCTTTTCAAAACCACCTATGGCTTCTTTAGCTTTGTTTTTTACCAAAGTGATGGTATCGCCTACTTGTACATCACCTACGGTTTTAAGCCCTAAAACCACCACACCTACTTCGCCTGATTGTAAAGATTGAGTTTTAATTGGACTTAAAGGGTGGGGATAAAAAAGATCTTGAACTATATGTTTTTTATCCGTACTCATGACTAAAACTTCATCGTTTTTAGCAATACTTCCTTCATAAATCCTAACCAAAGCCAAAGCACCCAAATAATTATCAAACCAAGAATCATAAATTAAAGCCTTAGTAGGAGCTTCATCATCTGTTTTTGGTGCAGGGATTTTAGTAATAATTGTTTCTATAAGCTCTTTTATACCCACTCCTGTTTTTGCACTCACGCAAATTACATCTTTGCAATCTATACCTATAATATGCTCGATTTCATGCTTTACTTTCTCAACATCAGCATTAGGTAAATCGATTTTATTAATCACAGGAATGATTTCAAGATTATTTTCAAGCGCTATATAAACATTAGCTATAGTCTGTGCTTCAACACCTTGAGAAGCATCTACTACAAGCAAAGCCCCTTCACAACTTGCCAAAGAACGACTCACTTCATAAGAAAAATCCACATGGCCAGGAGTATCAATAAGATTTAAAACAAAATTTTCATTATTAAATTTATAATTTAAACGCACTGATTGTGCTTTTATGGTGATACCACGCTCTTTTTCTATATCCATAGTATCCATAACTTGTGAACTCATCTGCCTATCGCTAATAGCACCACACTCACTAATAATCCTATCTGCAAGAGTAGATTTTCCATGATCTATATGAGCTATAATAGAAAAATTTCTAATATTTTTTACCGACAAAATTTCATCCTAAATATAAAATTTTAAAGCTAGGATTTTAACAAAATTTATGTTTAAAACAAATAAATTTTATTTTATATAAAAAACTTCAATTGAAATTTATATAAAACATATTAAAATATCAAAATGTTTGAAAAATATTTAAAATCAGCTATATTTTTAGCTCTTTATCCCTTAGCAATGTTAGCTTCTAATTTGCACGAATTTATAGCACTAAGTCAAAATAATGAATCCTATCTCATTAAGCAAATGCAAAGCGAACAAGCAAATTTAGACAAAGAACAAGCTTTTAGAAATTACCTACCCTCTCTTAGTCTAAACTCAGCTTATGTAGCCAACAATAAAGATCGCTTCATTATCGATCCACAAGAAAGTTTATTTGCTAAAGTTTCTCTTAATTTTTTGCTTTTTGATGGGGGTGCTAGAGAGGCTAATTTAAGAGCTTTAGAAAGCAGAGAAAAATTAAGCCTTTTAGACAAAGAACAAAATAAAAATTACCTTGCCCTAAATGCAATCACACTTTATTTTAACACCTTAAGTCTTGAAAAAATTTTACTAGCCAATCAACAAAAAGTATCTTTTTTAAAATCAACTTTTGAAAGATTGCAAAAATTTTACGACGCAGGACTTAGCCCTAAAGATGAACTTGAAAGCATTAAGGCTAAATACCATTTAAGCTTATTAGAGCTCAGTCAAAATGAATTAAAACTTGCCAATATACAAAAAGAGATTAAAATTTTAAGCGATACAGATTTTAAAGTGCAAGGGAATGCTTTTTTAGAAAATCCGCAACAAGAAAAAAGTCAAAACTATGAAGTAATGATAGCTAAAGAACAAATCAATCTTGCTAAAGAAAGTGTAAATTTAGCAAAAGCTGAATATTTTCCAAAATTTTATATTCAAGATAATTTTAACTTTTATAAAAACAATTATAATCCAAAAGTTCCAGCTCCTTTTGCAAATTTAGCGGATCAATTCTTAGAAAAATATTCTCAAGGTAATCAATTTATTTTAGGTATGGAATGGAAAATTTTTGATTTCAATGCAAGGGCGAAAGAAGTTGAAAAAGAGCGTTTAAATGTTCAAATAGCCAATGCAAATGCAAGATTTAGCGAGAGAAAAAATAAAGAAGAATTAAATTATTTAGACAAAAGTTTAAAAGTTTTACAAGAACAAATTTTAGCTCTTAATCTTAGCTTAAATGCTGCAAATTTAGCTTTTGAAAGTGTAGATAAAAAATACCAAGCAGGACTTGTTTCTTATGTAGAATATCTTCAAGCTTTAGAGGTTAAATTTAAAGCACAAAGCGATTTAGAGCTTGCTAAAAATGAATTTGAAATTACTAAAGCAAATTATTATTTTAATGCGGGTATAGATCTTAATTCAAAGGTTAAAGAATGAAAAAAATTCTATTTTTACTTCTTGTTTTTAATTGCGCCTTTGGCGAAGAAATTTACGCAAGTTTCAATGTAGAAGCATCAAAACAAAGCAAACTTGCCCTTGAAAGCATAGGTTTGGTTCAAAAAATTCCTGTAGAAATTGGACAAAAAGTCAGCAAAGGAGAACTTTTACTTGCTCTTGATCAAGAAAGTGAAAAAATAGCTCTTCAAAATGCTCAAAATTCTTATCAACTTGCCCTTGTAGAATACGAAAATACCAAAAGTAGGATGCAAAAAATCAAAGCTGTAGAAAATGTTATAGACAAACAAAGCTATGAAGATATGAAAGCTAAGTTTGATGCTGCTAATTTAAATTTAAACAAAGCAAAAATCAATATAGCTTATTATAAAAATATCATGGCAAAAAAAGAATTACGCGCACCTTATGATGCTATTATCGCAAACAAATTTATACAAGTGGGCGAAGGAGTAGGAGGAGTAGCTCAACCTTTAATAGAAATTTTTTCCTATCCACAAAGCAAACTGATTTTAAGTTTTGATGAAAAATATAAAGATAAAGTTAGATTAGGCGATGATTTCTTTTATAAAATCGATCAAAATGGTACAGAATTGAAAGGAAAAATCAGCCTTATTTATCCAAGTATAGAAGTAAAAACAAGAAAAATTTATGCTGAAGTGCAAACCACAAATCTAACACCAGGGCTTTTTGGTGAAGGTAGAATCATCACTAAAGATTAAAAATGTTTAAACTGGCTATAAACCGACCTATTACCGTGCTAATGTTTTTCTTAGCTCTTATGATTTTTGGGCTAATCTCTGCTTTTAGCATGAGTGTAAATTTATTTCCTAATGTTTCCATACCTCTTATAAAAATCACAAGCAAGATAAATGGGGATTTAAATTTCGTAGAATCAAAAGTCACTAAAGAAATAGAAAATGCTTTAAGTGAAATCGATGGAGTAAAGACCATAACCTCAGCTGCATATGATAATTTTAGTGTAAGTGTAGTCGAGTTTAAACTGGGTAAAAATCTTGAAGTAGCTGCCAATGATGTGCGTGATAAAATAGGAACTTTAAGCCTACCTTCTAAGCCTGAAATTGAAAAAATCAGTTCAGATTCTGGTTCTGCTATTTCACTTTTTCTATATTCTAAAGATAAATTACAACTCATGCGTGAAATCAATGACAAAATAAAACCTTTTTTGCAAAGAGTTGAAGGAGTAGGTAAAATCGAAGCTAAGGGGTTTTTAGAACCCCAAATTCGCATAGAATTAAAACCAAACGAACTTAGAAAATACAATCTTAACGCCCTTGATGTAGCAAATATCATCAAAAGTCAAAATTTTAAACAAGCTCTAGGCGAACTTAACAACAATCAAGATAACTATATCATCAAAGGCTATTTTGAAGCCACAAATTTAGAAGAACTTAGCAATCTTCGCATAAAAACAGGAGTATTTTTAAGTGATATTGCTAATATTTCAAGCCTTTATGAAGATGAAAAACAAAGTGCTTTATACGAAGGTAAAGAAGGGGTGCTTTTAGAACTCGGAAAAATCACAAATTATAACACCCTTGAAATGATTAAAAATGTCAAAAATGCCTTGCCTATTTTAGAAAAACAAATTCCAAAAGATATAAGCATTAATATGCTTTATGATAAAAGCTTAAATATCCACAAGCACCTTTCTCAAGTGATTTTTGATATGGTTTTGGGGATTTTTCTAACCCTTGTTATCGTGTTTTTATTTTTAAGAAATTTAAGTGCAACTCTCATTGCTTGCATAGCTATACCTACTTCTATCATTTCAACTTTTTTTATTATCGATCTTTTAGGCTATGATTTAAACCGCTTAACTTTTATAGCTTTAACCTTAAGCATAGGAATTTTTATCGATGATGCTATAGTAGTGATTGAAAATATTGCTAAAAAACTAAAAACTTATCCGCCTTTACAAGCTGCTTTTTTAGGTATCAATGAAATAGGTTTTAGCGTTTTAAGCATAAGTATAGTTTTACTTTGTGTTTTTATCCCTATTTCTTATATGAACTCTATATCAGGGCTTTTTTTCAATGCCTTAGGCATAAGCGTTGCAAGTGGGATAGTTATAAGCTTTTTGGTTTCTGTATTTTTAATACCTAGTATTGGGGCAAGATTTTTAAATCCAAAAGAAAGCAAGTTTTATGAAAAAACAGAAGCTTTTTTTGAAAAAATAGAGCAAAAGTATGAAAATTTACTCTATAAAATTTTACAAAATAAAGTAAAATTTATCCTAGCCACTCTTGTTTTTATAGGGCTTTCTTTTGCTTTAGCCACTCGCATAGGGCTTGATTTTTTACCTATGGAAGATGATAGTGAAATTCAAGTTTTGCTTGAAAGCAAAAAGGATTTAAGTTTAGAAGCCATGAAAGAAAAAAGTTTAAATTTGCTTGAAAAAATCAAAAATGATAGCAATGTCAAATACGCTTTTTTACTTGTAGGCTATGATGATGCCAAAGATGCTACAAAGGCTAAAATTTATGTTAAACTTAAAAATTTAGACGAAAGAAATTTAAGACAAAGTGCCATAGTAAGTTTATATCGTCAAAAATTTCAAGATGAAAGTTTAAAAATCAAAATTTTAGAACTTCCAAAGATAGAGGGTGCAGGCATTGATGATCCCGTGCAATTTTTAATCTTAGGAGATGATTTAAACACTCTGAAAGAAGCTGCTTCTCAGGCAAAAGAAATTTTAGGCACTAATGCACGCATTGTAGATATAAGTGATAATGCTAATGCTACAAAAGATGAAGTAGCCTTACACATCAACAAAGAAAAAGCCAAACTTTTAGATGTCAATCCTCAATATATCGCTGGGGTTTTAGGGTATTCTTTCTCGCAACTTAGCGTAGGAAGCATGGATAGAGGCAATTCAAAAGATGATATTATCCTAAGTTTTGCTCCAGAATTTAAAAAAGACATAGAAGCTTTAAAGCGCATTAGCATTAAAAACAACCAAGGTATAAATTTAGAACTTTCAAGCGTGGTGGATTTTATATACAGTAAAGATTTAAAAACTATCAATCGTTACAATAAAAACCGCTCTGTGAAAATCACAGCTGGAGTGAATGATCTTTCCTTAGGAGCGGTGCAAAAACTTTTACTAGATAATATGGATAAAATTTTAAATAACAATCCAAGTCTTAGCTATGCTTTTTCAGGCTTTATCAATCTTTTAGGTGAAACCGTGCAAGGTTTTGCTATGGCAGTAGCACTTGCTTTTGTTTTAATTTATCTTGTTTTAGCCGCACTTTATGAAAGTTTTATTCTGCCTTTAATCATCATGATAACCATGCCTTTAGCCTTTGGCGGAGCTTCTATAGGGCTTTTTATCACAGGGCATAATTTTTCACTTTTTGTACTTATTGCCATCATCTTACTTTTTGGTATGGTGGGGAAAAATGCTATTTTACTCGTAGATGTAGCTAATAAAAAATGCCATGAAGGTTTAGATCCCGATAAAGCTCTTTTAATCGCTGGAAAATCGCGCTTAAGGGCTATATTGATGACAACTTTTGCTATGATTTTTGCTATGCTCCCACTTGCTCTTTCAAGGGGTGCGGGCTATGAAGCTAATTCTCCTATGGCAATAGCCATTATCTTTGGACTTATAAGTTCGACTTTGCTTACCTTACTCGTAGTACCTGCACTTTTTAAATTTTGTTTTAAACTAGATAGCAAATTAAGAAAAATTTATGAGAGAGAAAAATTAAATTAACCAAAATGATTAATTTAATTTTTTTAAGTATTATTCTTATAAAGTGCTTTTAAGTTATCATAGGCGATTTGTATTTTTTCAAACTGTTCTCTTGCGTAAGCTTTTTCTATTGCACTTTTTCCTTGATGAAAATCAGGATGATAAAGTTTTACCAAAATCAAATATTTTTGTCTGATTTCACTAAGATCATTTTGCGGAGTGCATTCTAAAGTATTAAAATAATTACTAAAAAGCTTAGCTAAAGCATTAAATTTCCATTTCATATTTTCTTTATTGTGAATATTTTGGCGAAATTTTTTATACTCTTCGCGGTCAACTTCAAAATTCACGCAATATTTTAAATGCTCGCTCTCATCTGCAAAAGCTTCAAAAAGTTCAAGGGTATTCTCGTTTTTATATTCTAAAATTAGAATATTTGTCATTTCATTATATTCTATATTATGATCTTGAAAATAATTTCTTATATAAGTAATAAATAATTTTTCATTAGAGCTTAACTTCATCAAAATTCTACCCGCAACAAAATCAATCTTGATAAACAACATAGGCTTAAGCATATTATTTTGCTCAAAAATTAATCTAAAAGTTTTAAAATGAGCATCTTGTAAATTCTCTATACCTTCATTTGTGCTTTTACGATATTTTTGATCTAAAACTTTTAAGAAATAACGGCGCTGTGGAATTTCATTTTCTTCAAAAAAAGAAAAAATTTTATTTTTTCGTCCTATAACCTTTGTGAAATTTTTGGTAATCAAGTCTTTAAAATACTGAAATACGCTAATATCATCTGTATTAACATTGATAGTTTCTAAAGTTTGCACGATTTGCATCTATTTCTCCCATAAAACCTCATTTTCAAAAAGCTCTTTAGTGCCTTTTAAAATTTCATTGGGTGTATAATCGGCTTTATAAGATAAAGATTGACACTTTTTTACAAAATACCCAAGATAAATATAATCTAAGTTCATTTTTTTAGCTATTTGTATTTCATTGAGCAAAGAAAATTTACCCAAAGAAAAATACGAAAAATCAGGATCATAAAAACAATAAATGCTTGAAATTCCATCCTCTAAAATATCAATCAAATCAACACAAACGAGCTTATCTTCTATATAAAATGCAAGCTCATATCCAAAATTCATAAAACCATCGACATAAAGATTATAATACTGTTTAAAGCTTAAATCATAACGCTTCCAGTTCTTTTTTTCTTCCATAAAACGATGGTATTTATCATATAAAAACAAATGTTCATTGCTTAAATTGGGCGTTCTAAGTATAACTTTGGTGTTAATATTTTTATTTACAACCCTTCTTTCACTTCTTGAAAAATTATATTCATTAACTAAAATTCTAAGACTTAAACATTCATCACAATCTTTACAAATAGGGCGTGAAAAATACCTACCAAAACGACGCCAACCTCGTTTTATTAGCTCATTATTGATTTCTTTAGGGCAATTTTCAATGTATTTATACTCTATTCTTGAACGTTTATCCTTTAAGTAAGGACACTGATCTTCAAGAGTACAAAAACCAATCTCAAGCATTAAATTTTCTTAATATCTGTATTTTTGATAAATTCGGAAAATTCATCCTGTAGTTTTTCTTGCTTTAAGAAAATTTCTTGCATTTCCTTATCTATGTTTGTTTCTTGATTTTTTTCGCGAATATCTTTAGCTAGTTTTTCTAAATTTTTTACACTTGCACCACTCTTGCTTGATTTCTTCGCTAATTTTGAAGTATTGGTGTTAGCTTGCATTTCTTTTTTAATACTTTTAAGACTGTCTAAAAAATCCATCTATTATTCCCTACTTTCTCGTATTTTTTTAAGCGTAGCAGCTATTGCAGCTATAACTTCTTCTTTATTTTCTTGATGACGATCTTCTGTTTTTTCTAATAATTCTTGCATATGTGTTTCTATGAAAGAGGTGTCTAAATACCCCCTTCTAAATTCTCTTGTTTTTGTAATGGCAATTAAAAATGGTATTGTTGTTCTAATATCATCAATCACAAATTCCTTCAAAGCACGCTCAAGTTTATTAACCGCTAAATCATAACTTGTTGCTTTAATAATAAGCTTTGCAAGCATGGAATCATAATAAGGCGGCACAGTATAGTCTTTATAAATATGACTATCAACCCTAACAGATGGTCCAAGAGCTGGGTAGTATTCTCCTATTTTTCCAGGACTTGGAATAAAATTTTTCCATACATTTTCAGCAGTAATTCTAGCTTCAATAGCAAAACCCCTAGGTTTAATATCGCTTTGTTCTAAGTCCAAAATTTCTCCTGCTGCAATACGAATTTGTCTTACAATAAGATCAATACCTGTAATTTCTTCAGTAATTGGATGCTCAACTTGAATTCTTGTATTCATTTCCATAAAATAAAAGCGATTATAATCATCAAGCAAAAACTCTATAGTTCCAGCATTTGTATAACCTACAGCCTTAGCAGCTGCCACAGCTGTAACACCCATGGTTTTTCTAAGATTATCTGAAATTCCAGGGCAAGGTGCTATCTCAATTACCTTTTGATGTCTTCTTTGAATAGAACAATCCCTTTCACAAAGATGGATAATATTTCCGTAGTTATCTCCTAAAATTTGAAATTCTATATGTCTGGGATTAACTACATATTTTTCCATAAATACTTCATCATTATTAAAGTATGTTAAAGCTTCTCTTTTGCAAGATTCAAAGGCATTTTCAAGATCTTGTTCTTTATGAACAACGCGAATTCCGCGTCCACCTCCACCACCTGAAGCTTTTAAAATAACAGGATAACCAATCTTCTCAGCAAAAATTTTAATTTCTTCCATGCTATAGGAATTTAATTTTTCAGTCCCTGGAACAATAGGTATGCCATTTTTAGCCATTAACTTACGAGCGATATTTTTATTTCCCATCTTATGGATTACTTCAGATTTTGGACCTATAAAAATAATTCCAGTATCTTCACAAGCCTTAGCAAATTCGTAATTCTCACTTAAAAATCCATAACCAGGATGGATCGCATCAGCACCACAAGCCTTAGCAATCTCGACAATACGAGCAACATCTAAATATCCTCTTATAGCATCCGTTCCTATGCGATAAGCCTCATCTGCGATTTTTACATGCAAACATTCACGATCAGGCTCTGTAAAAACTGCAACACTTTTAATATGTAAATCTCTACAAGCACGGATTACTCTAACAGCTATTTCAGCTCTATTTGCTATGAGAATTTTATGGATTTGATTCATAATTTGCCTTTTTTGTTATATTTTTATTGTTAATTTTAGCAAATTTTCCTTACAAAAACTTAGCAAAAAATTTAATTTATTTTAGTTATAATAAAACTTTTTAAAATTTTAATTCCAATAAAGAAAAGTTATAATTATAATGGTTGCTGATAAAAGATTATTTTATTTAAGTTGTATTTTAATCACCATAGGAATAGTATTTTCATACTCTCTTACAGCTTTTACTGTTCTTTTTCTTGACTATAGCGAGTTTCATTTTTTTATTCGTCAGCTTTTTTTTGGAATTAGTGGCATACTTATAATGTTTTTTATTTCTCGATTGGATCCTGATAAAGCACTTTCTAAAAAAATTATTTTAGCTATTTTGATTATTTCTTTTATCTTTATCATCATTTTGCCATTTTTACCTTCTGCATTAGCAACAGCTAGCGGAGGAGCTAAACGCTGGATACGCTTAGGCCCACTCTCTATCTCTCCTGTGGAATTTTTTAAAATAGGATTGATTTATTTTTTAGCATGGAGCTATACAAGGCGTATTGATGATAGTAAAAAAGCTATCAGACACGAGGCTTTAATTCTTCTGCCTTATTGTATCTTAGCTTCTATAGTTATAGGATATATTTATATCACTCAAAACGATTTAGGACAAAGTGTAATTTCTTTCTTTTTGATTCTAGCTTTAGCTTTTTTTGCAGGAGCTAGTAAAAGACTTTTTGCTTTTGGAACTTTAATCATTATGATGATAGGTATAATGGTAATTTTTAGCAACCAAAGAAGAATTCAAAGAATCGCTTCTTGGTGGGGAAATATACAAGATGCTTTTTTACCTATGCTTCCTGATTGGCTGGCAAATGCTTTAAGAGTAAGTAGCAACAGCGAGCCTTATCAAATTTCACACTCTTTAAATGCTATAGCCCATGGAGGAATGTTTGGCGAAGGCTTAGGACTTGGAACTTTTAAATTAGGCTTTTTAAGTGAAGTGCATACTGACTTTGTTCTTTCAGGAATTACTGAAGAAATAGGACTCTTAGGTCTTGGGGTTATTTGCTATATTTATCTTTGGATGATTTTAAGAATTTTTAGAATTGCAGGAAGATGTGAAGCTAAACAAGATTTTATTTTTTGTTCAGGCATAGCCTTACTTTTACTTTTTTCTTTCTTTATGAATGCTTTTGGTATTATTTCTCTTACTCCACTAAAAGGTGTAGCGGTTCCACTTTTAAGCTATGGAGGAAGTTCAATGTGGGCAATTTGCATAGGCATAGGATATGTATTAATGATTTCAAAAAAGGTTAAATTATGACAATAGCTTTAACAGGTGGTGGAACTGGAGGACATTTGGCCATAGTGCGTTGCTTATTAGAAAGTGCGATTAAAAAAAATATAGAATGTGTATACATAGGCAGTCAAAATGGTCAAGATAAAGCTTGGTTTGAAAATGAAGTACGCTTTAAGGAAAAATTTTTTTTAAGCTCTAAAGGAGTGGTTAATCAAAGCAAATTTGGCAAAATCAGTTCTTTACTCCACACCTTAAAACTCTCCAAAGATTGTAGAGAAATTTTTAAAAAATACCACATCCAAGCCGTTTTTAGTGTAGGTGGATATAGTGCAGCTCCTGCATCTTTTGCAGCTTTATTCTCACATTTGCCTCTTTTTATACATGAACAAAATTCAAAAAGCGGCTCTTTAAATATGCTTTTAAAACCTTTCGCTACAAAATTTTTTAGCGCCTTTGAAAAAGAAATTAGCCCTTATCCCGTAGCAGATAAATTTTTTGATAATGCTAGGATTCGCAAAGAATTAAAAAATATTATTTTCCTAGGAGGATCACAAGGAGCTCAATTTATCAACGAACTAGCTTTAAATTTAGCACCAAAACTTCAAGAACAAAATATCAAAATCATCCATCAATGTGGAAAAAATGATTTTGAAAAGTGCAAAAAACATTATCAAAGCTTAAATATCCAAGCTGATATTTTTGATTTTAGTTTAAATTTGGAAGAAAAAATGAAAAATGCAGATCTAGCTATATCAAGAGCAGGTGCAAGTACTCTTTTTGAACTTTGCGCTAATACTTTACCCACTATTTTTATACCTTATCCTTATGCAGCTAAAAATCATCAATACTTTAATGCTAAATTTTTACAAGATCAAGCTTTATGTCAAATTTTTATGCAAAACTCTATTAATCTTGATGAATTTTTTAAGTCAATATTAAAACTAAATCTAGAAAATATTTCTACAAGATTGCAAAATATAACCCAAAAAAATGGCGCAGATATGCTAATCCAAAAAGCTTTATTTGATAATTTGACTTTTATAAGATAAATATCCAAAGATATTTACTAAAATTCCAACAAAAACTAACATCAAAATAGCAAATGAAAAATTTTCAAATTTATCATGCAAAAAACCTATAATCCATTGTCCTTGTGCTGCAATTAAATATCCAAAACCCTGAGCTAAAGCAGAAAGTCTCGCTGCTATTTGAGCATTAGAGCTTTTTTGTGCAATAAAAAGCAACGCAATGCCAAAAACTCCACCCCATGGAAAACCCATGATAAAAGCACTAATAATAATAGAAATTTTGCTATCAAAAATAAAGAGTATACCAAAAGCGATCACATACATACTGCACAAACCTGCTATGTAAAAAGTATGTAAATTTTGTCTTAATTTTCCTAAAAGTAAAGGGCCAAAAAGAGACACTGGAGCTGCAACAAGTTGAGCAAATAAAACCATACTTGTAGAAAATTCTTTATCAAATCCTTTTTCTACAACAATTTGAACATACCAAAAAAACAAAGAATAAGCTAAAAAACTTTGAAATCCCATAAAAAGAGTAATTTTCCAAGTTGTTAAATTTGTAAAAAGATTGATTTTTTTATGAGCTTTTTTCTTAATGCGAAAAAATCTACCATTTTTAGCTTGAGGATAGTAAACTACTAAAGCTATAAAAGAAAAAATAGCCCAGAAAAACATAGCTCCAGCTAAATCAAATACACTAAGCAAAGGTATAGCTAAAGCAATACCCATAATCGAAGAAATACTCAAAACAAGACTATAAATTCCCATTATACTTGCCATTTTTTTTGGAAATTTTTCTTTAATAAAACTAGGAAGTAAAACATTTGCAATTGCAATACCACAGCCCATTGCTAACATTCCTAAAAATAAGCCATATACACCAAAATAAGAACGAATAATTTCGCCTAAAAAAATTAAAAAAATTCCAAAAACAATAGCACGAATAGGAGAAAAATACCCCACAATAAAAGAAATACTTCCAAAAGCTATCAAAGGAAGACTTGTAAGTATGCCCGCTACGGTTGAGTTTAAATAATACTTATCTTTAATAATATCAATAATAGGCCCCACTGCAGTAATTGGGGCTCTAAGATTAAAAGCTACAATAATAACAATAATAACATTAATCCAAAATATCTTTTTAAAAGAAGCCATAAAAGCCTTATTTATTAAGTTCTACTTTGAATATTTTACCTTCTGCCATCTTAGGAATCCATAAAATATTACCTTCAATAAATATATCTGCAGGACCTTTCATCAAAGGAAGTTCAAGTTTTACAGATTTAACATTATCTAAATTATAAATATATCCATTTAGATTATTTCCCCAAGAACTTACCAATAAACCATCTTTATAAGGAACTATTCCATCATAAGATTCTTTTTCATTTTTAATTATACTGAGTTCTTTTGTATTTAAATCATAAGCCATTACAACACCGCCACTTACACCATCAGGATGATAACCAGCTATAAAAAGCTTATGTTTTTTTCTATCTAGATATAACCCATTTGGACCGCCAAATTTTGCTAAATCAAGTTTTAATAATTCATCATATTGCTTAGTTTTTAAATCAACCTTTAAAATAAGTCCTGTGCCAGTATCGCTAACCAAAAGCGTATTGTCGTCTAATTTTTCTATGTCATTTAAAAAGATTGCACCTTTAATAGGTAAATTAAAAATTTCTTTTTTAGTTTTAAGATCAAAACCGCGTAAAACATCGATATCTACCACATAAAGAGTTTTTCCAATCTCCATCATACCTTTTGGTGCATTAAGATGGGTTAAAAATTTATATTCTAGCACTTTGCCATTTTTATCAAGTTTAGAAATAAATCCATCATTATCTTTCGCCAAAGGTTCAAGTTTTTCTCCTACATTAGATACATAAACATAGTTTTTATCTACAAAAATACTTTCAGGGTTTTTAAAACCATCAAATTCTTGATATTTTAATTCACTTGCACCAAGCAAACTTCCAAGAAGCGCTAAACTTAAAACATATTTTTTCATATTTTCTCCTTTATTTAAAAATATTTTCATTGAATTATATTTATTTAGATAAAAAAAATGTGCTAGTTTTTTGATAAAAAATACAAGTTTTTTGTTTTTTGATATTGCTTAGGAGTTTGCTCATATTTCTCTTTAAATCTTTCAATAAACCAAGCTACCGAAGAAAAAGCGCACTCATTAGCTATTTCATTGATATTTTTTTTAGAAAATTTAAGTAAAATCTTTGCTTTTTGCAACCTTTTTTCATCTAACCATTTTTTAGGACTTTGTCCAAAACATTTCTTAAATTCTTTAGAAAAAGTTGCTAAATCTAATTTCGCAAAATTAGACATTTCATTTACGCTTAAAAATTCTCTACCACAATACTCAAAAAGCTGGGAAAGATCAAGGCGAAATTCTTTTAAAATTCCTGATAAAAAACTAATAAAATAAATATTCTTATTTAAAAGCAAATGTAAAAAAATCTCTTCAAATTTCAAACTCACTATAGGATCTAAAATTTGCGTATTTTCTTCAAAATGCGGTGAAAAACTTTCCAAAATTCCTTGCAAAATCTTATCATTTTTTACCCAAAAAATTTCATAGTTTTGAAACTTTTGATCTAGTTTAAAAAAATCTTTATACTTATAAATAAGCTCAATTAAAAATGCATTGTCAAAAAAAAATAAATAAGCTTCATAAACTCCTTTACTAAGTCCTACATTGCTTAAAGTATAGCTCCCAGCTTTTAAAAACAAAGTTTCATAAGAGTTAATCTTATAATCTTTTGATGCAGTGTGTAAAATTTTATATCCTTTGCGAACAAAAGTTAAAAGATGACTTCCTACATTAACAAAAGTAGAATGCGAAGTATCCGTTTGTGTATATTTAGCAAAAGTGCAAGATTTAATTTTTTTATAATTGACACCTTTTAATTGCTTTAAATCTTCTGGTAAAGAAAGAATTTTATTCATCGTAAATTTTGCCTACATTCTAAAAGATACTTTTTAAGATCTTTTTCTTTCATTAAAATTTCACGCATACAAACGCCTGCTATATTTATATCTTTAAAATTTTCTATATTTTGAGTATTGATACCGCCTATAGCATAAAGTGGAATTTGACTAAATTCAAGCAAGGATTTTAAAAAATCAATCCCTTTAGGCTCTAAACCCACCTTGCAAGAACTTTCAAAAATATGCCCTACAAAAGCATAATTTACCTTATAACTCATCGCCTCTAAAAGCTCTTCTTTACTATGGACTGAAGTGCCAAGTATATGAAAATATTTTATTAATTTAGGCTCTTTTCTTAGCAAAGAAAGCGGTGCGTGAAAATAACGATGCCCCAATTTTAAACACTCCCTATCAAAAAAATGCAAAAAACAAGTCACTTTTTGCTTTACGCAAATGCTTAAAACTTCTTTTGCTAAATCATAATACTCAAATTCGCTTAAATCTTTTTCTCTTAAAACTATAGCATCTACCTTAGCCTTAGCAAGTTTTTCAATCTGCTTTAAAAAGTCTATTTCTACACATTTTCTATCGCTTATGGCGATGATTTTTTTATCCCACATAGATACTATCGCTCATCACAGCTTGTAAATTGGATCTTTTAAGCATAGCTAAAATTTCATCTACGCTTCTATCATCTGAAATTTCAAACTGCTCATCACCCTTTTTCTCACCCTTATGCTCACCTATACCCACACTCACTCCTGCACTCATTTTAGTAGCACCAAGCTTAATAACCTCATCTCTAAAGCCTATTCTTTCACGACTTGAAATGGTAATGCCTGCAAAAGGTAAAAAAAGTCTATAAGCACAAAGTACTTGCAAAAGGCGTTTTTCACTCACATCTTTAGGATGAATTTTAGCATTATTGATAATAGGCCTTAAACGTGGTACTGAAATAGAAATTTCAGCATGAGGATAAGCTTGTTGTAAAAAATGCGCATGAAGTGCCGTAGCAAGGGCGTCTTTTCTAAAATCATCTATACCCAAAAGTGCGCCAAAAGCCACTCCACGCATACCCGCTTTTAAAGCTCTTTCTTGAGCATTAAAGCGATAAGGGAAAATGCGTTTTTCACCAGCTAAATGAATTTTAGAATATTTTAAAGCATTGTAAGTTTCTTGAAAAACAGTCACATAATCACAACCCTTTTCATGCAAAATTTTATATTCATCTTCATTCATAGGATAAATTTCAACGCCTACAACCTTAAAATACTCTCTAGCTATTTTACAAGCATTTGCTATATATTCTACACTTGCAAACTCCCTACCCTCGCCTGTTAGCATTAAAATTTCTTCTAAACCACTTTTAGCAATGGCTTGCATTTCTTCGTGAATTTCAGCTTCACTTAGCTTGGCTCTTGCGATTTTATTACCTTTTTGAAAACCACAATAAACACATTTAGAATTACAATAATTTGACAAATAAAGTGGGGTAAAAAGAGAGATAGAATTTCCAAAATATTTTTGCTTGACTTTAGCGGATTTAAAGGCTAATTCTTCTATGAAATCTTCTGCTGCACTTGAAAGCAAAGCTTTTAAATGCTCTATGCTTAAATGTGTTTGATTTAAAGCATTTTTAACATCTTTAGCGCTAAATTGACTCTCATCATAACTTTGAAATTGAGTTAAAACCTTGTTTAAAATTTCGCTTTTTATTTCCTGCATATGAGGTAAATACTGCATATAATCTTGCATAATCAATCCCTTAAAAAGCCTGTTAATGGAGAACTTGCTTTAGCTTTACTCACACTTGCCAAACCTGCTAAAAAAGCCGCTCTTCCCGCATTTACTGCCAAAGAAAACGCTTTAGCCATTAAAGCAACATCTTTTGCTTCAGCTATGGCTGTATTTACCATCACCGCACTTACTCCCATTTGCATAGCTTCACAAGCTTGTGAAGGACTTCCAATACCCGCATCTACAATGATAGGCAAATCAATTTCATTAAGCAAAATTTGTATAAATTCCTTAGCACATAAACCTTTATTGCTCCCAATAGGCGCTGCTAAAGGCATGATAGCCGCAGCTCCAGCATCACGCATAGCTCTAGCTGCGTAAAGATCAGCATGCATGTAAGGTAGGGGCGTAAAACCCTCTTTAGCTAAAAGCTCACAAGCTTTAATCGTTTCATAATTATCAGGCAGCAAATACCTACTATCGCTTATCACTTCTATCTTGATAAGTTCTCCACAACCAAGCTCTCTTGAAAGCCTTGCAATGCGTAAAGCTTCATCGGCGTTTCTTGCGCCTGAAGTGTTGGGTAAAAGTGTGATATTTTTAGGGATATAATCAAGTATATTAGCAATTTCCCCTGTATTTGCACGGCGTAAGGCTAGAGTGATGATCTGCGCTTTAGCTTCTTCTATAGCTGATTTTATAAGCTCTAGCGAATATTTTCCAGAACCTAAAATAAATCTTGAATCAAACTCGTATTTGCCTATTTTTAATTTATCGTTTTTTAAATTTTCTTGCATTTTTACTCCTTATTTGCTAAAAGTTCTAAAACAAGGTTACTTTGATGTCCTGCGCAAATATTTACCCTTGGCGCCATAAGTCCATTTCCTAGCTTAGCACCATTTACCAAATCCCCACACACATAGAAATTTTTAGCAATTTTTCTTGTTTGTATGCTGTTGCTATCACCATAGCCCGCAAGCCCTGAAGCGCAGATTAAAATACTATCTTTGTAAAATCTATGAAAATTTTGTGCCATCATTGCTTTTGCGATAGCACTATCAAAGGCTTCACAAACTATATCTATATCTTTAAACAAAGATTTTAAATTATCCTCATTGATTTTCAAAGTGCAAATTTCAACGCTGATATAAGGGTTAATCTCGCTAATTTGCTCTTTTAAAGCTTCGGTTTTAAATTTACCCAAATCACTTACACGATAAGCTTGACGATTCAAATTGCTAGGCTCAATCACATCAAAATCAATCAACTTTAAATACCCCACTCCACTTCTTGCTAAATTTATCGCAATGTGCGATCCAAGCCCACCTAAACCACAAACTGCCACGCGCCCATTTTTAAGTTTATCATGAAGTTTTGGAGTGTGTCTTGCTCTCATCATAGCGTCTAGCGCATCTTTTAGAGGTAAAGTATTTCTTTCTATACAAAAAAGCTCATCATCTTCGTTTAAAGCGATATTCTCTTTTGTTGCAAAACCATTGATAATCCATACATCATTTTCATTTTTGCTGATATTTTCAAAAAATTCCAAACTTGTTTTAAAGTCTGTATCAAGTTCTTTGCCATTAAATTTTACTCTCATCATCCACCTCCTACAAAACTTACAATTTCAGCTTTATCGTTTTCTTTTAAAATCAAATTTTCAAATTCGCTTTTTGGTACGATTTCTCCATTTAATTCTAAAGCAATAAGTTCAATTTTAAAACCTTTTTCTTTGATAAAATCCATAAATTTAAGCTCTTTTAACTCAAGCTTTTGTCCATTGATAATCATTCTAAACCTTTAAAAATTTTCTATCAAGTCTTTAAAAACAAGGCAAAGTTTTTCAAATTCTTCTATACTTACTCTTTCATCAATAGCGTGAATTCTATCATTACAAACCCCAAATTCCACTACTTTTACACCATATTTTGCAAAATACCTTGCATCACTTGTACCGCCTTTGGTATTAAGCTCTGGCACTTCATGAGTGATTTTTTGAACGCTTTCATTCATTTTTTGAACGATTTTATTATCGATATTTGTCAAAAAAGCTTCGCTTGATTGTTTTAGCTCTAACTCATAGTTTAAACCATGACAAATTTTTTCTACATAACTTTTTACATCTTCTAAACTTGTATCAGGGGAATTGCGAACATTAAACATAAGTTTTAAATCATTTGGCGTAACATTACACACCCCCATACCTCCGCGAATATCGGTAATAACGATTTTTGAAGGACTAAATTCAGCACTTCCAGGATCAAGATCAAAACCCGCTAAAAGCTTTAAAACTGGCGCAAAATCATGCACAGGATTGATACATTTTTCAGGATAAGCAACATGCCCTTGTTTTCCACGGATTAAAAGCTTTCCATTGATAGAACCACGACGCCCTATTTTAATACTATCACCAATTTTTTTAACACAGGTTGGCTCGGCAACCACAGCATAATCAGGTAGCATATCTCTTTCTTGCATCCATTCTAAAACAGCCTTAGTTCCATATATAGCTTCGCCTTCTTCATCACTTGTTAAAATAAGACTCAGCCTAGCTCCTTTAAAATCCGCATTCTTTGCCGCATCTACAAAGGCTGCTACTCCGCTTTTCATATCTTGAGCACCCCTTGCATAGATAAAGCCTTCTTTTTCCATAGGCACGAAAGCATCGCTACTCCAACCCTCGCCTGCAGGCACCACATCTACATGCCCACCAAAAGCTAAATGCTCACCCTCATCTTTAAATTTTTTAGTGAGTAAAAGGTTTTTAATGCCTTCTTTTTCTATGAAAAAAGCTTCAAAATCACTCAGTTCCATAGCGATGAAATTTAAAGCTCCATCATCATTTGGCGTAACAGATTTAAATTTTAAAAGTTCGATTAAAAATTCTTTTGCATTCATTTTTTATCCTAAGAAAGTTTTATATAATAAATTAAGAGCAAAATACTCTATAATTATAGCTGAAATTATATTGATTATAAAAACAACTTTTGCACTAAAAACATGACTATATCTTGCCACCACAAAGGCTAAAGCACTTACCCAAAAAAGTATAGCCACAACAAGCCCTAAAGTCATCAAATAAGCATGATCGCTGCTTAAAACCACACTTGCAGCACTAAGCCAAAATCCTATCACAAAAGGATTTGAACCATTTAAAAAAGCTCCTTTAATATAACTTTTCAAAAGACTTTCTTTAAATTCTTTATGCTCTAAATTTAAGCTTTCTTTCTTTTTTCTTAGCATCAAATACGCCATATAAGTTAAAAAACAAAAACCAAAAATCGCCAAAAAACGCATAAAAATGACATTGTCTAAGAAATTTAAAAGCCCAAATTGAAGCAAAAAAAGATAAAGCATATCTATACTAAATGCTCCAAGTCCTACAGCTATGGAATTTTTAAAAGCTTTTAGTGCATAAGTTAAAATCAAAATATTTACAGGTCCAAAAGGCACACTCACTCCAAAGCCCAAAAAAACTCCACTTAAAAAAGAATCAAACATTACCATCTTTCATAAAATTTTCTATATCAAGTGTGATTTTATCAATAGCGCTTATAATATCTTCTATATAGATTTTATCAAAATATCGCTCTAAATTCACATCTTTTTCATAAATATTTAAAATACTTTTTTCACACATTGAAGCATACTGCCCCACAGGCAAAACCGCCCCACTTGTGCCTATGCTAATAAATAATGAAGTTTGATGAAGTAAAGAATAAAGCGTAGCATAAGCAGGAGCTTGCTCTTCAAACATGACTATATTGTGTCTTAAATCCTTACTTTTGCATTTTGGGCATTGTTTATCTGTGAATTTTTCATAGCCTATATTAAAAATTCCTTCACATTTTAGGCAACGAAGTTCGGGCAAAAAGCCATGCAAATGAATCACATCTTTACACCCTGCACGCTCTAGTAAATCATCTACATTTTGCGTGATGACAAAAAGGTTTTTACCCCATTTTTCTTTTAATTGTGCGATTTTTTCATGAGCATGATTTGGCTTTACATTTTGAAGTTGTGCCCTTCTTGCATCGTAAAAATCAAGTACTTTTTTAGGATTTTTTCTAAAACCTGTTGCAGAGCAAACCTCCATCACATCGTATTCTTCCCAAAGTCCATCATTATCTCTAAAAGTTTTAAGCCCACTTGGAGCAGACAAACCCGCTCCGCTTAATATCATAATGTTTTTCATCGCTAAACCTTATAAAATTTACAAAGTTTAGCGAAAAATGCTTTAAGAAAATAAATATTTTTGCAAGATTTTTTCTTTTTCTTTTTCTAATCTATCAAGTTCTATTTTATATTCATTGATTTTTTTCTCAATCTTGTCAATTATATCTGCTATTTGATCTTGAAATTCTAAAGAAGGAAGTTTAACTCTTAATGCTTTTATTCTATCTATTGAAGCTCTAAGTTTTCTTGAAAATCCTTGTTTTTTACCAGCTTCATTTAAAATAAAACTTATGTATTTAGCATTTATTTTTGTATCATCAACCCTTAATACCCCACAATGATCAGTTGGATAAAACTTTTTATTTTTTGGTATAAATCCCACCATCCAATCTCCATCTATACCCCACAAAACAGAATCATTATCATAATCTTGCAAAATTTCTTTATTAACAAATCCAAATACTTCCAACACATTTGCACTATAAACAGGAATTTGTCCATTTTCAAGCAGCTCATTATTTAAAACTCTTTTTCCAATACTTAGTTTAAAAATTGGATTTGATAAAGCATATTCTTTAATTGTTTTATTAAATGATGATAAAAATTCACTATCCAAATTTATTTTACACAAATTATTAATTTTATCTAAAATAGAATTTAGTTCATATTCTTGATTGTCCTCTATAATACCACATTTTTGAAGCATTGCTTTGATTAGGTTTTGATACTCTTTTATACTCAAACTTAAAGTATTATACTGCTCTTCTATCTTTTCACACTCTGCTACGATTTGTTTTTGAATTTCAAGCGGTGGTTTTGGAATAACCATATTTTGCAAGATTCCTAAATTTATATTTTGTTGCGAAGTTGTAATAACTTCGTTATATAATTGAAATTTAAAATAATCAATAGCATACATAAGATATTTATTTATAAATTCTTCATTTGGAATAATAGCTACTATAGCTTGATTTGTTGTCATATCTTCGCCTAATATTCCAACTCTACCAATAGTTGCATAAATTGAAACAACAACAGCACCTTTTTGTATCATTTTTGCATTAGAATTCTTAAAACCCTCTCTTGTAATTTTTTCTTTAGTATCCATAATAACTTGATGGTTAGAGTAATCGCTAATTGTTAGCCACTTAATATCCCCATTCCAATAATTTATATTTTTTCTTGATGGTGTTCCTCCCATGAAAAAATCTCCACAAATTTTCAATTTAACCAATGGGTATTGAGACTTTATTTCTTCTCTTTGAGTTTTTGGATTTAAACTTATAGCTTTATTAAATTCCACTTTTTCAAAATCTATCATATCAACAAGCCTTGCTTTTGTAGCATAAGTCTGTAATTCTTGCGGGATAACATCAAGCGTATTTAAAAAAGATTTGTAGATTAAAGTATTAAGCTTAGTCTCATTTTGTGGATTGCCTCTTTCAAAAAGTGGGCTCAAATAAGGCTCGTGCAATTCTTTTAAACCTTCATCACCTTTTCTATTACTCCACTCATAACCTAAAAATTTCTTTTGTTCTTTTATATCACTTGGGGATTTTATGATTAAAACTTCTTGATTAAGACTTAGACTAAAATAAAGCAATTTATCCTTTTCTATTGCCTGAGCATAAGCTAAAAAGGCTTTATCTTCTAAATCTTGCTTATCTTTACTTTCTTTATAAATTTTAGATTCTTTAAGTTTTTTATAATCACTTGTTTGCCTAAATGCATTGCAATAATCTTTAAAGGCTTCTAGCTCTGCAAGTTTAGAATCTAAGTTTCCATTTAAAAAATTGCTATAAAGCTCTTTATCAAATTTTCTAAAATCACAATACGCACTTAGATAATTTTGATAAAAGTTTTCACTGTCTTTTAAATTTTCAGCTTCTATGCGTTCTTTAATCAAACTATAATCTTGAGAAATAAGATGATTTTCTTGTTTAAAAGTTTCTTTTTTGCGTAAAAATAAAATAATCGTATTTGTCCCTGTTGCTCCAAATGTTTGATTACCTAGCTCTACAATGGCAATAAAATCAAAATTTTGAAATAATATTTCTCTTGTATTTTTATAAATAGAATCTTTATTTAAAATAGAACTTGGTAAGATAATGGCAGCTTTAGCATTATCATTTAAAATTTGATTTGCTCGCTCACAAAAAAAGCATTCAATAGAATTATTTGTTTCTATGTTTATATCATCGTTAAAAAGTTTATAGGTATTTTTAGATTTATCACTTAAAGTTTCTAAAAATCCTTTTACAGAATAAGGCGGATTTGCTATAAGCAAATCAAAACTATTTGATTCTATTTGTGGTTTTGCTTTTTCTCCTTCTAAATTATTTGTATTTGCTAATTCAAAAGAAGCAAGTGCATCAGCGTATAAAATATTGATTTCATTTTGCCCATACATTGCACTTGATACCTTAGAAACCTTACTTAAGCGATACTCTTTTTCAATACCATAAATATTTTTATAATGCTCTTTAAGCTCATCTTCTGTTAGATAACGCTTAAGCTCATTGGCATAGGTGTTTAAAAAATGTCCAGCACCACAAGCATAATCAATCACCCTTAAAGCTTTAGAGTTTTTGCTTAACATTTCTTGAAGCGGTAAAGAATACATAATAAATTCACAAATTTGAATAGGGGTAAAAAACTGCCCTTCATCTTGCTTCATACCTTTTTGCAAAAAAAGTTCAAAAAGATTGCCTAAAAATTGATTTGTAGAGTTTTGAGTAAGCTTGTAATTTGCAAAAAGCTCTACTATTTCTTTTAATACAAGTGCATTTTTTAAAAATAATTCTTTATTATGCACTTCTAAAAATGCAAAATCATTATTTGAATAAAATTTTAATTCTTTGATGTAATTTTGCATTACTTCTTTTAAAGTTTTTATCTTTAATTGCTTAAAGTCTTTTTCTATATCTTCATTAGATACAAAGGTAATTTTCTCTCCTAAGAATTCTTTCATAGCTTCTTTATAAAGCCACATTAATCTATCTTGCATATTTGCATAAGTATCTGCCATTACACCAAAATATCCAAATTTGAGATTGTTTTTATTAAAAGTTTCATCATAGATTTTACAAAGAAAAATATTTACAAGTTTATCAAAGGCATTTTCCTTGCCTGATATATTATGCTTGCGTAAAATTTTTGCAAATTCGTGATATTTACCTTCTTCTTTAAGTTCCTTAAGATTATCAAAAGTTGGAGTAATTTCTAAAATTTTATAAGCATTGACATTTGCTTCAAAAATACCTTGTTTAAAATATTGCAGTTCATAACTTTCTTTCCAAGTT
Organism: Campylobacter sp. 2014D-0258; assembly: GCF_008000495.1. Lineage (NCBI taxonomy): Bacteria > Pseudomonadati > Campylobacterota > Epsilonproteobacteria > Campylobacterales > Campylobacteraceae > Campylobacter > Campylobacter sp. 2014D-0258. The sequence goes on from NZ_VOAR01000025.1 coordinate 76,073, forward strand.
TTAAAAAGTTCTATATTGTTATTAGATTTTTTATAAGAATTTTGTAATTCCTTTTCTTTTAGATATTCTTCGTTATCGTAAGCTTGTATGATGTAATTTTTATATTCTAACTTATCGCTAAAATCACTTGTATAAAGACAAAGATATTTTACACCTTTTTCTTGCTGAAAATAAGAAAAAAGCTGCCCGCCATCTTCTTGCATTCTATTCCATTCTTTTATAAATTCACTATTTTTAGAATCTGTGGTTTTACATTCTATAATCAAATAAGGATTTTTTTCATTATCCTTTACTAAAATATCAGCCTTACCACCTTTTTTATCCCTGCCAAGATTCCATTTTGGCTCTAACTCTAAATGTTCAGCCTTATAACCTTTTTCTAAAAGTCTATGCACACATTCAAAAACTACAAAATTTTCAGGGTGTGAAAAATTAGAAGTAGTTTTATCGTGAATTTTTATTTCTTTTGGGTAATTAATACTTTGGTTTTTATAATCTATTAAAAGTGTGTAATTATTGATTGTTTTTACATAATTTTCATTTTTATTTTTAAAGCCTAAGTTTTCTAGAACTTGTTTTAAATTATCTTTTGTAATCATTTATTTCCTTATAATCTCACCACCTTAGCACCAAAGCCACCTTGATTGATCGGTGCGTCATTAAAGCCCTTGACACTTTTATGAGTTTTCAAAAACTCTCTTACAGCAAAGGCAAGCTTTCCTGTTCCTATACCATGGTAAACTAAAACTTCATCAAAGCCTGCAAGCAAAGCATCTGAAATAAATTTATCAAGCCTTGAAATAGCTTCATCACTCCTAAGCCCGTGCAAATCCAAGCTAACGCTAAGATTAGTCGGTTTTGCCACACTAATGCTTGTTTTTGGACTTATTTTAGGTGTAGGAGTGCTTTTTTTAAGCAGTTTTAAAGGCATACGAAGTTTGATCCCATCACTTTCAACCATAGCATCGTTTTTAGAAATGCTTATGATTTTACCCTTAATTTTTTCATATTTTACAAAATCCCCCACACGCAATTCTTCGTTTTGCTCCATACTTGGCAAGATGATTTCTTTTTTAAGTTCATTGGCTTTATTAAGACTTCTTTGCTTGTCTTTTATATCTTTAAGCTGTATGGTTTTTTTAGCTTCTTCTATGGCTTTGTGAAATTTAAATTCTAAATTTCTCAAACTCGTACGAAATTCTTGTTCATTTTTTTCTTTTTGCTCTTTTAAGGAAAGTAAAATTTCATCGACTTTTTGCTCTTTTTTCTCGACATTTTCAAGCTTAGCTTTTAGTTCTAATTCAAGATTGATATTTTTACCCACAAGCTCTTCTAAATTTTCTTTATCCTCGCCATAAAGCTTTTTAGCCTCGCTAACTAAATTCGGCGGAATCTGATAACGCAAAGCGGTTTCAAAGGCATAAGATTTTCCTATGGTGCCTTTTAAAAACTCGTATTTTGGGCGTGAAAGCTCTTCATCATATAAAGCAGCGATGAGTTCAACTTGCTCATTCTTTGCTAAAAGCATGGCAAGGCGTTTGTGGTGCGTGGTGATGATGATTTTAAGATTATTAGCTATGAGTTTTGAAATTAACACACTATACAAACAAGCCGCTTCTTCAAAATCTGTTCCAAGCTCTATTTCATCGATACCTAAAAGCAAATTTTTCCTAGAAAAAAGTCTAGAAAAATGCAACATTCTTCCTGCAAAAGTTGAAATGTCGTTTTTAACATTTTGTGGATCTTCTATGATGGCATCAAATTCTTTAAAAGTACCGATTTTACTTTCACTGGCTTTTATATGCATAGGCAAAAGATGTTTAGCTAAAAATGCTGCGCTTAGCATGGATTTTAAAAGCATGGATTTTCCGCCTGCATTTACCCCTGTGATGATTAAAACTTGTTTTTTAAATTCCAAACTCACGCTTTTTGGATTTTTTAAGGCAGGATGAGCGAAATTTTTAAGCACTAAATCCGTACTTTGATCACACAAAACAAATTCAAAATCCCTTTTTTTAGCAAGCAAAACCCTAGCACTATAATGATCAAAAAGATCAAAGGCTGTATTGATAAATTTTAAAAAAGGTAGATTTTTTGCCAAAAAAGCTGAGAAATTTTTAGCGTATTCATAATAAATTTCTTCTTTTTGATTTTTGATTTTTTCTATATCATTTTGCAAATTTTCAACACTAAGCGGAACGATGTAAAATCCTCCCCCACTACTTCTACCTATGATTTTAGCTTTTATAGCGTGGTTAAATCCCCCTCTTACAAGCAAGGCTTCAAGATTGTTTATAAGATGGATTTGTGTATCTATAAGATAAGGCATTAAAGCTTTTGTATAGCAAAATTTCTTAAACTCAGCTATTATGCTTTCATTTTTTAATCTTAGAGCTGTATTGATATTTACCAATCTTTCATCTAAGCTTTCTTTTAACTCGCCCTTTTCATCAAATTTTTCACAAAGATCTAAAATTCCATTGACAAATTCAATCTTTTCAAGCCATGAATTTAAATTGCTGCCTAAATTGAGCTTTTTGATCTTTTCAAAATAGCGAAAAATTTTTACAAATTCAAAAATCTCATCTAAATGTAAAACTCCTTGTTTGCTTAAATGTACCAAAGCCTTATCCAAATTTGAAAGCTCGGGCAAATTTGGAAATTCAGTCTCGCAAAGCTCATTAATACGCTTAAAATGAAGGTGAGAATCCCCCTGTAAAAAAATTTCTTTATCCCTTGCAAAACAAGACTTAAATTCATACAAATAAGTATTTAAATCAAGTTTTAAAAGTAATTCTTCTTTGATCTCATTCATCGTTTAACCTACAATCTCTAATATCGATAATCAACGAATTAAAGCTTTGATTATTATCCTTTGATATAAAGCTTCCTGTCCCAAATTCGTAATTAAAATAAGCTTTAGAGATATTTATATCTTTACATAAAATATTTTTATTTTGATTAAAAGCTACGATAATATCTGTTCTTAAATGACTTTTTTGCGTGTTTTCAAATTCAAAAAATACTGCTAAAACAATAAAAATCACAAGCAAAATACCAAAAAAAGGTTTAGTTTTTTTGCCTAATTTTTCACGCAAAGCAAAAGTGATTAAGGCTAAAATTAAAATAATTAAAAGATATAAAAAAAACCTACTCATTTTTTTGCCTTAATTTATTACTGATATCTCCTGCACCAAAACCTATAATAAGCCCTTCTTCAAAAACTTGCCCCTTAGAAGCCACCAAAAATTTACCCTCTCTTTTGATATCTTCTACAAATAAAGCCTTAGGAAAAACCGCTTTTAAATCAAGTTCTATAGGCTCTTCTCCTGCAGCATAAACAGGTAAAATTACAAGCTCATCAACACCTTCAAAAGCCTTTGCAAATTCCTTTAAATTTGTAGCCAAACGCGTGTAGCGGTGAGGTTCAAAAATGGCTGTAATTTTTTTATATCTACCTAATTTTGCGTATTCTTGTGCTGCGCTTAAAGTCGCTTTTATTTCGGTAGGATGATGACCATAATCATCGATTAAAACCAAATTTTCATCAGCATGTAAAATATCAAAACGCTTTTTAATACCTTGATAATTTTTAAGCCTAGTTCTTATCGTTTCTATATCTAAGAAATTTAAAGCCGCCAAAATCGCCAAAGACGCATCAAGGGCTAAATGATATCCCATGCCAAAAACCTTAAATTCACCTAAATCTTTCAACTCAAAGCTTGTAAAAGGTTTGAAATTTTCTATACACATGGTGCAGTTTTTGATATCTTTGCTCGGATAAAGCTTGGTTGACTCATTTTTATAATTTTTCAAAAACTCATCTTCAGCATTAATCACGCGAATTTTAGCCACATCTAAAAACTGCGTATAAGCATGATGGAGTTTTGAAACTTCATTGCCATAATGATCTAAATGCTCTGCTTCTGCATTAGTAACTATAGCCAAATAAGGATTTGAATTTAAAAAAGAACTATCGCTCTCATCAGCTTCAAAAACAAGGTTTTGACTTTCTTTATAAATCATATTTGAACCAAATTCTTTTAAAATCGCTCCGATGATCACAGAAGCATCATCAAGCAAAGAAGCCAAAATACTTGAAGTTGTGCTTTTTCCATGTGCTCCTGCAACTGCAAAAACGCGCTTATCTTCTAAGATAAGAGGTAAGGCCTCCTTGCGTGAAAGGCATTCAATGCCTAATTCTTTAGCGTGTTTAAATTCAGGATTTTCTTCTTTGATAGCGGCAGAATAAATAACTAAATCTTTATTTAAAATATTGTCTTTATGATGAGGGATACTGACCTTAACCCCTTCTTTTTCTAGTTCTTTAGTGATTTTACTCTCTTTAAGATCACTTCCGCTAATTTTAAAACCTTTTTCTTTTAAAAATCTTGCTAAAGCGGAAATTCCTATACCGCCTATGCCGATAAAATGGATATTTTGCATCATTTAAACCTTTATACTTTAAAGGCTAAATTTTAGCACTTTTTTACTAAAAAGAAAATATAAATCCTATTTTGAAATGCCTAAACGCTCGGCTAATTGATATAAATTTAACTCTCTATAAAATTTATCAAAGTCTTTAGTATAACCATCAAGATTAAAAGCTTTATTCATATCTTTTAAAGTATCATTACTTTCAAAATAGTACCCTTTACCGCCACTATAAATACCTTTTTTATCAATCCATACAGCATCGTTGATCCCAAATTCTAATTTCTCATCATTTGGTCTTGCTAACATATTTCTTCCGCCTACGCTTAAATACTTGACATTATTTAAACTTAAAGCATAAAGAGTTGGAAAAATATCTTTATGAGATCCTACACGATCTTTATCATAATAAATATTATCTTGCAAATCCTTAGGAATATAAAGATAAAAAGGTACACTATAAGCAAAAGCTTTTTGGGAATTTAAATCCATACTCATTTCGCGTACTCTATGATCTCCAGTTGCTGCTATAATAACACTATTCTTAAATGGACTTTGTTTTACTTTATCTAGAAATTTTCCAAATTCATTATTTGCATAAGTATAAGCTTTGATAATATTATCTTGTTTATCTTTTTCATAAGGAAGCATATTAAGCAAAGTTTGTGGAATGTTTTGTAATTTTGGCAAATCATTTTGCGGAATTTTATAAGGTGGATGATTGGATATGGTAAGAGCAATTATAAGGGTGTTGTGTGGATTTTTTTGAAGTAAGTCATAAACTTTTTTATATAAAAACTCATCAGCTACCCCATAACCATTTTCACTATCTTTTGCTCCATTATACTCTTTCATTAAAATATTTTCATCTATAATCTCATCTACTCCCAAAATACTAAGATAATTTTTAATATTTTGCCAAGATCCATTACCTGCACTTACAAAAATCACCTTATATCCTGCTTTCTTATAAATAGCAATAGGTGTTAAATCCAAATAAGTTTTCTGAAATTTGCTTGTAGAAATATTAGAAAATGGACTTACAAAAAATAAGTTTGCAAAACTTGGTATAGTTCCATTACTAGAACTCAAAAAACGTTTGAATAAAAAATCTTGCTTAAAATGTTTATCTAACGAACCCAAAAAATTATGTTCTGTATTTGCAAAATCAGCCAAATTAAGCCCAAAACTTTCCATTAAGTTAACAAATACACTAGGATGATTCTTTTCAGCTTTTAGATTTATAGGACTTTGATGCAAATAATCAAAAAGTTTTTCTTTAAGTTCTTGTGCTTTTAAAGGTGTGATAGCCTTCAAAGCTGCTTCTTCTTTATATTGTTTTAAAGCCCAAGAAAATGCCATAATTGGATTTAACATTGTATCATTTACAACACTATATTCGCTAAAAGAATAATTTTGCACATTTATAGCCACATGCTTAAATGGACCCCTTAAGGCTATAACATAAACAATAATTAATATTAAATTTAAAGCTATCAAGGGAAATAATCTTAAATTAACAGGTTTTAGCTTTAAATTTAATATTTTCAAATTTAAAAAAAATACAAAAACTCCAAAAATTAACATTAAAGCTAAAATTTTTAAAATTGGATAATCGTGATAAATAATACTTAAAATAGTTTTTGCGTTATCATCTTTTAGAGTAAACATAAAAATATCAAATTTAGTCTTGTAAATTTCGTAATAATAGTATTTTGCATAAGAAAATCCTATACAAAGACAAGAAATAACAATTATATAAATGCTTGAAAAAATGAAATAAAAATTTTTACTATATATTACTAACTTATTATTTATTTTTATATTAGAAAAAATTAAACTTAAAAAACCACAAAGCAAGAATGGTAAAAACGCTGCGCTTAAAAATCTTATATCATGAAAAACACCTAAAAGATACATTAAAAAGATTTCATTTTTATCACTAATTAAACCAGTGGGGATAAAAGAATTTTGCATTAAAATACGATTAATGGTAAAAGTTACTATAAATAATACACTAAAAATAAAAATTTGAAGTAAAATTTTTCTCATATTCACCTTCTTTAAAAATTCTTAAGAATTTTATCAAAACCCCAAAGTTTTCTTGCTTCATCACTTTTTTTAGGCTCTATAATAAGCATTTCTTCTTCAGAACCTAATTTACTTTCTATCTCACCAAAAGCATTAATAAACAAAGTATCGCCGTAAAAATTCCACTCATCTTTTGTTTTGCCTATGCGATTTACTCTTAAAATGCTTGTAGAATTTAAAAAAGCTCTTGTTTTTAAAAGTTCTTCCCATCTTTGTTTGCTTTCAAAGGTACAAGCACTAGGAACGATAACCAAATCAATTTTTTTCGCCATAATCTGTTGCCAAAAAATATCAAAATGTGTCTCAAAACCAAAAAGTAAGGCACATTTTAATTTTTCATAATTAAAAGTAAAAATTTTTAACTCTGATGGAGTTTTGTTGCTGAAAAATTTTTCTTCATTCCAATGTTCATAAGGCATTAAAATTTGCTGTTCATAACTTTTAACACCATTTGGAGTAACTTTTAAGCAAAGTTTTTTATAACTTTTAGCTTCAACGCTTACATAAGGAGCGATAATTTCTAATTCGTATTTTTTAGCAAGCTTAATCAAGCTTTCTTTTTTAGCTTCACTTTGCTCTTTTATCATATTTTTTGGCATATGCAAAAGTTCTGTAAAAAAACTATTGATCACATATTCGCCCAAAACTACTAAATTTGCTCCATTGTCTTTTGAAGCTTTGAGATAATAATCAAGCCTTGATTCACTTAAAGCTAAAGTTGGAAACTGTAAAGCCGCTATTTTACTCATCGATTTGCTCCACTTCTAATTTTGCTTTTTCAAGCTCAAGTCTTGCTTTTTTGATACTCTCTAAACCTTCTTTATAAATTTTTACACTTTCATCTAAGGCAAGCTCTTGATTGTTTAATTTTTCCAAAGATTCATTAGCGTGTTTTAAATTTTCTTCAAAACTCATTGATGATTGACCTTGTAATTTGGTGCTTCATGAGTGATAGTAACATCATGTACATGGCTTTCTTTAAGCCCTGCAGTAGTAATTTCAACAAATTCAGCTCTTTTTTGAAAATCTTCTATATCTTTAGCCCCAACATAACCCATGGAAGAACGCAAACCTCCTAAAAGTTGGTGCACCACGCTTCTTATACTTCCCACATAAGGAACACGTCCTTCTATACCTTCAGGAACGAGTTTATCTTGAGCAGTACCTTGCTGAAAATATCTATCCGAACTTCCCTTTTGCATAGCCCCAAGTGAGCCCATACCACGATAAGACTTATATTGCCTTCCTTGATAAGTAAAAAGCTCTCCTGGACTTTCATCCGTTCCAGCTAAAAGCGATCCTATCATAACAGAACTCGCACCTACAGCTAAAGCTTTTGCAATATCACCTGAATATTTAATCCCACCATCAGCTATCACAGGAACGCCAAATTTATTTGCTTCTTCCACACATTCATCAATGGCTGAAATTTGTGGCACGCCCACACCTGAAACAATACGCGTAGTACAAATACTTCCTGGCCCAATACCTACTTTAACCGCATCTACTCCTGCTTCACAAAGTGCTTTTGCTGCAGCTGCAGTGGCGATATTTCCTGCGATAAGATCTAAATTTGGATATTTAGCTTTAATCGCTTTTACTGTATCAATAATACCCTTAGAATGTCCATGCGCAGAATCAAGCACAACAACATCAACACCCGCTTCAACTAAAGCATTCACACGATCCATTTGCCCTACTCCTATAGCCGCACCCACGCGTAATCTTCCAAAATTATCTTTATTGGCATCAGGATATTCTTTGCGTTTTTTAAGATCTTTTATAGTGATAAGTCCTTCCAAGCGTCCTTGTTCATCAACTATAGGAAGTTTTTCTACTTTGTTGGTACTGAAAATTTTTTCCGCATCATCTAAAGTACAACCCTTTGGAGCAGTGATTAAAGGCATTTTAGTCATAACATTTTCAACCAAATTTGAAAAATCGCTCTCAAATCTTAAATCACGATTGGTAAGTATGCCTATTAGTTTCTTATCTTCATCTACTACAGGAACACCTGAAATTCTATACTCTGCCATGATTTCTAAAGCCTCTGCAACACTTGCTTTAGGACTTACAAAAATAGGATCGATAATCACCCCGCTTTCACTTTTTTTCACTCTTTTTACTTCTCTAACCTGCGAGGCTATATCCATATTTTTATGAATCACTCCAAGTCCTCCAAGTCTTGCCATCATAATAGCAGCCCTGTGTTCAGTAACGGTATCCATAGCCGCAGAGATTAAAGGCATATTTAAAGTGATATTTTTTGTCAGTTTAGTATGAATTTTTACTTCCTTAGGTAGAACTTCAGAATACCCAGGACGCAATAATACATCTTCAAAAGTTAAAGCTCTTTTTACAATTTTCATCTTTCATCCTTAATTTTTAATCATTTGTTCTAAACTTAAAGCCCCATCTAACAAGGTTTGTTCATCATAAGCTTTGCAAATCAGTTGTGCTGATATATTAAGCCCTTCTTTATCTTTTGCAACAGGCACACTAATGCCTCCAAGTCCTGCTAAATTTACAGAGATAGTATAAACATCTTCTAAATAAGTTTGCATAGGGCTTTTTTGAGTATCAAATTTAAAAGCCGTTGTAGGCGTTACAGGCATAAAAATAAGATCACAATCTTGCAAAATTTCTTCATATTTTGCCTTGATAAAAGCTCTAGCTTTTTGTGCTTTGATATAATACGCATCATAATATCCACTGCTTAAAACAAAAGTTCCTAACAAAATTCTTCTTTTTACTTCTTCTCCAAAACCTTCGCTGCGTGTATTTACATACATTTCTTTTAAATTTTGGATATTTTCAGAACGCTTGCCATAACGCACCCCATCATAACGGCTTAAATTTGCACTTGCTTCAGCTGTTGCGATGATATAATACGCTGCGATATCAAACTTAGAATCAAGCAAATTTTTATATACAATCTCATGTCCATTAGCTTTTAATATATCTATGGTTTTTAAAAGTGTGTTTTTTACTTCACTATCTGCATCATTGACATAATTTTCAATCACTGCGATTTTTAATTTTTTATTTGCATTTAAATTTGGAGCAGTTTTGATAAACTCGATATTTGCACTCGTGCTATCCATTTTATCATATCCTGCGATCGCATCATATAAAATTGCCGCATCTTCTACATTTTGCGTTAAAACCCCGATTTGATCCAAACTTGAAGAATAAGAAGCTAAGCCATAGCGACTCACTCTTCCATAACTCGGTTTAAATCCTACACAACCACAAAAAGCTGCGGGTTGACGTACAGATCCACCTGTATCAGAACCCAAACTTGCCAAAGCCAAGCCACCCGCTACCGCAGCAGCACTTCCACCACTTGATCCACCTGGAACACGCTCAAAATTTAAAGGATTTAAAGTTTTTCCATAACAAGAACTCGCTGTTGAACTTCCCATAGCAAATTCATCCATATTACAACGCCCAAAAGGAGAAAAACCATTAGCTTTTAAATTAACAATCGCACTTGCATCATAAGGAGCAATGTAACCTTGTAAAATCTTACTCGCACTAGTAAGCTCCCAGCCCTTTACGCTGATATTATCTTTTATGGCTACAGGCACACCTTCACCTGAAACACTTAAGTCTTTATCTAAAAATTGTTCGATATAAGCACCTAATTTTTTTTCTTTTTTTGCTTTTTCATTGAGTTCTTTTTTTAAATTTTCAAGTTCTTCTTTGGAGTATTTTAAAGCTTCTTTTAAAGTTATCATTTATTTTCCTTTGTTTTTTTGATCAAAAATACCGCTAAAGCACTAAAAGCTAAAACCACCGCTATAGTTGCGATGATAATACTATTTGAAATAGGATTTTCTAGCATTGAACTCCTTTTAAGACTTCTTCACATCTTAAACAAGGTATTTCTTCATTTTTACTTTGAAGTTTCCAACATCTTGGGCATTTACAAAGTGAAGCTTTGGTGATTTTAAATTTCTCATTCTCTACTTCAAATTCAGCCAAAATTTCTTCATTTTCATTGCTGATTTGACTCACCATAAACCAATCAGCTAATTCCTCATTTGGGAATTTATTAAAACTGATGTTTAAATTTAATTCCAAAGTAGATTTAATGATTTTATCTTTTTTAAGTATATCAATTTGTTCAAAAAATTTCTCTCTAGCGCTCATTAAAAATGTATCATCTATACCAAAATCATAATCAAAATCTTGAGTTAAACTTAGATCAAATACATCTTTTGCATCACCTTTGATTAAAACATTAGCATGTTCTAAAGCCTCATCTACACTATAGCTTAAATTTGGAGCAAGTAAATTTAAAAGCTCTTTTGCTATCAAAGCCATAGCTACTTGAGCGGATTTTCTTCTTTGGGCATTTTCGCTATCGCAATAAAGTCTATCTTTACTGATATCAAGATAAATCCCACTTAAATCCGCACTTAAGAAATTTAAAAGCAAACTAAAACCTTTAGCAAATTCATAAGTAAAAAATGCCTCTTTGCTTGCTTTAAAAACTTTAGTTGCACGGCTTAATATCCATTTATCAATAAAACTAAATTCTTTAACTTCTAAATCTTTTAAATCGTTTGTATTGGCAAGTAAAAATCTTATAGTGTTTCTTATTTTACGGTATTGTTCGCCCACTTGTTTTAAGATATTGTCTGAAATTTTTAAATCACTTGAATAATCACTTAAAAGTATCCAAAGTCTTAAAATTTCAACTCCATAAGTTTTTGCTACATATTCAGGAGCGATCACATTGCCTTTAGATTTAGACATTTTTTGCCCTTTTTCATCGGTGGTAAAACCATGAGTCAAAATGCTTTCATAAGGTGCGTTTTCATTGATCGCTGTACCTACAAGCAAAGAGCTTTGAAACCAACCCCGATGTTGATCGCTTCCCTCTAAATACATACTTGCTCTTTTTTCTCCTGCGTCATAAAGCCCACTATTTAAAACCGCATTAAAAGTACTTCCACTATCAAACCAAACATCTAAAATATCATATACTTTTTCTAAATTTTCAGCTTTATATTTTGAATTTGTAGGAATTAAATCTTTGATTTCAAACTCCCACCACGCATCAGCGCCATGTTTTTCAAAAATAGCCGCTACAAAGTCAAAAAGCTCATCATCAAAAATGACTTCTTTAGTGTTTTTATCTCTAAAAAAGGCTATAGGCGTTCCCCAGTCTCTTTGTCTTGAAATACACCAATCTGGGCGATTTTCCACCATAGAACCTATTCTTTTTACTCCACTTTGCGGATAAAAAGTTGTTTTTAAAAGTTGTTCTTTTGCACACTCTCTTAAAGTTTTTCCTTGAAGTTTTGGTTCATCCATTAAAATAAACCATTGTTTAGTAGCTCTATAAATTACAGGCTTATGCGTTCTCCAGCAAAACGGATAAGAGTGTATAAATTTAGAAGAATGTAACAGTTTTGCGCCTAAAAGTTCTAAAATTTTTTCATTGGCCTTAAAAATATGAAGACCTATAAACTCTTCAAGCAAATGAGAAGGCAAAAGCTCTTTAGCTCTTAAAGTTTCATCATAACATCCACCATCATCAACAGGCATTAAAACTTCAATACCGTATTTCAAACAAGCATAGTAATCATCTTCGCCATGTCCTGGTGCAGTATGTACAAGTCCACTTCCACCATCCATCAATACATGCTCGCCCATGATTAAAACAGATTTTCTTCCATTTAAAGGATTGATAGCTTCAAGTTTTTCAAATTCTTTTGCGTTTAATTCTTTTTGAATTTCTCCACTTGTAAGTCCTTTTTCTACCATACTTTTAAGTAAAGCACTTGCAAAAATCAAACCTTCTTTGGTGATCACATAATTTTCATTAGGATTTAAAGCTATAGCTTGATTAGCCACCAAAGTCCAAGGGGTGGTTGTCCATATCACTGCACTTGCTTTTGATACGCCTAATTTTTCGCAAGCTTTTACATCTAAATCAAAAGCTACAAAGATAGAATAATCTTCTTTATCTTGATACTCTACTTCAGCTTCCGCTAAAGCTGACTTTGCCGCCCAACTCCAAAAAACAGGTTTAGAACGCTCGCAAAGTAAGCCTTTTTTAGCAATCTCACATAAAATTCTATAAATCGCTGCTTCAAACTCAAATTTCATAGTCAAATAAGGCTTATCCCAATCCGCAATAATGCCTAAATTTTTAAATTCTTCTCTTTGGATATCTACAAATTCACTCGCATGTTGTCTGCAAAACTCACGAATTTCTTTTTTACTTAAGCTTTTTTTCTTTTCTCCAAGCTTTACTTCTACTTGTTGTTCTATAGGTAAACCATGACAATCCCACCCTGGAGTAAAACGCACACTCTCACCTTTAAAATAATGTGTTTTGATAATAGTTTCTTTTAAAATTTTATTTAAAGCATGTCCTATATGGATATGTCCGTTAGCATAAGGGGGGCCATCGTGTAAAGTAAAACTTTTTTTCGCATTTTTGCGATTTTCTTTCATTTTTTCATAAGCATAATTTTGCTCAAACCATTTTTTAAATCTTTGCGGTTCAAGTTCCGCTAAATTCGCCCGCATAGCAAAAGTAGTGCTGGGCAAAAGTAGAGTTTCTTTGTAGTCCATTTTTTCCACCTAATTTTTAATAATCTTAAATTCTACTCAAATTAGCTTTAATTTCTACTTTGTTTTTGGCTATAATTATAAGAAAAAAAGGAAAATTTATGAAACATTTGCTTTATCTTATAGGAGATGAGCTTACTATAAACGAAAAATTCAAAAATTATATTTATAGAACTTATGAAGAAAAATTTAAAGAAATCAACGAAATTCGCATACAAAATAAAACCGATAAAGATTTACCCTTTTTGCTTGAAAACCTCTTAAATCAGTATGATTTTATCACTTTATTTACAAGCCCTTTGCATTATGCGACTGTTGCTAAAATTTTAGCAACTTTAAATGATGATAATCTTATCTTAAAAGATGATACCTTGGTTCCAGATAAAGCAGAATTTAGTAAAAATAGCTTTGTGTGTAATTTTTCAAATTCAAAAATCAATGTCGTTAAAATAAATCCAAGCGAAAAATTACCTGATCTTCTTGGGCATATAAAATTAAATTTTGCATATTTTTGCATTTTTGGCATGGATGATGAAAGCGCTATATTGCTACTGCAAACCCTAACAAAATCTTATGAGATAAGTATAAAATCAACCAAGCTTTTAGATAATCTTGTGCTTATTAAGGCCACTTGTGCTAATTTTGGAAAACTTGATGGTTTTTTAAATAGCGTAAAAAATCTTTTTGGACAAAAGGTATTTTTAGGTAAAGATCCCATACATTTTATAAACTCTAAACTTTTAGAAAAAAAATTAAAAATTTCTTTTGCTGAAAGTTGCACAGGTGGACTTTGTGCAAGCACCTTAACCAAAATTTCAGGTGTAAGTGAAATTTTTGAAGGATCTATTGTAAGTTATTCCAACCGCATCAAACACGAATGGCTTGGAATTAGCGAAAGCGTCTTAGAAAATAATGGCGAATACAGTGAACGTTGTGTTTATTTTATGCTAAAAGGTATTTTTAAAACGGCTAATCCTGATTTTGCCTTAGCTATTAGCGGAGTAGTTGGCGAAAAAGATGAGGGAAAAATAAAATCAGGCACTATTTATATAGGCGCAATGTTTAGAGATGGAACTTTTATCCAAGAAACGCTTTATTTAGATGGAGATCGTGAATTTATGCAAGAACAAGCTGTTTTAGCAACTTTTTGCCTACTTTTAAAATTAAAACCTGAGATTTTTGAAATTTAAGGGATTTAAAAATGAAAGAAATTAAGCTAAAAGAAGACTTGGAAAAAATTTATCCCTTGATAAAACAATTAAGAAATAACCTATCTTTGAAAGATTTTTTAGACAAAATCCAACTTGCTACACAAACTCAACATTATAAACTTTTTGCCTATAAAAATGAGGGAAGCTACAAAGCAGCTTGTGGAGTCATGCCCTTTAATGTACTTTATCATAATCATTGTCTTTATATTTGTGATTTTGTCGTAGATGAAGCTTTAAGAGGAAAAGGTATAGGTCAAGCTTTTTTGAAAAAAATCCAAATTTGGGCAAAAGATCAAGGATATGAAGAATTAGAACTAAGTTCAAGTTTTTTTAGAACACAAGCTCATGAATTTTATATCCAAAAAATGGGTTTTGAAAAATCCGGTTTTGTTTTTAAGAAAAATATCAAACTATAATATTTTTTGATTAAGCTTTGCATTTTATAATTAATATTATTATTTTTGATTTTAAGGAATAAAATGAATTTTAAAGAACTAATTTCAAAACGCAGAGCTTGTAAACTTTTTAATGATAAAAAAATCAATGAAAAGGATTTGCATTTTATCTTAGAAAGTGGAGTCTTAGCCCCAAGCTCACATGGATTTGAGCCTTGGAAATTTGTAGTATTAGAACAAAAAGAACACAATCTTAAACTCTCAACCCTATGTTACAATCAACAAAATGTAGCAAGTGCGAGTCATAATATCATTTTTCTAGCAAGAAAAGATCTTCAAAGCAAAGATGAATTTGCACAAAAACAAGTGCGTCGTTTCTCAGGTTCTAGCGAAGAAAATTTTCAAAAAATTTTAGAAATTTACACCCATAAAACCAATGCAATGAATGATAATGAACTCTATCATTACGCACAACTTCAATGCTATCTTGCTATGATGCAAAGTCGCTGGCTGCAATGAGCTTAGGTATTGATTCTTGTATGATAGGTGGCTTTGAAAAAGCTAAGGTTGATGATTTTTTTCATTTAACTTATCCTTTTGAAACTGCTGTAATTTTATCCCTAGGATATAAAGCCCACGAACCAAAATATTCTACTCAACGCTTAAATTTTAATGAAGTCGTCGAATTTTACAAGGAAAAATAATGAAAAAAGAACTTGAAATTTTTAGCACAAGATATTCTTGTAGAAATTTTAAAAATGAAAAACTCAAAAAAGAGGATTTAAATTCTATTTTAGAAATAGCAAGATTAAGCCCCAGCTCCTTAGGACTGGAACCTTGGAAATTTATAGTAGCACAAGATGAGAAAAGAAAAGAAGAACTTTCTAAAATTTGCAATCAACAAAAACATGTAAAAGATTGTGCTGCATTAATTATCATCATTTCAAGACTTGATTTTTTGGATTATTTTGAAGAAAAACTTAGAAAAAGAGATATGAGTGAAACAGAAATTCAAAAACGCTTAGATACTTATATGCCTTTTTTAAAATCTCTAAATCAAGAACAAAAAATATCTTATGCAAGAGAACAAGCTCATATAGCTCTAGCTAGCATACTTTACAGTGCTAATGCTTTAAATATAGCAAGCTGCACTATAGGTGGTTTTGATAAAGAAAAGCTTGATTCTTATTTATCGCTTGATATTCAAAAAGAAAGATCAAGTTTGGTGGTGGCTTTAGGATATTGCAACGATAAAAAAAATCCTCAAAAAAATCGTTTTAGTTTTGATGAAGTTGTAAAATTTATTTAAATTTTGCTTTTAAGCAAAATTTAAATAAAAATAAACTGATTCTTTTTTGTATTTTTACTAAGTCTTTGCTTAAATTTTATACAATTTTAATTATAATTTTACATTTAATTTCACAAGGCTTGTTATGAATTTACCCAATATCTTGGCGATTTTTAGAATGGTTTTAGCGCCTTTGCTATTTTTTTTGTTAATTCATAAATTTGAAAATATTCATCAAAGTTGGATTAATTATTTTGCTGCTTTAACTTTTTCATTAGCGGCTTTAAGTGATTTTTTTGATGGATACATCGCAAGAACTTGGAAACAAACTACAAAACTGGGTGGAATCTTAGATCCATTAGCTGATAAAATGCTTGTTTTAGCAGCTTTTTTAGGACTTTTGCTTACAGGAAAAGCTAATGAATGGGTAATTTATATTATATTAGTAAGGGAATTTTTTATCACAGGTTTTAGAGTTGTGATGATTAGCGAAAATTTAAATGTCAATGCTTCTTTTGCAGGTAAACTTAAAACCGCTTTTCAAATGACTGCGATAGGATTTTTAATCATGGAGTGGATAGGCGGTGAAATTCTACTTTACATAGCTTTGATTTTAACTCTTTATTCTGGATTTGAATACATCTATACTTATATAAAAGCTCAAAAAAAAGGAGAAAAATGAGATCTTTATTGTTTTTAATTGTTATTTTGATTTTGGGAATTAAATTTTATTCTATTGAATTTTTAGCAACTATTTTAGTCATCTCATTTTTAATTTTCTTTCACGAATTAGGACATTTTTTAGCTGCAAGATCTTTGGGTGTAAAAGTTGAAGTCTTTAGCATAGGATTTGGAAAAAGTCTTATAGAGCGTGAATTTAAAGGCACGAACTATCGCTTAAGTGCTTTGCCACTTGGAGGATATGTTAAACTTAAAGGACAAGATGATATGCGTCCTGGTTTTGAAAATCTAGACAAAGATAGCTATAGCATTTTAAGTCCTTTAAAAAAGATTTATATTCTTTTTGCTGGACCATTTTTTAATCTAATTTTAGCTTTTTTTCTTTATATTATCATAGGAAATTTAGGTCTAAACAAACTTGCTCCGCAAATAGGAAACATAGCGCCAAACTCTGCTGCACAAGAAATAGGACTTCAAAAAAATGATACTATCTTAGAAATTAACGGTGTAAAAATTCAAAGCTTTGATGAAATTTCAAAGCATTTAAGTTTAGAGCCTTTGAAAATATTAATCGATAGAGAAGGAAAAAATTTAGAATTTACCCTAACTCCAAAAATAGGACAAGGATATAATGACTTTGGACAAATCGTTGAAAAACCTCAACTTGGAGTCAGTCCAAATGCGACAAGCACTCTTGTAAAACATCAAGGTTTAGAAAGTTTTAAATATGCCATACAAGAAAGTTTTCAAGCTTCTACACTCATCATCAAGGGTATAATAAAACTCATAAGTGGTGAAGTTGAAGCAAAAAATTTAGGCGGTATTATCACCATGACTGAAATTACCTCAAAGGCTGCACAAAATAGCTTTACTTTGCTTTTATTTATCACTGCTTTAATTTCTATAAATTTAGGCATTTTAAATCTTTTACCTATTCCTATGCTTGATGGAGGACATATACTTTTTAATCTTTATGAAATGATTTTTAGACGCAAGGTTCCACAGCGTGCTTTTGAATACTTAAGTTACGCAGGTATGGCAATACTTTTAAGTCTAATGCTCTTTGCAACTTATAATGATATATCAAGGATTACAGGTGAATAAAAAATTTTCCTACCCTATTCCAAATTTTACTGATAGAAGAAAAAGTATCATCTTTTGGCGCTATTTGCGTTTTCAAGCAAGAAAAATTCTATATTTTCCTCAAGTAAGGCTTCTAGAAAAAACGCTTAATGAAGAAAAAAATAAACATTTAAAAGACTTTTTCTCTCAAAGACCCTATGCTTGCTACAATGCTATAAGAAGATTTTGCGATAAAAGTTTTAAAGCAAATGAACGCGTTAAAACACTTATTTATGATGTTGATAAGGGACTTACTTGTTTTAAATTTCTTCCCGAAGAACAAATGATTTTTTCTTTTGATGAAGATTTTGAGCTTTTTTTAGGATATAACCATAATGTTTACGAAGAAGGTTTTTGGGCTTTTTCTTTAAAATTTAAAAAATACACTATCTCACAATGTAATTTTTGCTTTACTTTAGAAAATAATCTTCTACTTTCTTGCATACAAGGATATAAATACAAAGATTTTAATATTTTAGAAATTAATAAAATTTTAACTAAAAAATGTCATGGTTTGCGCCCTGTTGCTTTACTTATAGAATGCTCTAAGATGCTTTGTGAAATTTTAAAACTTCAAGCTACTTTAGGTGTGCATGAAAAAAATCAAATCCGTTCTCAAAAAGGAAAAGAAAAAGGATATTTTGTAGATTATCAAAAAATTTGGCTAGAAAATGGTGGAGAATTAATAAAAATCAATAAACACAAATACTATAAACTCCACCACTCTCAAAAAAACCTAGAAGAAATCCCTTCACAAAAACGCTCCATGTATAAAAAACGTTTTGCCATGCTTGAAGAAATCAAAGTAAATTTAGATAAGACATTGGATATTCAAGACTAATTAAGTATATTTTGATATAATCTAGTCTTGCTTTATGCAAAATCCTTGCTCATGAAAATGGGCTTTAATATCCATAAGGAGAAAAGATGAAACATTATGAGGTTTTATTTATCTTAAAACCAACACTTACCGAAGAGGAAGTGAATGCGAAGTTGGAATTTGTTAAAGAAGTCCTAACCAAAAATGGTGCAGAAATTGAAACTGTTGTTCCAATGGGCACTAGAAAATTAGCGTATAAAATCAAAAAATACGAAAGAGGAACTTATTTTGTGATTTATTTCAAAGCTCCTACAAACTTGATCGCTGAGCTTGAAAGGGTGTTAAGAATCACTGAAGAAGTAATAAGATTTTTAATCGTAAAATATGAAAATAAAAAAGAAATTGCAGCTTGGGAAAAACTAAGCCACGGGATTAAGCAATCTAAAAAAGAAATCAAACCTTTAGATGCTCCTGAAATTCAATAAGGAAAAAGATGTTTAACAAAGTTGTTTTGGTTGGAAATCTTACACGCGATATAGAAATGCGTTATGCACAAAGCGGTAGTGCTATTGGAGCTTCCGCTATAGCAGTAACAAGAAGATTTACCACAAATGGAGAAAAAAGAGAAGAAACTTGCTTTATTGATATAAGCTTTTATGGTCGCACCGCAGAAGTTGCAAACCAATACCTTACAAAAGGTTCAAAAGTGCTTATAGAAGGACGTTTGAGATTTGAACAGTGGAGTGATCAAAATGGACAAAATCGCTCTAAACATAGCATACAAGTTGAAAATATGGAAATGCTTGGAAATTCCAGCACTCCACAACAAGGTGGAATTGGCAATAATAGCTTTTCAAACAACAATTATAGTGGAAACTATGAAAATCAAAGCTATGATCCTTATATGAGTGAAAATCAAAATTTTAATAAAGCAAAAGCAAACCCTGCTCCACAAAGAAACCAAAACCCACAACACGAAGAAAAAATAAAAGAAATTGATATCGATGCTTATGATAGCGATGATACTAATTTACCATTTTAAAGGATAAACTATGGCAGAAAAAAGAAAATACTCTCGCAAATATTGCAAATACACTGAAGCAAAAGTTGAATTTATTGATTATAAAGATACAGCAATGTTAAAACATGCTTTATCTGAAAGATTTAAAATCATGCCACGCCGTTTAACAGGTACAAGCAAAAAATACCAAGAAATGGTAGAAGTTGCAATCAAACGTGCAAGACATGTAGCTCTTATCCCTTATATAGTGGATAGAAAAGAAGTAATCAATAATCCTTTTGAAGGACTATAATCTTTTAAAAGCAAACTTATAAAAAGTTTGCTTTCTTATACATTTATTCTCAAAATAAAATTAAACCAAAGTATATTCTAAAACATCACTAAAAGTATCAACAGCAATGATTTCCATATTGTCTCTAACCTCACTAGGAATATCTTTTAAATCCCTTTCGTAATTTTTTCTTGGGATTAAAGCTGTTTTTATATCTGCTTTATAAGCTGCAATTAATTTTTCTTTTAATCCGCCTATTGGTAAAACTTTTCCTTTTAAATCTATTTCACCTGTCATTGCAACATCTGCTTTAACCTTTTTATCACTAAAAATAGAAGCAATGGCTGTGCTTATCGTAATGCCTGCACTTGGGCCATCTTTTGGAGTAGCTCCATCTGGCACATGTATATGAATATTATAACTATCATAAACATTAACTTTAGGATCGATAATTATTTTTTTAGGTATTTTTATTTTTCCTTCATCGATTAAAACTTTTATCATGCTAAAAGCAATTCTAGCTGATTCTTTCATTACATCACCCAAACTTCCCGTGAGCGTTAATTCTCCTTTACCTTTAATTTTTACAGCCTCTACTTTTAAAACATCTCCACCTACACTTGTCCAAGCCAAACCATTAACCTGACCTACTTGATTTTCTCCATTATTTTTTTCTATTTCAAAAACTTTTTTATCTAAAAATTCATTCAAATTTTTTGTATTAATAATGACTTTTTTAATATTTTCTAAAAGTAGTTTTTTAGCACTCTTACGACACAACTCTGTCACTTTGCGACGCAAATTTCTAACTCCTGATTCACGAGTATAATCACTAATGATTAACTCTATAGTTTCATCATCAATAGATAATTCATTGGATTTTAAGCCATGTTTTTTAAGCTCATCTGGAATTAAATATTTTTTCATTATATGAAATTTTTCACTTGGAGTATAAGAGCTAAGTTCTATAAATTCCATTCTATCTCTTAAAGGTGTAGGAATATTGCTAATATCATTTGCCGTTGCTATAAAAATGACTTTACTTAAATCAATATTAAAATTTAAATAATAATCTCTAAATTTAGAATTTTGCTCTGGATCTAAAATTTCTAAAAGCACCGCACTTGGATCGCCTCTAAAACTGCGATTTAATTTATCAATTTCATCCAATACAATTACAGGATTAATTTGTTTTGCCTCTATGAGTCCTTGGGTAATACGTCCAGGCATAGCGCCTATATAAGTTCTACGATGACCACGTAGCTCATTAACATCTTCAAGTCCGCCTAAGGCTATGCGAATAAGCTCTCTTTTTAAAGCTTTTGAAACAGAATTTGCCAGTGAAGTTTTACCCACGCCAGGAGGTCCATAAAGACAAAGTATAACTTTAGCACCATCTTTTTCTGCTATTTTTCTTTTTTCTAAAAGTTCCCTAACTGCAAAATATTCTTCTATGCGTTCTTTTGGTTTGTTTAATGCATAATGATCATGGTTGAGCTGTTTTGAAACTTCTTTAATATCAAGTTTTTTCTTAGAAATTTTTTCAAAAGGAATATCTAATGCTGTTTCTATGTAAGTTTGAATCATCGATGCTTCGGAATTATCTTGATGAATGCGTTCAAATTTTTCAATTTGCTTTTTGATTTCTTTATAAGCGTCTTCGTGCATAAATTTCTTCTTTAACTCCAGACGCTTTTGATACTCTCTAACCTCATCTTCTTTTTGTGTATCAGAACCAAGCTCTTTTTGAATTTGTCTTAATTGTTCTTTTAAAAAATATTCTTTATTTACCTTATCAATACGAGAATGTACTTTATTTTTAATTTCTTTTTGAATTTTATTGGCTTCTATTTCTTGGGCAATTAAATCTATTAATTTTACTAATTTTTGCTCAAGATCTGTTAAAACAAAAAACTCATAAGCAACTTGTTTTTTAATACGCACAGTATTTAAAATCAAATCACAAATCCTAGACGCATCAAAACCTTCTTCAATTGTTCTTAAAAGATCTGGAGAAAAATAATGACTAATATTTGCCAAATTTTTTACCTTCTCTTTTAAAACTTCAAGAAGCGCTTCTTTTTTAGTTCCTTCTAAAAAGTCTTCTTTTATAAGTTCTATCTTGGCTTCTAAAGGTTTATTAGAAATTTGCTCTATAATTTTGCCCTTAGCATATCCTTGAAAAAGTATTTTCACCCTTCCATCGGGTAAAGGAACTTTTCGCATGATAGTCCCAATCACTCCACAATTATAAATTTCATCAAAATTTCTTCCATTTTCCAACTTTGAAGGTGCAACAAAAAGCATACTATCATTTTTAATCGCAAGATCTAAAGCTTTCATATTGGATGAATCGTTAATAAAAATAGGAGTTATCATAAAAGGATATAAAAATAATTCATCTTCAACCAATACTGGTAAATTTGCTGGATAATTTTGTATCTCTTCAATCTGCATTTATTTTCCTTGTTTATTAAAATCTTTCAAATATACTTCTATACCAAGGAAGCTCAGGTTTGATAATACTTTGCTGATAAAATTCACTTTCTTGAAGTCTTTGTTTATAAATTTGCGCACTTTCATCATGCCCTATGCGCTGGTATAGATTTTCTATAGTACTATTAAGATAAAAAACCGCTAAATTAAATTTTGTAAGCATTGTTTGAACCAAAGGTTCATATTCTGTATAAGGATAATCTTTCAAAAAAGTATCTATTTCTTTTTGGCTTTCAAGCATTAAAGCCTGATTACGATTTGGCACTGCAAATGCATCAAATTTTGCTTTAATTTTAAGATAACGAATATAATCAGCATTGCGTGAATTTCCAAATTTTTTATTATATTCATCTAAATAAAATTCAGCTAACTTATATTCCTCTTCATCCATATGAGCTTGTGCTAAAATAATTAAAGTAGTTTCCAATAAAGGATCGGCAACATGCTCACTTGCCATACCATTATAATGATCATCAGCTTTTTCCAAATCCTTGTCCTGCAAATCTTTAATAATTTGCTTATACCACTCACTAGCACTAAGATTGTATAAACCTTCATCATTTTTCGTACTACACGCACTAAAAAAAACACTTAAAAAAACCAATAAAAAAATACCTTTTTTCATACTTCACCTTGATTTATATTCTCAAAAATATATATTTTAACGATTTTATAATTATGTTCTTCTAAAATTATAATAAAATTAATTAAATAATTTAAAATTTTGGAATGATTATTGCTTATTTTATGTTAAAATATTAAACATTATAACTTAAGGAGAAAACATGACCCTAGCTGTTAAATGCCCTATCTTAGGTTTTGAAGAAACCAAAAATATGGAATTTTCAACTATCGATGAAGTATTTGTAAGACTTAAAAGTCTTGATGGTAAAGACTTTTCTTTTGTTTTAATTAATCCTTATTTGATTAGACCTGATTATGAATTTGATATACCAACTTATTATCAAGAGCTTCTTTCTTTAACACCTGAATCTAATATGAAAATTTTTAATATAGTAGCCATAGCAAAAAGCATTGAAGAATCGACAGTGAATTTTCTAGCTCCAGTAGTCATTAATCTTGATAATAATACTATGGTACAAGTGATACTAGATACAGTTAATTATCCCGACTTTTTTCAAGCTGATCAAATTGCTAATTATATTAAAAAATAATGCTCTATATACTTGCAAATGGATCTATGGCAACAGCCTTAGCCTATGGATTAAAAGATGATTATGAAATTTGTATAGTAGGAAGAAGTATAGAAAAACTTCAAGCCCTCGCCAAAGAAGGCTTTAAAACCTTACTTTACAAAGATTTTAACATAGAAGGTAAAGATGTTATTTTAGCATTTAAACCTTATGCTTTAGAAAATATTGCTCAAATGCTAAAAGGACAAGCACGTATCTTAATCTCTGTTTTAGCCAATGTTGATTTTGAAAAACTACAAACCATCAAAGCTCAAAATTATGTTAGAATAATACCCAATACAGCAGCTAAATACAAGGCTTCAACCACACCATATATACTTAAAAACTCTCATTTTGAAAATGAAATTTTAGACATTTTAAAAACTTTTGGCTCGGCTTATAAATTAGATAATGAAATACAAATGAATGCAGCTATGGCGATTAGCGGCTGCGCTCCTGCTTTTTTAGCACTTATAGCAGAAAGCATTGCTAATGCTGGAGTTTATGAAGGTTTATCAAAAGAACTTAGTCTTAATCTTACGCGCTCTTTATTTAAAAGCTCTAGTGCTTTACTAGAACATGAACATCCAGCTATTATCAAAGAAAATATTTGCTCCCCTGGCGGAGTTACAATAAAAGGCATAAAAATACTCGAACAAAAAGGAATTCGCGGAAGTTTTTTTGAAGCCATAAATGCTAGCAGCACTAAATGAAAAAGGCTTTCATACTTATAGAAAGTATTAGTGCTATAACGATCATATCTTTAATTTTCATTGGCATTTTTTATTACTATACTCAACTTTACAAAAACTATGAAAATTTAAATATTTTTGAAAGACTCTATAAACTTCAAGAAGAATTATATGAAAAGCCCATTTTTAAAACCATCATACTTCAAACTTCAGCCTTAAAACCTATAGTTTTACAAGAACAGTTTGTTAATGATGGTATATTTCAATTTCAAAAATTATACTTTCAAGATCAAAATTATAGCGTTTATTTTAAAGAATGAGCAAAGCTTTTACACTTTTTGAACTTATAATATCACTAATACTTTTTACTTTTATAACTAGCTTACTTTCAAAACCTTTAATGGATTTTTATCATTTAAATTTCACTGCTTTACATACAAACAATCTTATCACTCAAGCACATTTAAACTTGCTTAAAATAGAAAAATTAATACAAAATTGTATTAATATTACATTTTCACAAAATACATTAAAATGTCTTTTAAAAGATGAGTTAATTAGCCTAAAAGATAATAAACTTTATCTTATTAATTCTGCTCTTATTTTAGAAAATAATCATACACTTTATTCACCTCATTCTGATTTTAAAACACAACTCCAAAATAGAAAAGATTTATACAATGACAATGAGCATATTAGCTATGCTTATAAAATTAATAAGATTGAAAAAATATCCATCTTAGAAAATGGTATATCTACAAATTTTACAGGTAGTTTTATTCCTTTGCAAGCTCAATTAGTTATCAAATTGCAAAATGAAGAACTTATATATGAAATAAAGCCAAAATTTAATGAACAATTAAACCAACAAGGATTAATTTCTAAAAACATAAGCTCATTTAACCTGCAAAACAATAAATTAAAAATTTGCCTAAAAAGACAAACAAAATATTGCCTTGAAAAAAGAATTTTACTATGAAAAAAGCTTATGTTTTAATTTGGACAATTTTTTTAATACTACTAATAAGTCTATGGATGAGCTTGACCTTAAACATATCTAGCTACACTCCAAAAATAATCCAAGATAGTTATTACTACCTTCAAGCTCAAATTTTAAGTCACAATGCAACACAATTTTCTAAATATTTTTTATATCAAGCAAAGCAAGAAAATAAAGAATGTTTAGATAATATATATTTTAATTACGCAAAAGCTTTGATTAAAATAAAATATTTTTATCCTATTGCACAATGTGTTAATTTTAAATTTTCCAACTTCAATCCCGATGCAAATTTAAACAAAGATGGTGTTATTATAGCCCACATTAGCATTGCTTTAAATCGTGATAAAAATGTCAATGATGAAATTTTACTCACAAAAAGCATTATCATTTATCCCAAAGAAAATTTTTGGAATTTAAAAAATTAAACCAAAGTCTTAGCAAGCTTAACACACTCTAAAAGACTTTGATTTTCGCATATATAAAGATTTTTAAAATTTAAAAGCTTCTTTGCTGTGCTTTGTCCTATAACTACAACCTTATCTTCTTCTTTTAAGCTATACAATTTTAAAAAATTTTCTACACTTAAAGGAGAGGTAAATATAAAAATAGCAGGATGAGTAAGTTTTTTGTCACCTTTTTTAAAAACATTTTCATAAACAATCACTTCATCTAAATCCACACCTGCATTTTTAAGATCCAAATTTAAAGTTGAAACAATATTTTTAGCCCTTAAATACAAACATTTTTGCGTTTTTAATTCCTCTTTAAATTCAAGAAAAAGATCTTTTCCATAAGCCTTTGATGAAATTTTAATCTTTTTAAAACCTAAATTTTTAGCGTATTGAGCTGTACTTTGTCCTACAGCGTATAAATTGAGTTTGAAATTTAAAGTGATTTTTGCATGTTGTAAAGCTTTTAAAGCATTTTTTGAAGTACAGATTAAAGCATCATACAAACTCAAATCTATACTAAAATCATAAAAAACAATCTCATTTAAAATAAGATTTTCTACCCCTTCAAAAGGAGTTTCATTTAAGAGATAAATTTTCATAGATTTTACACTTTAGCTCTTTAGCTGCCAAAAAAGCATCTTTAGCATCCATGATCGCCCTAACCACAGCCACGCCGCTTAAATTTATACTCTTTAACTCATCAAGCACCGCTTTATCAACCCCTCCTATAGCTACAACCCCTATAGGACTTTTATCACAAATTTGGCTTAAAAGCTCAAGGCTTAAAAGCGAACTTTCTTTAGTAGGCGTTGCCTTGATAGCTCCACAACCTAAATAATTTGCTCCTTGTATGAACTCAAGTTGTTCTAGCTTTTTAAGGCTTAAGCCTATGATTTTTTCATCTCCTAAAAGCTTTCTAGCTAGTTTTACTTCTAAATCTTCCTGTCCTAAATGCACCCCATCAGCATCTAAGGCTAAAGCTATGTCCACTCTATCGTTAATCAAAAAAGGTATTTTATAAGCCTTGCAAAGTTTTTGCACCTTTAAGCCTAGTTTATAAAATTCTCTTGCATTAAGCTCTTTTTCACGAAGTTGTATGATACTTACTCCGCCTTTTATAGCATTTTCTAAAGTATTTAAAAAACACTCCTCGCTTTTATTTCCCTGAGAAGCAACTAGATAAAGACTAAGATCTAATTTATTTTTCATCTAAAAACTTGAAAAAATGATTTGTAGGACCACAACCTTTTCCAAGATTGAGTGAATAATAAATCGCATTTCTTACATATTCTTTAGCTTCACTAACAGCATGAAACAAATCCTTGCCTTTAGCTAAATTACTAGCAATAGCCGAAGAAAGCGTACAACCTGTACCGTGAGTATTTTTAGTTTCTATGCGTTCGCCTTTTAAAATATAAATTTCTTTTCCATCATAAAGCACATCATTGGCATTTGTTTCACTATGTCCGCCTTTAAGCAAAACTGCCTTAGCCCCCAAGCTGCATAAATGCTTAGCTGCTTTTATCATCTGCTCTTCATTAGCGATCTTAAAACCACATAAAAACTCTGCTTCAGGAATATTAGGCGTAAGAATGTCTGCAAATTTTACTATGGTTTGTTTGAAAAAATCACAATTTTCTTGCGGCATTAAAGCATAGCCATTTTTAGCAAACATTACAGGATCAATCACTACATTTTGAGGTTTAAACTCGCTTAAATTTTTAGCTACACAGCTCATTAATTCACAAGATCCTATCATTCCGATTTTAGTTGCCTTTGGCACTATATCTTCAAATACGGCAAGCATTTGTTCATCTACGCTTTGAGTAGGTATATCGTGTACAGAAATCACCCTTGCGGTATTTTCAGCTACCACACTTAAAACCACACTCATACCAAAAAGATTGTGCGCACTAAAGGTTTTAAGATCGGCTTGTATCCCTGCTCCACCACTACAATCACTCCCTGCTATAGTTAAAACAGGTATAAGTTCGCTTCCTTTTGCTTTCATAAATCTTCCTTTAAAATTTTGATCCATTCTTCACCCTTAGAGCTTAATTTTTGTCCTTTAAAACTCTGTTTTGCAAAAGCTACAATCAAAGCATGAAAAATTTGATAAAGTTCGTAAAGTTCGCATTTTCTCCCTAAAATTTTACACAAATTTTCTTGCTCACTCTCTATACCACTTTGAAAAAATTCTCTTAATTCTTCATAATTTTCAAACTCATAGCCTAAGCAAAAAGCCAAACGCAAACTATAATTATCTACAACCAAAATCTCTCTTTTGCAAAGATAATTTAAAATACCATCAACACTTTCAAAACCCAAACCTTTGATATTTAAAAGCCATTCTCTGCTTACATTTGTTTTAAAATTTTCTAAATTTTCATAAGTGTTTATGATACTTTCTACTAAGCCTTTCAAACGCTTGGCTTTGGTGTTATAAAATCCGCTAGGCTTGATTAAAGTTGCAAGTTCTAAATTGGATAAAGTATTGATTTGTTCTAATCTTGCAATATTTTCTTTTTTTAAATTTTCTAAAGCTTTTAAGACATTTTTCCAATTTGTATTTTGAGTTAAAATCACAGAAATTAAAAGCTCAAATTCACTCAATCCTTGATTTTCAAGCCAATCAAAATCATGATAATTTAAATCCAAATTTAAAAGCTTGGTAAAAATTTGTGCTCCAGTCATTTAAAATTCTCCTTAAAAGCCAAATAAAATTGCTTTGCAGTACGACCACTTCTACTTGCTCTTAGAGTAGCAAATTCTTTAGCTTTAGCGTGTAAAAGCTCTTTATCACAAGAATAATCTTTAAAATAAAAATCTATCATCTTTAAATACTCTTCTAAATTTCCTTGATAAAAACTTAACCACAAACCAAATCTATCACTCAAGCTTAATCTTTCTTCGGCAGCATCGCTTAAATGAAGTTCTGTATGTGCAATTTGCGTATCAAGATTATCAGCAATACTTTCACTTAATAAATGCCTACGATTTGAACTCGCATAAATAATTACATTATTTGGGGCTTTTTCTATGCTTCCCTCAAGCAAAGGTTTTAAAAATTTATAACTATCATCTCCTTTCTCAAAAGAAAAATCATCACAAAAAAGTATAAATTTAAAATTTTCTAATCTGATTTCATCGATGATATCTGCTAAGGCAAATAAATCTTCTTTATTTAATTCGACAAGTCTTAAGCCCTGATCTTTAAATTCGTTAAATATGGCTTTAATTAAACTTGATTTTCCAGTGCCCTTAGATCCCCATAAAAGTGCGTGATTTGCTCCTTTATTTTGAATGAAATTTAAAGTATTTTCATAAAGTGCTTTTTTTTGACTTTCCATACCTACTAAATCTTTTAAAGTGATAGGATCGATTTCAAAAATAGGCTTTAAATAGTCTTTTCTTGCTCTATAAATTGCTGCATAAGTTTTATTCCAATCCATTTTAAGCCTTTCTTAAATGCGTCAAAATTGCCTCTAAAATATCATCATCGTCTTTGCTTTTTGCCTTGATGAGTTCTTTTTCATCATTTAAAGCAGTAAATTGAATATTTTGCTCATAATTGCTAATACTTTTAAATTTATTTAAAGCTAAAATTTTAATGATAATCAAAGATAAAAATTGCTTAGTATAAACATCAAGTTTTCCAAAGCGATCTTCAATTTCACCTTCGATCTCATAAACCTCATGAACTTGCTCACACTTGCTAAGTCTTCTATAAAGTTCTAATCTTAAGCGATCTTCGCTGATAAGTTCGCTGTTTAAAAAGGCATTAACATTGAGTTTTAAATCAAGTTTATTTTCTTTTTGATCCACTTCATTTTTACTTAAAGCATTAAGTTCATCTTCTAACATTTTAAGATATAAGCTATATCCAATTTGCTCGATATGTCCACTTTGATCTACGCCTAATAAATTTCCACCGCCACGAATTTCAAGATCATGATAAGCCAAAACAGAACCTGCACCTAAAAAAGAATTACTTTCTAAAGAAACTAGACGCTTTAAAGCATCTTTTGTGATAGCATTTTTATCTTCGATTAAAAAATAACAATAACCTTGCTTATCACTTCTTCCTACACGCCCACGCAATTGATGCAAATCAGCCATACCAAAACGATCGCTTTTTTCTACTATAATAGTATTTGCATTAGGTAAATCAATCCCACTTTCTACGATAGAGGTACTTAAAAGCAAATCATATTCTTTGTTTTCAAATTTCAACATTTCTTCTTCTTGCACCTTGGCATCGATTTTAGAATGCAAAATCAAAATACGCAAAGTGGAAAAAAGTTCTAATAAATGTTTTTTACACTGCTCTATACTTGCAATATGATTATGAATATAAAAAATTTGCCCACCACGTCTTAACTCTCTTGCTATAGCTTCTTTTAAAAGTGCGTCATCATTTTCTTTGACAAAAGTTCTTACATCCATTCTATCTTCTGGTGGAGTTTGCAAAACACTATAAGATTTTATAGAACTTAAAGCTTGATTTAAGCTTCTTGGTATAGGGGTTGCTGACATGGATAAAATATGTGAATTTTGAGTGATTTCTTTAAGCTTTTCTTTTTGCTTCACTCCAAATTTATGCTCTTCATCAATAATAACAAGGGCTAAATTTTCACATTCTACACTTAAAAGCGCATGAGTTCCTATAACTACACAAGCTTTATTTTCTTTTAAATTTTGTAGAACTTGTTTTTTTTCTGCACTACTTGTAAAGCGATCCAGTTTAAAAACCTCTATATCAAAAGGATCAAAACGCTTTTTTAAGGTTTTATAATGCTGATGAGAAAGCAAAGTTGTAGGCGCAAATAAAAATGCACAAAATCCACTTTTAACTACTGGATAAATAGCATTCATAGCGACTTCAGTTTTTCCAAAACCCACATCACCGCTTAAAAGCCTATCCATAACTTTTCCACTTTGAAAATCTTGCAAAATTTCATGACAAGCTTTCTCTTGATCGCTTGTATAAATAAAACCCGCACTAGTTATAAAATCAGCTTGTCTATTTAAATCCACTGTGATTTTTTTTGCTTGCACTAAAGATCTTTTAGCTGCCATAATAACAATTTCAGAAGCTATGGCTAAAAGTTTAGTTTTTAATTTTTCTTTAAGTTTAATAAAGCTTGTTTTACCTAATTTGTCTAAACTTGGAATAGATCCACTCACGCCCAAATATTTATCAATTAAATAAAGATTTTCCACTGGTAATAAAAGCTTATCAGAATTTTGATACTCTATAGCAACAAACTCTTTTTTTGCTCCGCTTATCACTATCATCTCAAGACCTAAAAATTTACCCACTCCGTAATCTTCGTGTACTATATAATCCCCATTTTTAAGCTCATCTATAATCAAACTAGCTTTTTTTCTTGTTTTTTGTTTTTCTTTTTGATTTAAAGAAATGATTAGCTCTTCAGGACTAATAAGATTAAGCCTTAAATCACTTTTTACAAAATGGATATTTTGAGTATCTTCAAGCTCCAAAGCTTTAAACAAAGCTTCGTTTTTAGCTAAAAGTGTGATTTTTTTATTTTTATGAAATTCAAAAAAATCTTTATTGTAAGAACTTTGCAATTCTTTAAATTTTTTAGCTTGAGGTAAAATTTTTGCATTCACAAAACTTATATCTTTTTCATATTCGTTAATATCAAACTTTTCACAAGCTAAAAAATCAAGTTCTAAATAATCAAAAAAATCATCAATACACCAAAACCCTAAAGAATTGATATCATGTATTAAAGTATCACTTTGAAAATCTTCTAATTTGTCCTTAAAAATTTCATAATTTTCTTTGTCAAAATATTTTAAAAAAGGACAAATTTCAAAATGTTCTAGTTCATTAGGAATAGACTTTTGACTTTGCAAATCAAAATATCTTATACTTTCAATCTCTTCGCCAAAAAGCAAAATTCTAATAGGATTTTCTTCATTGATACAAAAAATATCAATAATATCCGCACGAATTGAAATTTCACCTTTATCCTGAACTATATCTACAAATTCGTATCCCAATCTTGAAATTTCATCTTTAAAACATTTCAAATTAAAATTTTGTTTTTTATCGATATGATAATTTTGCAAATGTTTTTTTGAAGGAAGTTTTTTTAAAACAGTATTTAAAGGAGAAATAAGGATTTTTTTTTCTTCTTCTTTATGATAAGCATTTAAAATCTTGCAAAGATCAAAAAGTTCTTTGGAAAAAGCCCTTAAATCATCTCCAAACTGCGCTCTAAAATCAGGTAAAACAAAGGTTTTTAAACCCTTAAATCGTGAAACTTGAGCAAGTAAATCTGCTTGTTTTTCATCTTTACAAAGCAAAAGTTCACAAATTTTTGGATTTTGTAGGTATTCATAAAATGAAGCTTGCATTATTCTTCGTTATTATTTTCAATAAGTTTGATAGTATCTTCTTTAATTTTACTAGTTCCATTAAAGCGACCGCCATTTTCTATAGAAATTTTTTGCGTTGAAATATCGCCATTAACAACTCCGCCTGCTAAAATTTCTAAACTATTGGCCTCAAGTTGCCCTTCAAAATACCCATTTACTACAATTTTATCTGCTTGTAATTCACCTTTTAAATTTCCATTTTTTCCGATAACCACAATGCTTTCAGAATGAATAATACCACTTAACTCTCCATCAACATGAAGCATAGAAGCAAAATAAAATTTACCCTCAATTCTCGCACCTGAAGAAATTACTGTTGTTTCTGAGCTAGAGCTGGATGTTGGGCTGATACCGCCTTTATTAAAGATTGCCATGGAACTCTCCTTTCTTGATTAAAAAAATCATTCATATTTTTTCTTTGCAAATTTAAAAAATACAAAGGTTCTAAAGTTTTATTAATAAACCTTACCTCATAGTGCAAATGCGGTCCCGTAGAAAGACCTGTATTGCCACTATAACCTATCAACTGCCCCTTGCTAACAAATTGACCTGCTTTGACTACTTCTTTGCGCATCATATGAGCAAATACTGTTTTAAAACCAAAATTATGCAATAAAATTACATTATAGCCATAGCCATTATCACTATAACCTGAAAATTCCACTACTCCACTTGCTGGTGCATAAATAGGGGTACCAATTTCTGCTCTTAAATCAATACCAGGATGAAATTCCCTTCTTTTTAAAAGCGGATGCTCTCTCCAGCCAAAATTTCCTGTAATGCCTTTATTTTCAATAGGCCATCCATTAGGAATTTGTCCCAAAATTCCAAGTTGCTGCTCATTGGTAAGCTGAAGATTATCAAGTCTTGCACTAATTGTAAGATTATTTTCTGCTTCTAAGCCCAAAGCCTCTTCAAAAGAAGCTATTTTATCTTCTATAGCTGCATACTGCTGAGTTTTTTCTTCTATGCTTTTTTGCATTTGCGAATTAGATAATTCCAATTCTTTGCTTTTTTTCAAAAGCTCCTCACGCTTTTCACTGATATCGCTAAGTTTGCTATCGAGATATTTGATATAAAAACCACTAAAAACTAAAAATAAAACAATAAAAGCAATAGTATAAAAAACTATTTTTTTGATTATTTGATTTAAATAAAAATGTCTTGAACCGTTAATATCTGTAATGGTAATAGTGAATTTATTTTTTACCACACCACTCCTTTAAAAAATTTTCTACCAGCATAAAAGAACCAAAAACTAGATTTTTTTTATTCTCTTCTAATTTTACAAATTCTTTACATTGTATACCTAGCTTTGATGCAATACTATAAATTTCATCATCGGCCAGCTTTCGTTCTGCACTTTTATATTTATATATTTGTATTGTATCAATAATAGGCTTTAATGTATTTAAAATTTGAAAAATATCCTTATCCAAATAAGCATTATAAATAAGATTTATTTTTTCTCCTTGAAATTTATCAAGCATAGCCTTAGCAGCCATGGGATTATGACCCACATCAACAAAAAAATTTGGAGAAATTTCTTGGCATCTTCCTTGTAAATTTAACTCTTGTAACTTTTTTAAAGCTTCTAAGGTTTTTTCTTGCGAAATTAAAATTTCACAAGCCTTTAATGCAAGCTTTAAATTATGCTTTAAAAAACAAGGTAAAACAAACTTTTTACAATAAATCTCAAATTTTTCTTTCAAAAAAGGATTTAAGGAAGAAACTTGCAAATTAGCTTTTTTTAAAAAAGCAATTTTTTTTGCTAAATTTAAAACATTTTGCTCTTGCTCATCACTTATAAGTGCTATAGGCGCCATAACTTTAAGCTTGGTTCTTGCAATATCTTCTAAAGAATTGCCCAAAATTTGAATATGATCAAATCCAATTCTTGTAAAAATATTCATTCTTCTTTCAAAAACAGAAGTAGCATCATATTCTCCACCCACTCCTGCTTCTAAAACAATGAAATCACATTTTTGAAATAAAATCATAGCTAAAAAAGTAGCATATTCGAAATAACTTAATTTTTGCAAGTCTTGTTTAAAAATTTCTTCAAGTCTTATATGAGCTTGTTCTAATTCTTCATCATTCGCAATCTTACCATCAAGATAAAATCTTTCATTAAAACTGAAAATGTGCGGGCTAGTATAATGCCCTATTTTATAATTTAAATTTTCTAAAAGTTGGGTTAAATATCTACCCGTGCTACCTTTACCATTTGTGCCTATAAGTTGGATTATAGGAATATTTTTAAAATATTTCTTATATTTTTCATACATTCTAAACATCAAAAAACGATCAATTTTATCGTAATTTATACTTTTTTGAGCTAAAAAATTCTCAACTTTCATTATGTTGTTCATTAACCGCTGCAATTTGCTTTATTAACTCATCTAAAATATTAATACTTGGCTTACTTTGCTTATCAAGATAAGCCACGTGAATTTTAGGAGTTATAATATCTTGCTTATAAATAAATCTAAAATTTTCTATAGTTTTAAGATTTGTATTTACAAGCTGTGTAATTTCATCTTTGCTTTTTCCTGGCGAAACAATCAAATAACTCTTTTCATCTATCATCCATAGTTCATCAAATTCGCTACAAGAATCTTTTAAAATTTTTTTAAATCGAACAAAAATTTCATTCAAACTTCCCATACCATATTTTTCCATAATGAAACGGTAATTTACTATAGAAAATAAAGCTAAAGAATAATTAACTTTATACTTATTAAAATTTTCATCCATTTTATCAAGCTCTTTAAGAACACTCCAAGCCTCTCTCTCTTCTAAGCTTTGCGTGAATTCAATTTGATTATTTAAAGATGTAATTTTTTCTCCAAGTTGTTTAAATTTTAGTTTTAAATCCTCAAAACTAAGTTTTACTTCCCCATTTTCATCTGGTTTTAAGGTATTGATAAAATCCATATTTTTTTCATTCGATTTATTAAGCAAGACAAGCAATTCATAGATTTTTTTTAGATTATCATTAAAAAAATTTAAATTTTTTTGGACATACATATTATCAACCATTATACGATGATTTATAAATTCCATTAATTCGTTTTTGAAATTTTCTTCGCCTATTACAAAAGGCTTTTGTGTTAAATTTTGTATAAAACCTTGAATTTTTAAATCTTCCACCAATGAAGGATTTAAACCTAAACATAATAATTCACTAAAACGCTCATAACTACGCTCTTCAAGTTTGACTAAAAGTTTTTTAATCACACTATCATAATCATCATATTTGCTAACGCCATATTTACGAGCTTGTTCCTCTAAGTCATTTTCATCGTAATTTCTTTCAAGCTCTTTCCATTTTTTAGTAAGCAAGTAAATACTTTCACTATCCATAGTTTTAGAAATTCTAATCGAAGTCACTTTAGCCAAATCTCTTATCTTTTTGTCTTTACTTATTTGCAAAGTTTTAGATATGGTAGATAAAAAATCAAAAAATTCACTAAATTGTTTTCCGCTTTGTCTATTTAAAACAGAAATTAAAAAACTAATTAACTCTTCTAAACTTCTTATAGTTTTAGAATTTAATTCTTGTTGATAAATCGGTAAAAGCAAGGTTTTGTATTTATCAAGTTTAGCCTTATTTGAACTTGTAATACCATATTTTAAAGACAATTCTTCAAAAATTTCCGTATAATTTTCAGGGGTTGGCTTTAGTTTTCTTTCTTTTAATGTAATTAAAGTTTGCCTTGCTATTTCATTAGTATTTGGAACCACGTTTTTGCCCTTTAATAGCAATTACAGAAATAAACTCATCAAATGCCTCACTTGAAGCCGCTCTAATAGCCTCATACCTTGCAGAATCACTAATAATGCTATTTGGAGAAATTTCAAAATTATAACTCCCACTTGTACTAAAAGCCTGACTTGAGCCATCTTTAAAAACAACATTAAAATCTAAATTTAACTTAGCTTTATAACTAATAACATAGCCATTTTTATCATAGGCCAAAGGAATAAATTCTAAATTGTTCATTTTAACATTGATTACATCATCAGCTTCATGTTTTAAAGCAAGCTTACGCCCTAGTTTTGAAATCACCATTTCTTTTAAAGTATCGGCAACATAGATACTATTTTTTGGGTCTTGTTGACTTAATTCAACATTAACATAAACTTTCTCATCAAAAATATTATTAGCGATTTTTGATGTAGGAACATATCCACAAGCACCTAAAAATAAACCTATACAAAAAATCAAAATCTTTTTCATTTGATTACTAGATTAACTAGCTTTCCTTCCACATAAATTTCTTTAACTATACTTTTACCTTCAAGCCATTTAGCGGTATTTTCTTTTGCAAAAGCTAAAATTTCTTCTTTACTCGCACTACTTGAAATTTCAAATTCAGCCCTTTTCTTACCATTGATGCTTACAGCTAAATTTAAAGTATCTTTTACAAAAACCTCTTCTTTAAGTTCTAATTTTTTGAAATTTTTACATTTAAAAAGCTCCTCGCTAAGCTCAAAACAAACATGAGGAATAATAGGCTCTAAGATATTTAAAATAATATAAAAAGCCTCTTGCTCCAAAGCCTCATTTTTACAAAGTGCTAAAGCATTTAAAGCTTCCATACAAGCTGCAATTAAAGTATTAAAAGTAAAACTCTGATGATAAACTTCAAAAGATTTTTTTAAAGCTTCATATACCTTTAATCTTGCATATTTTTCTTCTTTATTTAAATTTTCTTGTTTTAATTCTACAAGCTCACCTTTTTTAACATTTTGCGCCCTATCATAGAGTTTGCAAATAAATCTATAAGCCCCTTCAACCGCATCATCATTCCATTCAAGCTCTTTAGCCGGAGGCGCAGCAAAAAGTATAAAAAGTCTTGCGGTATCAGCACCGTATTTTTCTATAATCTCATCAGGATCTACAACATTGCCTTTTGATTTTGACATTTTAGCACCATCTTTTAACACCATACCCTGAGTTAAAAGTCTATCAAAAGGTTCATTTTGTGTTAAATAACCCAAGTCTCTTAAAGCTTTTTGGAAAAATCTCGCATAAAGTAAATGCAAGATTGCATGTTCAATACCACCTATATATTGATCCACACTCATCCAATACTTTACACTTTTTTCATCTAAAGCTTTTTCCTGCCAAGTTTTCTCATCACTTGCAAAACGTGCAAAATACCAAGAACTTTCAAAAAAAGTATCTAAAGTATCACTTTCTTTTTGAGCCTCTTTACCACATTTTGGACAGATACAATTTTTCCAAGTTGGATGTTTATCAAGTGGATTACCCTCACCTGTAATTTGCACATCTTCAGGCAGAGTAATAGGTAAATTTTCTAGTTTTTGAGGCACTACACCACAACTTTGACATTTAATCATAGGAATAGGCGCACCCCAATATCTTTGACGCGAAACACCCCAATCACGAATTTTAAAATTTACAACCCTTTTTCCTATATTTTTAGCTTCAAACTGAGAAATGATTTTTAATCTTGCTTCATTACAATCAAGATTATCAAATTCTTGACTATTAATTAATTTTCCTAATTTTTGCATATAAGGTAAATTTTCTTGAGTTTGAATAACTTGTTTGATGGCAAGATTATATTTTGTTGCAAATTCAAAATCTCTTTCATCATGAGCTGGAACAGCCATAACCGCTCCACTACCATAATCAGCCAAGACAAAATTAGCCACCCATAAAGGAATTTTTTCTCCGCTTAAAGGATGAATGGCATAAATTCCTAAAAAATAACCTTCTTTTTCAGAACTTTGTCTTTCTCTTGGGCTTTGATTTTGAATAACTTTGATTTTATTTAATACATCTTGATTTAATAAATTTTGTGAAAGCAAATTTTGAACAATCTTATGTTCTGGAGCTAAAGCGATATACGAAACTCCATAAATTGTATCTGCTCTTGTAGTAAAAACTTCTAAAGAACTTTCTTTGGCTTTTTGCTTGCTTTCTTCGTCTAAATTTAAAGAAAATTCCAAACCTTCGCTTTTACCAATCCAATTTTCTTGCATAGTTAAAACTTGATTAGGCCATTTATCTTTTAATTCTTCTAAATCTTTTAAAAGTTCCTCAGCATAAGCAGTGATTTTTACATAATAACCTGGCATTTTTTTCTGCACCACTTCATGACCACAACGCCAACATTTTCCGTCTTCAACTTGCTCATTAGCCAAAACCGTTTGATCTTGTTCACACCAATTTACATTTGCTTCTTTAGTGTAAATCAAACCTTTTTCAAACATCTTAATAAAAAATTCTTGCTCAAATTTTGTATAAAGTGGATCTGAAGTAGCAAGCATTCTTTTTTTAGAAAAAGAAAACCCTAAAGAAAAAAGTTCTTTTTTCATATAAGCTATATTTTCATAAGTCCATGACTTAGGATGAATTTTATGTTTAATAGCTGCATTTTCAGCAGGCATACCAAAACTATCAAAACCTATAGGATGTAAAACATTAAAACCTATCTTGCGATAATATCTTGCCAAAGCATCACCTATAGTATAATTTCTTACATGCCCCATATGAATGCGTCCACTAGGATAAGGAAACATCGATAAAATATATTTTTTAGGCAAATTTAAGTCATCTTTTGGCTCAAAATATTCATTTTCATCCCAAATTTTTTGCCATTTTTTTTCTATTAAACTTGCTTCATAAGCCATAAATTCTCCTTACACAGTTCCTTTTTCATACATTGCACGATTGCGTTCTTTATCTTGTTTTCTTTTTGCTTTTTCAATTTCTTTATTTCTAAACTCAAGCACACTAAATTTAAACCATAATAATGTCGGACTTGCAACAAAAATAGAGCTTAAAGTTCCCGCTATAATACCTACAATTAAAGCCAAAGAAAATCCTTGTATCATTTCCCCGCCAAAGAAATAAAGTATCACAACGGTTGCTAAAGTCAACCCTGAAGTTAAAACCGTTCTTGATAAAGTTGCTGAAACACTTTCATTGATAATAGGTGCAAGTTCGGTTTTTTTACTTGTTTTAATACCTTCTCTGATTCTATCAAAAATAATAATTGTATCATTCAAAGAGTACCCAAGCACAGTTAAAACAGCAGCCAAAGTATCTAAATTGACATCAATTTTAAATAAAGAAATTGCCCCTAAAGTAATCACAACATCATGAATTTCACTGATTATAGCCGCAAGAGCAAAACGCCACTCAAAACGCAATGCTATATAAATTAAAATTGCTATCAAAGATACAGCTATAGCCATAAGTCCTTTATTTCTAAGTTCATCACCTACTTTTGGACCTACCACATCAGCACGACGCACTTCAAATTTTCCCGTATCCTTTAAAAGAGTGCTTATATGCTCACCTATATCATTGCTTACATTATCATTACTTCCTAAAAAGCGTATAGTTACTTCTTCATTGCTTCCAAACTCAGTTACAGATAAATTTTGAAAAGTTCCTTGATTTTCTAAAATTTCTCGAATTTGCGTTATAGGAGCTGCATTTTCATATTTAAGCTGAACTAAAGTTCCCCCGCTAAAATCAATGCCATATTGCAAACCCCTATCCCAAAGCAAATAAATAGAACCAAAAAACAAAATAAAAGAAAGAGAAATAGCAGCAAAACGCATTCTCATAAAATCATAAATTTTCTTTTCGCTAAAAAACTGCATTATCTTCTCCTGTAACCAAACCAAAATCTTGTATTATTACTTTTTTCTATGCGTTGCATAAAATAATCAAACATTCCATGAGTTCCTAAAATAGCTGTAATCATAGAAACGACAATACCAATCCCTAAAGTCACAGCAAAACCTTTGACCGCTCCTGTTCCATAGGCATAAAGCGCTACTGAAGTAACCAAAGAAGTGATATTTGAATCTATAATCGCACTCATAGCATTTTTATAGCCTTGTTCTATACTAGCTCTTATATTTACTCCATCTCGCAAGAGTTCTCTTATACGCTCATTAATAATCACATTTGCATCTACTGCCATACCCACAGTTAAAACAAGTCCTGCCATCCCTGGTAAAGTTAAAGTCGCTCCAAACATAGCCATAACAGCCACTACTACCAAAACATTAACCAACATTGCAATATTTGCAAAAATTCCTGCCACACCGTAATACATCATCATAAATATTACAATAAAAACCGATGCACCGATTAAGGCTATCATACTCATTTTAATACTATCAGCACCTAAAGATGGTCCTATGCTTCTTTGTTCAAGCAATTTTACAGGCGCAAGCAAAGCTCCACTTCTTAAAGCTACCGCCACATCACGCGCTTCTTCTTGGGTAAAAGCTCCACTGATTTGCCCACTACCTCCACCTATGCGTTCATTGATAGATGGGGCAGAATACACTTTATTATCAAGTACAATAGCAAGACGCTTTCCAACATTTGCTCCTGTATAATCAGCAAATTTTTTAGAACCCTCGGCATTTAAAGTAAAATTAATCACAGGATAATTACTCTTATCACTAATCCCTACTCTAGCATCAGTAAGCATAGATCCATCTAAAATAGGTATGCTTTTTAAGGTATATTTTAAATTTGGATTTCTAGAATCAGGCACTAAAATCAGTCCATAACTCGCAGCCTCAGTATCGCTCATTGTAGAAGCTTGACCCATTTTAGAATCATCAACCTCCATAAGTTGCAAATGTGCTGCTTTTGTGATGCGTTCTTTTGCTCTTAGTTCATCTTCTTTGGTTTTAATCCCTGCAAGTTCAACCAAAATCTTATCATCACCTTGTTTAGCAACTGTTGGCTCTGCTAATCCAAATTGATCAAGCCTATTTCTTATGGTTTCAACTGCTTGCAAAAGTGCAAAATTTTCTATATTTTTTACTTCTTCTGAGGTAAAAGAAATTTTATAGTGCATATTTTCACTTTGTATATTAATTCCTTTTATTTCTTTAAGCAAATTTTCAACTTTTGCAATATCTGCATTATCAAGCAAAGTAAATTCTAAAATATCATCATGGGTATTTAAGCCATCATTTAAAATATTTTCTTTATTAAAAGAATAACTCAATGAAGATGCAATTGATTTTATTTTAGATTTTACAGCTTCTTCATTATCTACACCTAAGAGCATATAAAGCCCGCCTTGCAAATCAAGCCCTAAATTAATCTTCGCACCACGTTCTGACTGCAAAAAAGAAGGGAGTGAAAAAGCCACTCCAAAAATAAATACCGCTATAAAAATAATCAAGCGATAATTGATTTTAGAATTACGCATCAATTTTCTTTGCTATAAATTCTCTTGAAATTTTTGCAGTAACATTGTCTTCATTAAGCTTAACTTTGATAAAATCCTCCTCTGGTTTTACGACTTCACAAATAAGTCCGCCATTAGTGATGATTTTATCTCCTTTTTGCAAAGACTCAAGCATTTGTTTATGTGCTTTTGCTTGTTTTTGTTGCGGTCTGATCACCAAGAAATAAAAAATTGCAAATAACACTACAAGAGGTAACAATGAAGTTAAAATTGAATTTTCTGCCATATTTTTCCTTTATTCCAAAAAAATTAAACACTAATTCTATCATTTTTAAAATAATAAAAGTCTTTTTTATTGCAATTTTACTTTCAAATTCTATTTATCTATCATTTTTTGAAAATATTTTTACACAAACTATTAGCCCATTTTTAGCTATTTGGGGCTTAGTTTTACTTCTAAAAAGTAAAAATTCTAAACAATATTTTTGGATAGGTTTTTTTGTAGGGATTCTTTGGTTTTGGTGGATTGGTTTATCTTCAATTTATTTTAATCTAAACTATTTAGTACCAATTATACCAATTATCATTGGTTTTATTTATGGACTACTTTTTAGATTATGTTATTTATTAAAATTTGATTTTTTAAGGCTTTGTGGAATTTTTTGCATAAGTTTTATTCATCCTTTAGGATTTGATTGGCTTAATTGGGGAATTTTTACAGTTTATGGTTTTTTTGACCCAAGTTATCGTGGCATTATTTGCATATTTTTAATAGCATATTTCATCTATGAGGGTTATATATCAAGATATTATAAAATAGCGATTGTTCTTATTTTATTCTTTAGTGGATTTCAATATAATGAAAAACAAGCTCAAACTCTTAATTTAAACTATAAACTCATCAATACTAATATCTCTCAAGATCAAAAATTTTTACAAGAAAATTTAAAATCAAATTCTGATATCTTAATTCAAGATATACTTCAAGCTATAAATGAAAAAAAAGAACTTGTAATCTTGCCTGAAACCGCTTTTGCTTTTGATTTAAAAAATACCAAATATGAGCTCATGCTTAAAGAATTATCTTATAAAATCACCATTATTACAGGAGCATTTCATGTTGAAAAAGAGCATACTTACAATAGCACTTATATCTTTAAAAAAGGCAATGTCTATATTTTAAATAAGCATTTTTTAGTTCCCTTTGGTGAAGAAATTCCATTTTTTAAAGACTTAACAAAAAAATATTTTCTCAAAAATATTGAAGAATTTTCCAAAGGTCCTATACAAAGCAAATATAAATTAGATAATCAAATTATCACAAATGCAATTTGTTATGAAGCTACCAAAGAACAAAACTATCAAAATTCACAAATTATTATAGCCCTAAGCAACAATGCTTGGTTTAATAATAGTAGCGAATACAAACTCCAGCAACTCTTAATGAAATTTTATGCAAGTAAATATGGGGTTAGTGTTTATCATGCTACAAATGGCAAAGAGAATATAGTTATACTCCCTAAAAAGCTTTTAAGCAAAGATTGGAAAAATTTATCCAAAGAAATATTTAATGATAAAAAATAATATTAAAATTTTAATTTTAAAGTAATTTAAGTTATTTTATATTATAATTCTGTCAAACAATATTTTGACTTAGAGGGGTTTTTACCCCAAAGCTAAATTAATTTAGCTTCCTTCCTAACTTTTATATTTATGAGGGATATTGAAAAATATCCCTCTAAGTCAAAAATTAATATAACTTTATTAATTCTTTATAATTATACAAGCCTTGTTTAAGCTTGTATAATATTGTTAATTTTTTAAAGTAGCTTTTTAAACTGTTCTAGAGCATCAAGTTTTTCCCAAGGATAGTCCTTTTGTCCTACTTGCCCACGAGCTGCTACATCCGCATAAAGAAAAGTTTCTTTACTTGGTTTATCCAGATGAAATTTATCACGGATCCAATTTGGCGTTAAAGAAAAATTTTGCATTACAAAATCACTTAAAACATCGTCATTTACACTGGTATTTGTGCCCATACAATCCACGCTTACCGAAGTAGGTTTTGCAACACCTATAGCATAACTAAGTTGAACTATACATTTTTTAGCAAGCCCTGCTGCAACTATGTTTTTAGCTAACCATCTACCTGCATAAAGTCCACTTCTATCAACTTTAGTATAATCTTTGCTCGATTGCGCACCACCACCTATTGGAGAATAACCTCCAAAACTATCTACTATAAGTTTTCTTCCTGTTAAACCACTATCATGTAAAGAAGAATGATTAACATATTTACCAGTTGGATTGATTAAAATTCTAGTCTTATTAGGATCAAAAAGTTCTTTTGGTAAATTACTATCTAAGATAAGTTTCATCACTAAAGATCTTAAATCTTCTATTTTCATACTTTCAACACAAGGTGCAGAAACTACTATAGTATGAATACTTTGCGGTTTGCAATTTTCAAAATTCGCCTTAGTGCCATAATCTATAGTCACTTGAGTTTTAATATCCACTCCAAGTTCATGTGGATTTGCTTTTGCATAAGCATAAACTCTATCACATAGCATTCTTGCATAACTAATAGCTGCTGGCATATATTCCTCAGCTTCACAACTTGCAAAACCAAACATAATGCCTTGATCACCTGCTCCTGTTTCGCCATCTTCTTGATCGACACCTTGGTTGATATCAGGGCTTTGTTCATTTAAAAACACCATAACATCAACCTCATCAGGATGTAAACACTGCTCTTTGCTAAAATGGCCTGCTCCGTCATAACCAATGTTTTTTAAAACATCTTTAACTAAATTATCGTAATCAGCTTTACTAAGTTTGTGATTTGACTTAACTTCGCCTCCTATCACAACCTTATTTCCTGCGACAAAAACCTCACTCGCCACCCTTGAATTTTTGTCATTTTTCAAGAGTATATCCACTATCGTATCAGCGATTATATCAGCGCACTTGTCTGGATGACCTGCACTTACGACTTCTGAAGTGAATAGATACATAAAAAGTCCTTTCATTTAAAATAAACCACAATTGTATCCAAATAAACTTATCAAAGCTTGATAAATTAAAAATTCTCTAAAATTAAGCAAAAGTTAGTTAAAATCAACTTTTGATATAAAAAATATTTAAAAGGTTTTTATGTTTTCTAAAATCATTCAAAGCTACGCTAAAGGCAACCTCATAGTTCAAATTTGCATAGGTATAGCACTAGGAATACTTATAGGCATTAGCTCTAAAGAAATATCTGAAATTGCAAATTTACTTGGAATACTTTTTACAAGTGCCTTAAAAGCTATCGCTCCTATGCTTGTTTTTATTTTAATTTTAACCTCAATTTGCACTAAAGATTTTTCTCAAAGTGGTGCTAAGATCAAAAATATTATCATTTTATATATAGTAGGCACCTTTTTTGCTTCAGCTTGTGCAGTTCTTGCTAATTTTTTCTTCCCTGTAAAGCTTGTTTTAGATGGAGTTCAAACTGCTAC
This sequence comes from Campylobacter sp. 2014D-0258, assembly GCF_008000495.1. NCBI lineage: Bacteria > Pseudomonadati > Campylobacterota > Epsilonproteobacteria > Campylobacterales > Campylobacteraceae > Campylobacter > Campylobacter sp. 2014D-0258. The sequence goes on from NZ_VOAR01000025.1 coordinate 120,957, forward strand.
AAACTCATCTCCAACCCACATGAGTGATATTTTCAAAGATCTTTTATTTAAAATTGTCGATAATCCCATAAATGCTCTTTCAAGCGGAAATTATTTAGGAATTTTAACTTGGGCAATAGCTGGAGGTATAGCATTAAAACACTGTTCTAACGAAGCAAAACAAGTTTTTATAGATATCAATGAAGGGGTTTTAAAAATTGTTAAATTTATAGTAAAACTTGCTCCTTTTGGAATTTTTGGACTTGTGGCTAATTCTGTAGCACAAACAGGAGCGCAAGGTTTACTAAGTTATGTAAAACTTTTAATTTTACTTGTAGCTACTATGCTTTTTGTTACTTTTGTTATTAATGCCTTAATAGTCTTTTTTTATACAAGAAAAAATCCTTTTCCTTTGATTTTTATCTGCTTAAGGCACAGTGCATTTTTTGCTTTTTTTACAAGAAGTTCGGCAGCAAATATTCCTGTAAATATGGCACTTTGTGCCAAACTTGGCATAGATAAAGAATTTTATGGCATTTCTATACCTTTAGGAGCTACTATCAACATGGCAGGAGCGGCAGTTACTATAGCTATTTTAAGCCTTACTGCAGCCAATACCGTTGGCATAGAAATCAGTCTTTTACAAGCCTTTTTATTAAGCATTATTGCTACCTTTGCAGCTTGCGGGGCTAGCGGAGTTGCGGGCGGATCTTTGCTGCTTATACCTTTGGCTTGTTCTTTATTTAATATAGACTATGATATTGCTATGAAGGTAGTTGCCATAGGTTTTATTATAGGGGTTATTCAAGATAGTGTTGAAACTGCTTTAAATAGTTCTACAGATGTTCTTTTTACAGCAATTTGTTCTAAAAATGAATTAAATTACAATATCAAATAAGGCAAAAACATGCGTCATCTCATCACTACAAAAGATTTTAATAAAGTCGAAATTATGGAGCTTTTTAAAGAAGCAAGTGATTTCTTAGATGAAAAACCTAGAACTTTTCTTAAAGGAAAAAGTATCACGACAATTTTTTTTGAAAATTCTACACGCACCCTTTCATCTTTTGAAAGCGCTGCAAGAAGATTAGGCGCTAGGGTTTTACGCCTTGATGTTTCAAGATCAAGCTCTAGCAAAGGAGAAACTCTTTATGATACTGCTGCTAATTTAGATGCCATGAGTCCTAATGCTATTGTTGTAAGACACGCAAACTCAGGAGTTCCTTTGATATTAGCAAAGCATATGCATTGTCCAGTTGTTAATGGAGGAGATGGAAAACACGCCCATCCTACCCAAGCTTTGCTAGATTTATTTACTATTTATAATCATTTTCAAGGCGATGTCGAAGGTAAAAAAATTTGCATCGTAGGTGATATTAAAAATTCCCGCGTTGCAGCGTCTAATATAGAACTTTTAAGCAGATTTAATCTTGATATTACCCTAGTAGCTCCACCACATTTTATGCCTAATACCCATCTTAAAAAACATTATAAGCTTGATGAGAATATCATAGCAAATTCAGATATCATCATGAGTCTTAGAACACAAACAGAAAGACATAATAAAACCGTTTATGCTTCACTTAAAGACTATGCAAATGATTTTTGCATTCAAAAAAGCTTAGTAAAAGATAAAAAGCTTATTTTACTACATCCAGGCCCTGTTAATCGCAATATTGACATAAGCGATGAAATGATGAGCGATGAAAGGACTTTAGTTTTAAAACAAGTTAAAAATGGAGTGGCTATTAGAATGGCTGTTCTTAAAAAACTCATACTAGAAAATGAAGGATAAAAAATGTTAGAATGGGATTTAAGTGCTTTATTTCACGATAAAGAAGCGTTGCAAAATTTTACACAAGATCAAATCCAACAAAGTTTAAATTTTAAAAAAAACTATGAAAATAAACTTTATATATTAAATGCTAATGAGTTTTTACAAGCTTTAAAAGATTATGAAAATTTAAATCAAGCTCTTGGCAAAATCATGACTTATGCTTATTTGCTTTTTGCTAAAAACACTCAAAATGGTTCTTTTTACGCACAATACGAAGAAGAATGCAAAAAAATAGAAGAAAATTTACTCTTTTTCGAGCTTGAATTTTGCGAGTTAGCTCCTGAGAAAAGTCAAGAATTTACAACTTTTTGCAAAGATTATGATTTTTATCTTTCTAATTTATTGCAAAACAAACGCTATAATCTTAGCAAAAACGAAGAACGCATTATGCTCTATCTTTCAAATACAGGTGCAAATGCTTTTAGTAGACTTTTTGATGAAAGTATGAGTGCTTTAAAGATCCCTTTTGAAGGTAAAAAACTTAGCGAAGAAGAAATTCTAAGCAAAATGTATGATGAAGATAGAAAAACACGCAAAAAAGCTGCTAAAAAATTCAGTAAAGTTTTGCAAAAAAATAGCAGACTTTTAAGTTTTATTATCAATATGATAAAAACAGAAAGAAAAAATATAAGCTTATTAAGAGGTTATGAAAATGCTGAAATTTCAAGACATATCAGCAATCAAATTTCGCAAAAAAGCGTTGATTCCTTGATAGCAAGTGCGCAAAAACATTTTAACTTAGTATCGCAATTTTACAAAAGAAAAAAACAAATTTTGGGCTATGATGAGCTTAAAGACTATGATAGATATGCACCCATAGGAAAAGAAGCAAGTTTTGATTTTAAAACAAGTAAAAATATTGTTTTAGAGGCATTTCAAGCTTTTTCTCCGCAATTTTATGATATAGCAAAAAATGCTTTTAATCAAGGCTGGATTGATGTTTATCCACAAGAAAATAAACAAGGGGGTGCTTTTTCACATTCTGCAACTTCTGATGCACATCCTTTTGTTTTATTAAACTACACCGATAAAAGGCGTGATCTTTTTACACTTGCACATGAATTAGGACACACCATCCATCAAAAACTTTCTTATAATGTAAGCTATTTAAATCAAAACACGCCTTTAACCACCGCAGAAACAGCTTCAGTTTTTGCTGAAATGCTCGTATTTGATTTTATTAAAGATAAGTTAAAAAAAGAAGAACTCCTATCTTTATATGCAAATAAAATCGAAGATATTTTTGCAACTTTTTATAGACAAATTAATTTTACTTGTTTTGAAAGACGCTTACATGCTCAAGAAAATGAACTTAGCACCGAAGAAATCAATAAAATTTGGATGGAAGAATCTCAAAAGATGTTTCAAGACAGCGTAAAACTTACAAAAAATTATGCTTCTTGGTGGAGTTATATTCCTCATTTTATCCATTCTCCTTTTTACTGCTATGCTTATGCTTATGCGCAACTTTTAGTTTTAGCTCTTTATGGACTTTACAAAAGTAAAAAATGTGAAAATTTTAAAGAACTTTATATCAAAATGCTTTCTTTAGGTGGAAGTGTGAGTCCAAAAGAACTAGTAGGAATGTTTGGCTTTGATATAGAAGATGAAAATTTTTGGGAAATAGGCATAAAAGAAATTCAAAAACTCATCAATGAATTTATGGAGTTACAATCATGCTAGAAACAATCTTAAAAAATGAAAATTTTATCCATACCATGCAAAAGCATTGTTATGAAGTTATTTCACACCTTATAGAAGAAAATATAGAATTTTCCATAGTTGCAAATACAAATTTCATAAATTTTAACCCTGAACTTCCCAAAGAGCTTGATGTTAAACAAAATCCTTATGCTCTTTTTGCTCTTGGAGGATACACCTTTGAATCCATACAACTAAATAAAGATTTCATTCAATTTCACGCAGGTTTTGGAAATGATGATTTTGATAGTTTTGTAAAGGTTGATTTAGGAGCTATCACGCAAATTCAAATAGAAAATAGCATTTTATTTGTTAATTTTAGCCTTTATAAACGCGAAGATAGTAAAAATTTACAAAAATCTAAAAATATATTTTTAAATAATCCAAAAAATAAAGATATTTTCAAAAAATGAATCTATTTGAAGAGTTAAATGATAGTCAAAAACAAGCGGTAAGCCACATTGATGGAGCCATGCTTATCCTAGCAGGCGCAGGTAGTGGAAAAACCAAAACTATCACCACTCGTCTTGCTTATCTTATCGGTGAAGTAGGCATCCCCTCACATAACACTCTTACTCTTACTTTTACAAATAAAGCAGCTAGTGTTATGCGTCATAGAGCATTAAATTTTCTACAAGGCAATCACAATCCTTTGCTTTGCACCTTTCATAAATTTGGACTTTTATTTTTAAAACTCCATTTTGAAAGATTGGAGCGTAAAAATAGTTTTATTGTTATCGATACAGATGATACAAAAAAAATAATTAAAGACTTAATCCATGATAAAAACAAAGATAATGTCTATGATATTATCCAATACATATCTTATTGCAAAAATGAAGGCAAAAGAGTAAGCAATGTCTTTGAAGATTTAAATTTACTAAAAGAACATAATTTTGAAAAATATCAAAATGAATACAAATTTGCCAACTATTACCGTGCTTATGAAGAATACTTATTAAAACAAAATTTTGTAGATTTTGATGATCTTTTATTGCTAAGCAATCTCATTTTAGAAAATGATATAAATTTTGCCAAAGAACAAAGCTTACTTTATAATTACATTACAGTTGATGAGTATCAAGATACTAATACCTTGCAATATAAAATTCTAAAAAATCTATGTTGTATGCATGAAAATATCACAGTTGTTGGTGATGATGATCAAAGTATTTATAGTTGGCGTGGAGCAAAAATTGAAAATATTTTAAATTTTCAAAATGATTTTAAAAATGTTAAACTTGTAAAACTTGAACAAAACTATCGTTCAGTAGGGACTATTTTACAAGCAGCAAATAATCTCATATCTCACAATGAGCAACGACTTGGAAAAACTTTAATCTGTACTAAAGATACAGGGGAAAATATTAAAATATTAAAAAACGAAAACGAAAAAGATGAAGGTTTATATATCGCTCAAGAAGTGAAAAAATTGCTAAATTCTGGAGTAGAAGCTAAAGAGATCGCCATTTTATTTCGAGTTAATGCACTATCAAGAGCAATAGAAGAAGCATTTATGAAGAAACAAATTTCTTATAAACTACTTAGTGGTATGCGTTTTTATGAGAGATTAGAAATAAAAGATTTAATCTCGTATCTTAGACTTATCTTAAATCCAAGCGATGATTTGTCGTTTAAACGTATTATTAATCGCCCCAAAAGATCCATAGGAGAAAAAGCCCTAAAAAATTTAGAAGAATATGCAAAAAAACGTCAAATTTCACTTTTTGATGCCCTATGCGAAAGCGATGGTGGTGTAGGAATTTTAACAACAAAAAAAGCACAAAATGAAGCAAATATTTTTATACAAAATATTCACACTCTAAAAAGCTACGATAATGCAAAAAAGGTTTTTGACAATATAGAAGAATTATTTAAAATTAAAGATTATTTTTCAGAGCAAGATGATGGAGATGAAAGAATCAGAAATCTTGATGAGTTTTATGCCAATCTAAGAGAAAAACTCAAAGAAGATCCCGAAGCTTCTTTAGAAGATCTACTTAGTGAAATTTCTTTATTAAGTGATCAAGATAATTTAGATGAAGAATGTGTTTGCTTGATGAGTATTCATGCTAGCAAAGGTTTGGAATTTGATTATGTTTTTATAATAGGCTTTGATGAAGGATTTTTTCCTTTAAATAGCGAAGAAAATCTCGAAGAAGAACGCCGTCTTGCTTATGTTGCCATCACTCGCGCCAAGAAATTTCTCACAATAAGTGTTGCAAATTCTCGTTTTTATCATGGTTCAAGAGCAAACATCAATCCTAGCCGCTTCTTAGAAGAAAGTAAATTAATCAATGAAAAATCAAAAAATCAAAATATACAAAAAACTAGTTTTTGCAAAGGAGATCTAGTTAAACATAAAATTTTTGGCATTGGCAGGGTTGTTGAAGTTAATAAAAGCGGAAAAGAGGAAAAGCTTAATATTAATTTTGGTGGTATAATGCGTGTAATCATGGCAAGCTTTGTGGAAAAAGCAGTATGAATAAGATCTTTGCAGCCTTTAAACCAAGAGGTTTGAGTTCTAATGCCTTTTTAAGTACTTTAAAGAAAAAATATAAAAATAAAAAAGCAGGATATTCTGGCACTCTTGATCCTTTCGCCAAAGGGGTTTTAATCGTTGCGTTTGGACAATACACAAAACTTTTCCGATTTTTAAAAAAAACCCCAAAAACCTATAAAGCTACTTTATGGCTTGGAGTTTACTCCTTAAGTCTTGATGATCAAAATATAAAAGAAATTCAAAATATAAAAGAATTTGATCTTGCAAATTTAAAACAAATCATTGATCAAATGCAAGGAATTATCTCCTATACACCACCTCAATTTAGCGCCAAAAGAATCAATGGAACTCGCGCCTATGAACTTGCAAAAAAAGGTATAGAAGCAAATTTAAAACCTTGTCAAATGGAAGTATTTGATTGTAAGATCTTAAGCTATAATCATCCTTTTTTAAATATTGAAATCACAGTCAGTGAAGGTGCTTACATAAGATCTTATTGTGAACTTTTTGCTAGAAAACTAGGTATTAATGCGACTTTAAGCTCTTTAGAGCGCATTAAAGAAGGCAAATTTGTTTATAATAATGAGAAAAGCTTAAATGTGTTAAAATACATTAACCTAAAGCCAAATTTTATCAAGGATTTAAATAAACTCGAAAATGGTGCTAAAATTTTTGTCGAAGAATTAGAATTTCATGATGAAGGAGATTATTATATTGAAACAGAAAAATATTTTAGCATAATTAATATTAAAGAAAATACAGTAAAATATCTTCTAAATAAGGTTGAAAAATGTTAATATTATCAAGAAAAGAAAATGAAAGTATAATTATCGGAGAAGGTATAGAAATCAAAGTCGTTCAAACAGGGAAAGGATATGCCAAAATAGGTATAGAAGCTCCAAAATCCCTTATGATACTTAGAAAAGAACTTGTTCAACAAGTAAAGGATGAAAATTTGCATTCTGTTGTTCAGAATGATATTAAACTTGATGACTTAAGCAAAAAACTAATCAAATGAAAGCTTACGCTAAAGCAAATATTTTTTTAAAACTTACCGGTTTTGACTCAAGAAAATATCATCTTTTAGAATCACGATTTATACTTTTAAAAGATGTTTTTGATGAGCTTGAGCTTGTTGACAAAGAATCAGATTCTAAAAAAGAATTTGAAATCATTAGTAATTTTAAATGCGAAAATAATATTATTCAAAAGGCTTATTTGCTACTTTCTAGAAGATATAATAACGAATTAAAAGAATTATTTAGCAAAAAAAGTCTAAAACTCACAAAAAATATCCCAGTATGTGCTGGGCTTGGTGGTGGAAGTAGCGATTGTGCGAGTTTTTTACTACTAATAAATGAAACCCTAAATTTAAAATTAAACCTACAAGAACTTATAAATTTAAGCATACAACTAGGAAGTGATATTGCCTTTTTTTTAAGTGGCTTTCACTCTGCTAATGTAAGTAGCTGTGGCGAAATTATAGAAGAATTTGAAGATGACATACCTAATTTAAAATGGACTTTTCCACAAATATCTTGCCAAACTAAAGCTGTTTATGATGAATTTGATAGAGGAATATTTGACTTTCAAAAAAACAATAATCAAGCGCAAATCTACAAAAAACTCAGCACAAAAGAGTTGTTACAAAATTTTAAAAACAAAGAATTAAATGATTTATTTACTCCTTGTGCAACTTTATATCCTAAAATGAAGTCTTACTTACAAGAAGATTTTTTTCTAAGCGGTAGCGGTAGTAGTGTTTTTAAGGTTGATCGATGAAAATTATTGCGAGAAATAAAAAAGCTTTATTTGATTATAGCATCATAGAACGCTTTGAAGCCGGAATTGTCCTTAAAGGAAGTGAAGTTGTAGCCTTAAGGGCAGGAAGAGCAAATCTTAAAGACTCTTTTGTTCGCATTATAAAAAATGAGATTTTTTTACTTAATTCTCATATTTCATTGCTTCATACTACACATTCTTTCTATAAACACGAAGAAAGAGGCGCTAGAAAGCTTTTAATGCATAGAAAGCAAATTGATAAATTATTAGGTAAAGTAAGTATAGAAGGATATACTATCGTTGCATTAGATCTTTATTTTAACACAAAAAATAAAGTAAAAGCCACTCTTGCTTTAGCTAAAGGGAAAAATTTGCACGACAAGCGTGAAACTTTAAAGAAAAAGCAAGCCGATTTAGAAGCTAGAGCTGCTATGAAAAATTATAAATAAAGGAAATTAAATGAAAAAAATTTTAACCCTATTTTTAATAAGTTTAGCATTTTTTCTTAATGCTTGCTCCAAAGAAGAAGAAATTCAAAATGATTTTATGTTTGAAGAGTATCACAAAGGAGATAAAATAGTCTTAAATAGTGTAAATGGTGGAAGCAAAACTTTAATAAGAACAGATAAAGGTTTTGTGGTAGAAGGAGAGGAAGGAAAAGTTCTAATGTTTGATTTTTTTGGCACTTTTTGCACCCCATGCAAAGAAGAAGCTTTAGATCTTAGCAAACTTTGGAAAAATAATTCTAGCAAATTTATCATTATAGGACTTACACATTTTGAAGATGTTAGCGATGAAACAGTTAAAAAATTCGCAGATGATTATGGTGCTTACTATTTTCTAAGCAATGGCGGTTCTAATGATCGTATTATTGCTCAAATTTTAAAAGATATAGACTATCAAAATATGGAGCAACTTCCTTTTAAAGTTGTTTTAAAAAATGGAATTTATCAAAAAATAAGCGATTACTGGAATAATAATGCTCCAACAAATTTTTATCTTGGCAAAATTCCAACAGAACTCATGCAAGAAGATTTAAATAAAATCTACAAAGGAAAATAATGCCAAAAACCCAGACTCTAGAGCAGACAAAACTTAGTGAACCAAAAATGTATAAAGTTATACTCTTAAATGATGATGTAACAACCATGGATTTTGTCATAGAAATTTTGATGAATATTTTTCATCAAAACCTTGAAAAAGCAAGTCAAACAATGTTAGAAATTCATCACAATGGTTCTGGAATTTGTGGCATTTACACTCAAGAAATAGCTCTTTCAAAACAAAAAAAAGTTATAGATGCGGCTAAACTTGCTAATTTTCCACTACAAGCAAAGGTAGAAGAAGAATGAAATACCAAGAAAATTTACAAAAATATCTTGATAATGCCAAAAATCTAAGCTTAATAAACCACCATGAATTTGTTACCTGTGAGCATGTACTGTTTGCATTACTAAAACTAAGCACTGATTTTAAGGATATATTTGAAGAATTTTCAGATGGAGATCTTGAGCTTCTAGAAACCGAATTAAAAAATTACATTTCTCAAAACAATCAAGTTATTAAACAAGAAATAGAACCTACAATATCTGTTGTTTTAGATGAAATCTTACTTTCATCTAAAAATAAAAATAATGAAATTAAAATTATAGATTTTTTAGAAAAGCTCATACAGGATTCAAGAAGTTATTCTAGCTATCTCTTAAAAAAACACAACATAAATCTTAACAAAATTCAAGAACTTCAAAATCATGAAAATATACAAAATTTAAACAACCACACAAGTGATTTAACACTTTTGGCTCAAAATGGCAAGATTGATCCTTTAATAGGAAGAAAATTTGAACTTGAAAGAATGATGCAAATTCTTTCACGTCGCAAGAAAAATAATCCTATTTTAGTAGGAGAAGCAGGAGTTGGCAAAACGGCCATTGTAGAAGGATTAGCATTAGCTATTGCGGAAAAAAAGGTGCCTAAAAACTTACAAAATGCAAAAATTTTTAGTCTTGATATGGCTAGTATACTTGCGGGAACAAAATACCGTGGAGATTTTGAGAAAAGAATTAAAGAAATTTTAAATGAACTTGAGAAAATACCCAATGCTATTTTATTTATTGATGAAATTCACACTATAGTAGGAGCTGGAAGCACAGGAGAATCTCATACTGATTTTTCCAATCTTTTAAAACCAGCTCTAAGTAATGGAACTTTAAAATGCATAGGTGCAACAACTTTTATGGAATATAAAAATACTTTTGATAAAAATAAACCCCTAAGTCGCCGTTTTGCTAAAATAAATGTAGATGAACCAAGCCAAGAAGAAAGCTTGCAAATTCTTAAAGGATTAAAAAACAAATATGAAGAATTTCATCATATAAAATTAAACGATGAAATTCTTCAATATGCTGTAATTTGGGGTAAAAAATTTTTTAATGATAAATTTTTACCTGATTGTGCTATAGATCTGATCGATGAACTTGGCGCTTCTTTTGCTTTAAATCCAAAAGCTAAAAAAAATGCCAATTTAAAAGATTTAGAAAATGTTTTAGCAAAAATGACCCACCATCACAAAATATTTGAATTCGATCAAAATAAAGCTTTAATGAATTTAAAAACAAATTTAAAAGCAAAAATTTTTGGCCAAGATGAAGTTATAGATAGCCTTGTTTCATCACTTAAGCAAAGTTTTGCGGGATTTAAAAATTCCAATACACCACGCGGAGTGTTTTTGTTTACTGGATCAAGTGGAGTTGGAAAAACAGAACTTTGCAAAGCTTTAGCTGAATTTTTAGGTTTAAATTTAGAACGCTTTGATATGAGTGAATATGCAGAAAAACATACTATAAGTAAACTAATAGGATCTCCAGCTGGATATATAGGTTTTGAAGAGGGTGGACTTTTAAGCAATGCTATTCGCAAAAATCCTTTCAGTCTTGTTCTTTTTGATGAAATAGAAAAGGCTCATCCTGATTTAAGCAATACCTTTTTACAGATTTTTGACAATGCTGAACTCACCGACAATAGCGGTCTTAAAGTAGATTTTAAAAATACAATCATTATTATGACATCTAATCTAGGACTTAAAGAAAGCAATGAGCTTGGTTTTTTAAGTAAAAATGAAGAAAAAAGTAATCGTGCTATCAAAGATTTTTTTGCTCCAGAATTTATTAATCGCATTGATAAAATTTTACATTTTAATGATTTAAACGATGCTATACTTGTTAAAATTATCGAAAAAGAACTTGATGAAATTTCTAAAAATTTAAATAATATAAAATTATCAATGGATGATAAAGCCAAAATTTATTTAGCTAAAAAAGCCTATAATAAAGAATTTGGAGTAAGGCTTTTAAAACGCATAATTTCTGAGGAAATAGGAGAAAAAATCAGTGATGAAATTTTATTCGGAAAGCTTAAAAAAGGCGGTATAGCTAAAATCAAACTTGGTAAAAATGGAAAGCTCGAATTTATATTCTAAATTACTCAATGCACCTAAAAATGCTCCTGTATTTTTAAGTCAAAATTTAGAAGCTGATTTTATTGTAAAAGCTTATACTTTTGGTCTATTCCCATGGACAAGTAAACCTGTAACTTGGTGGTGTCCAGATCCTAGATGCATTTTAATTCCAAATCAAATTCACATCCAAAAAAATATGAAAAAATTTATTAATCTCTATCAAATTAAACTTGATTATGATTTTTTAAAATTAATTACATTATGTCGCGATACACGCTCTCAAAGCTGGATAGATGATGAATTTATTACCACTTATTATAAGTTATTTACCCAAGGCTATGCGCATAGCCTTGAACTTTATGAAAATAATGAACTTATAGGTGGAATTTATGGTTTAATTTTAGGCAAGGTTTTCTTTGGTGAAAGCATGGTAAGCATTAAAAAAAATGCATCTAAAGTTGCCATGATTAAACTTTGTGATTTATTAAAACCTTATGATTTTATCATAGATTGTCAAGTTTATAACCAACATTTAGAATTTATGGGTGCTCATAATATTTCTAGGAAAGAATTTTTAAATATTTTAAAAGAAAAATGCAATCAAGAAAGTGGTTTTAAAAATTTTAAAGATTTAATTACTTAAAAATAAGCGTGAAAATCACGCTTATGACATCGCTTTAGCAACTTCAGCAGAGCTTTCACGAATTTTCTCCATACACTCTCTTGCTTCTTTTGCAAGTTCAACACTCTGATTAACATCCTCTAAACCGCTTTTAATACTCTCAACCACTTGTGATGTAACATTACGAATAGAATTAATCGTAGTGGTAATTTCATTAACCGAATGCCCTGTTCTTTCAGCTAAATTTCTTACTTCATCAGCAACAACAGCAAAACCTCTACCATGTTCACCAGCACGTGCTGCCTCAATAGCAGCATTTAAAGCAAGCAGATTAGTCTGATCAGCAATATCACTAATAGTTTGAATAATAGATTTAATTTCATCTGATTGTTGATTTAAAGAGGAAACAAGATTTGAACTTTGAGACATCATATCAGCAATATTCTGAACATTTGAAACAGTGTTTTCAATTACACGATCTCCATCTTGAGTAAGATTATCATTTTTTTCTGCAAGTTCGCTTATGAGACGAAGTTTTTCTTGATCTTTTTTAACTTGTTCGCTTATATCTGTAGCAAATTTAATAACCTTGTAAATTTTTCCATCATCATTTTTAACCGGATTATAACTTGCTTCAAGGTATACTTTTTTATTATTTCTTCCGTATCTTATATATTTACCTGATTGAAATTTACCCTCTCTTAAATCTTCCCAAAATTGAACATAGTCCTTAGAGTGTCTATAATTAGAATCACAGAACATACTATGATGCTTTCCTTTAATCTCATCAATATTAAAATCCATAGTTCTTAAAAAATTTTCATTAGCCGTAATAATAGTCCCATCAGGTTTAAATTCAATAATAGCCATAGAACGATTAGCAGCAGCAATAGTATTTTTAAGATCAAGCATTTCATAATGTCTTTGAGTTATATCATTGGCAAATTTAATAATTTTATAAACATAACCATTATTATCACTAATTGGAAGATAATTTGCTTCTAAATAAACATCTATCCCTCCCTTAGCTATACGTCTAAAAAGACCACTTCTAGCTTTTCCATCTCTTAAATCTTTCCAAAAATCACTATATGCTGAAGAATTAACAACTTCAGGCAAACAAAACATACTATGATGCTTACCCTTGATCTCTGAAAGGGAGTATTTCATAGTTGTTAAAAAATTTTGATTTGCCTCTAAAATAACGCCATCGGTGGTAAATTCAATTACCGCCATAGTATTCCCAATAGATCTTAAAATATCTCCTAAACCATTACACTTTTTTTCAAGTTGTTCAATTATTTCAGTATTATTTTTCTTAGCACCAAACATAAAACTCACCTTTTTAATAATAAATTATTTTAAAATTATATCATATTTATATAGTATTATTTACTTAAAATTATATTAATTTATAAGTTAAATATATCCTTTAAACCTACAATAATCATCTTAAACCCCATAGCAGCAATAAATACTTGTGCTATACGAGAAAAAACATGTAAAATCAATTTTCCAACTATTTTTTCTATAGTAGCTGCAAAATGAAAAAGTATAAACATAAAAATAAAAGCTATCATTACTCCGCCAAGAGCAACATCAAGCCCACCATCTTCGGCTATAACGATAACACTAGCTAAAGTTCCAGGCCCAACAAGCATAGGAAATGCCATAGGTATTAAACTCTGTCTTAAAATTTCCTTATCATCCATATCCTGATAAGAACTAAAATCCTTAGTTGCAATTTTTGTTGAAAAAAGTAAATTTTTAATAGCCATTATAATAAGAACCAAACCACCAGAAACCCTTAAATCATCTAATGAAACCCTAAAAATATAGTTCATAAACAAAGGTCCTGATAATAAAAATACCAAAACTATAGTAAAAGCTGTATAGAGAATAGTTCTAAAAAGTTTTTTTCGAAGCATTAAAGGCAATCCATCACTCATAGCCAAAAATTGAGTTAAATTACCAAAAGGATTTAATATGGCAAGTAAAGTAATTGCAGCAAAAAACATCAAATAAAGCTCAGAACCCATACTAGAAAACACTATCAATCCTTAGTTTTTACAAATTCCAAAGAAATAGAATTTACACAATGTCTTACATTTTTAGCAGAAAATCCTTCTCCTTCAAAAACATGACCTAAATGTCCATTGCAGTTTGCACATACAATCTCGGTTCTAATCCCATCTTTATCAGGAATTCTTTTAACAGCCCCTTTTATTTCATCATCAAAGCTAGGCCACCCACAACCTGATTTAAATTTATCTTCGGATTTATAAAGCGAAGCTCCACATTGCTTGCATTGATAGATTCCTTTTTCATAAAAATCATTATATTTCCCACTAAAAGGAGCTTCTGTTCCTTTATTTAAAATTACTTTTTTTTCTTCTTCATTTAATTCTTTCATGATCTACCCTTGTAAAATAATTTTTATATTATATAATTAAAATTTCAATTTTAAATGATAAATTTTTATAATTTTCAAGAAAGTTTTAAATGCAAAAAGAATTTTTTCAAGAACTTCAAGATATTTTATATGAAAAAAATATAACTATAAAATTTCACTCTTTTCAAAATTTTTATGAAGACTTTAAAAGCCACAAATTTATTTTTAATCACGAGCATCAAAGCATTTTCAAAAAAAATACATCGCAACAAATTACCTTGCTTCATCCTACACGTATAAGAAGGCCTAAATTTGTCAATTCAACTCATGCGCTTGCTAAAATAATTCATTCAGTCGCTCATATAGAATTTAATGCAATTAACCTAGCTTTAGATGCGAGTTATCGCTTTAAAAATCTACCTTTGCAATTTTATTACGATTGGCTGGAGGTGGCAGATGAGGAAATTAAACATTTCAAACTTTTAAATTCAGCACTTGAAGAACTTGGTTACAAATATGGAGATTTTCCAGTGCATGATAATTTAGAATCTGCTCTAGAAGCTACAAAAGACTCTTTAAGCTTTAGAATGGGAATAGTTCATAGAGGTTTAGAAGCTAAAGGGCTTGATGCCAACCCCTTTGTTGTTCAAAAACTTCAAAGTTCCAATCATTCCATTAAAAATCTTTTAATGGAATATCTTGAAATTATACTTAATGATGAAATAAAACACGTTAAAAAAGGAGATACTTGGTGGAAATTTGCAAATCAAAACAAGTATGATTTTATCGAGCTTTGTAAAACGTTTAAACAATTCTCTCTTGCAGGAAAAAAACTTAACATTCAAGCAAGAATCAAAGCTGGCTTCACTCAAGAAGAATGCGAAGTCATTGAAAAATTTTACTCTTGATT
The DNA here is from genome assembly GCF_008000495.1 of Campylobacter sp. 2014D-0258. Taxonomy (NCBI): domain Bacteria; kingdom Pseudomonadati; phylum Campylobacterota; class Epsilonproteobacteria; order Campylobacterales; family Campylobacteraceae; genus Campylobacter; species Campylobacter sp. 2014D-0258. The sequence goes on from NZ_VOAR01000025.1 coordinate 136,140, forward strand.
TCTTATCTTAAATTTTGAAACAATAATGGTATATAAAACCCGAATAATTCCATAAAGCACATACAAGCTTGCTAAAATTACTAAACTTTCAAGAGGATAAAGATATAAAAATGAAAATATTATAATTAAAATAATCAAAACTTTTAAAACACTAGAACGATTAAAATCAAGCTTTTTAAAGCTAGGATAGCGTATATTACTTACCATTAAAAGCCCTAAAATTGCTTGAAGCACCAAAAAAACTACACCATAAGGCTTTAAAAAATCATAACTAATAAACGCATAAGTCCATATAGCACTCACAACTGCTGCAGTAGGTATAGGAAGACCTATAAAAACAGAAGGTTCATAAGTGCCTGTGGTAACATTAAATCTCGCCAAACGAATAGCTCCAAAAACCACAAAAAAAGCCGTAATCAAAGATCCAAGTTTTCCAAAATCATAACCTATAGCCATATAAAAAAGAACCGCTGGAGCAACTCCAAAAGCTACTAGATCAGCTAAAGAATCAAATTCTACTCCAAATTTTGAAGTAGAATTTGTAAGTCTTGCAACACGGCCATCAAGCCCATCGCAAATCAAAGATAAAATAATATAAATCAAAGCTGTATAATAATTTCCATGTATTGAAGCTATAATAGAAATAACCCCTAAAAAAGCTGAAGCAGCTGTAAAAAGATTGGGTAAAATATAAATTAATTGCGGTCTGTTATTCATTATTTTTCCTTACGCAAAATAGCCTAGCAATGAGCCTGCTTTAATTTCATCATTTAAGCCTATATGAATTCTAGTATCTTTTGGTAAAAGTAAACTTATAGAGCCATTGATTAAAAAACCCATTCTATCTCCTGCTTTTAAATCATGAGAAATATTATCAAGCTTTAATTTTCTATCAAAAGAACCTGCATAGATTCGCAAGGCTATCGTTTTATTCTCTTTAACTTTTGCCAAAATAAAAGCTCTTTCATTCATCATTTTTGCAGATTTTAATTCACTGCACAAAAAAAGCCCATGCCGTAAACGAATATCTATTATAGACATTGCAAAAGGTGTATTAAAATTCCCAGCATCATAAAGAGCGTTTTTAATAGTAATTTCAACACATTCACCCAAATCTTTATGATGAATATTTTCTATTTTAGTAACCCTACCATCCATAGGTGCAAAAATAGCTTTTTCATCACTACAAACAAGTTCTCTTTTGGGCGCTCTAAAAAGAAAAATACAAATTACAATTAATGCTAATAGCAAGATGGAAAAAGAATAAAAAATCCACACAAAAATAAAAATTAAGCTTAAAATAATAAGACTTAAATATCCATCTTTTGCAATAAAATCTTTCATTCTTCTACTTTAACTTCAGTTTTAACTTCTTCGAGTTCTTGTAAACGAGTTGGTAGACTATTTTGATCCTCAAACTCTTTAATAATCTCACGCACTTTATTACCTTCAATAGTTTCTTCTTCATAAAGGGCTGCAACCATAGTCTCAATCGCTCCCTTATAAGTATTTAAAGTATCTTTAACATCTTTATAGCGTTCATCTAAGGTTTTCTTTACATAATCATCTAAAGATTCTGCCATCTTTTCAGAATAGTCTTTTATAGTTTGCCCACCACTTAAGAAAGTATTTCTTTGTTTTTCAAGCACCATAAGTCCTGCAATTTCACTCATACCATACATAGAAATCATAGCTTTTATGATATCGGTTGCTCTTTCTAAATCATTACTTGCACCCGTTGAAATTTCACCTATAAACACTTCTTCAGCTGCACGACCACCCAAAAGTACATCTACTTCAGCGATAAGTTCATGTTTTTGCATTAAAAATTTATTTTCCTCAGGAGTATTTAAAGTATAACCTAAAGCCGCAAGACCACGCGGAATCACAGAAACCTTACTTACACGTTTTGCGCCTTTGGTTGTTTCAGCAATCAAGGCATGACCACATTCATGATAAGTAACAATTTTCTTTTCTTTTTCATTAATACGACGTGATTTCTTCTCAAGTCCTGCTATAGCTCTTTCGACAGCTTCAACTAAATCATTTTGTTCTACATATTTTTTAGAATCCCTACCCGCTAAAAGCGCTGCTTCATTAATAATATTTGCAAGATCAGCTCCTGCAAGCCCTGCAGTTAAGCGTGCTATATCTTCTACTTTAACTTTTGGGGATATTTTGACATCTTTCATGTGCACTTTTAAAATATCACACCTACCTTTAAAATCAGGTTTATCAACTAAAACTTGTCTATCAAACCTTCCTGGTCTTAAAAGCGCTGCATCTAAAACTTCTGGGCGATTTGTTGCTGCTAAAACAATGACTGGGGAACTTTCTGTCCCAAAGCCATCCATTTCAGCCAAAAGCTGATTTAAAGTTTGCTCTCTTTCATCGTTTCCACCCATCATGCCACTTGCTGCACGACTTTTACCAATAGCATCTATTTCATCTATAAAAACAATAGCAGGAGCTTCTTTTTTTGCATTTTCAAACAAATCTCTCACACGAGAAGCACCTACACCCACAAACATTTCTATAAAAGATGAACCTGAAACACTAAAAAACGGCACATCAGCTTCACCTGCAACTGCTTTTGCAAGCAAAGTTTTTCCTGTACCTGGAGGTCCAACAAGTAAAAGCCCTTTTGGAATTTTAGCTCCCAATTTAATATATCTTTCAGGATACTTTAAAAAATCTACAATTTCTTTTACTTCTTCTTTAGCTTCTTCAACACCAGCTACATCGCTAAATTTTACTTTAGGTTTTTCTGAATTTACAAGCTTCTTAGAACTTCCTATACCCAATATAGAACTTCCCATATTTTTTTGCATACGACTTGCCAAAAACATCCAAATACCAAAGAAAATAAATACTGGCAAAACCCATGAAAAAAGTATATCCGTAAACCAATTTGTTTCAGAATACGCACCATAAGCGATATTTTTACTATCTAGTAAACTCACAAGCTCAGGATCATTAACTTTTTTTGCTGTATAAACAGTATTGTGAGAGCTTGAAATCGCTTTGATTGTTGTTTGTCCTATGCTAACTTGATTGATTTGTCCACTTTCAATAAGCTTTTTTAACTCAGAATAAGGGACATTTTTATTTACTTCATTGCCATTCAATGCCCCGCCAAAAGAACCATTGCCATCAAAAAATCCCTTAAAAATAATTATCATTACAATTGCAAAAATCGCAAAAATAAAAATGGGATTTTTGTTAAAAAAATTATTACCCTGCGGATTACCCTTATTATTTGGGGTATTATTATTCATTACTTATCCTTTTTTATTATTTTTATATACAAAACTACACCACTCATTGATTTGCATTTCATCAATGAGTTCCAAATCTTGAAATTTTTCTTTAATTCTTGTTGAATATTTATCTAAAATTCCTGACAAAATAAGTATAGCATTATCTTCTAAATGGTTTTTAATATCTTTTTCTAAAATTAAAATCACATCTGCAATGATATTTGCAACAATTAGATTATATAAACCATTTGCTTTATCTATAGATCCACACCAAGCCTTGTGAAAATCAACACCATTTAATCTTGCATTTTCTAAAGAACTATCAATAGCCAACTCATCAGTATCACAAATTTCAACATTGCAGCCAAACTTTGCCATAATAATACCCAAAATTCCACTACCACAACCAAGATCTAAAGCTCTTAATTTACTTTTAGAAAATTTTTGTAAAAATTTTACACAAGAATATGTGCTTTCGTGATGTCCCGAGCCAAAGGCTAAGGCTGGATTAATCTTTATATTTATAAAATTCTTTTTTTCTTCTTGCCAAGTGGTATGGATGTAAACATTATCCACTAAAATAGGTTTTATGCCTTTTTTATATTCTTGTATCCAGTCCTTGTTTTCTTTCTCTACAAGACTTAAATTAGAAATAATTTTATGGTTTAAATTGAAAGTAGTTGTAAGTTTTTGAGCAAATATTTCAAGTGCCCATGAAAGCTCTTCCAAACTCTCATGGGATCTAATGTAAACACCATTATCTTTCTCTTCTATGGCTTCTATACCTAAATCAAAAGCAAAATCAAGAAATAAATTTTTATACCGCTCTTCTACGATAAAGAACAATTCGTAATATTTTTTTTGCATTTAGAATTTTAAAAATCAGCCTTTACTCAGCTGCACCTTCTCCACTTCCTGTTCCTAAAACATCTTCAAGTTTTTCCTTTAAAACTTGTGGAGTAAAAGGTTTTACAATATAGTTATTTACGCCAGCTTTTAAAGCAGTAATCACTTCAGCTTTTCCGCCCTCAGTTGTAACCATGATAATAGGCATATCTTCATATTTTTTCTCTGCTCTTACTTTTTTTACCAACTCCAAGCCATTCATTTCTGGCATATTCCAATCTGTAATTAAAACTTTTACATCTTCATTTTTAGTTAATAAATCCCAAGCTTCAACGCCATGCTCAGCTTCTAAAACATCATCGTGTCCAAGTCTTGTTAGGGTATTTTTAATAATCCTTCTCATAGTAGAACTGTCATCAACAACTAACAATTTCACAATTTCGTCCTTTCAAAGTTTTTATAGTTTTATTTTACCCTTTTTAGCCTTATTAATCAAGCTAAAAAATTTTAAAAAACAGCATTATATCATCTTTTACTTAAATTTTTACTCAAATATTATTATTTTTATACTTAACCGTAAATAAATATACACTTAAACCTAAAAGAAGCAAGCTCACTCCACCGATAAGATAAATCGCATAAATCATCTGAGAAAGATCACCAATAGCAAGTTTAAATACCAACATCAAAGCTTCTATAGCTAAAGCAATGATAATAGAACCCAAAAATCTCACCATGGTTTTTTGAATTCCACCTTCTTCTTTTTTTGTCCTTCCTAATACTTCTTGTTCGATCAAAGTTTTTGCCAAATCAAAAATAGCTAAAGCTAAAGTTATGGCAATGGTACTTTCAAACATATGTTCTATGCCTATAGCTTGATTATCAAAAAGACTAAAAAAACCTTTTTGAAATAAAAAACAAGTAATCACAAATAAAACCAGTGCGAAACAAAAATACACCAAACGACTAAATTGAGTAAAAACAAACTCAAATTTTCCTGCTTGAATAATCTTTAAAATATCTTCAAGCTTGATATCAATACAAACAACAAAAAGCAAGTTATTTTTATCATCGTAAATTGGCATAGAAGCTGTTACGCAAAGTTCATTGTTTAAAACCGAAGGATAAGGATCGCTCAAAACACATCGTTTTAATTTTACAGCTCTATAAAAATAAGAACGAGTACTTCTATCCTCACCCTGCCCTATTTCATGAGCCTTATTTAAGGAAATCGCATTTTCTATTTGCATGCCTGAAATATCTAAAATATACAAAGCATCAAAAACAACAACTTCATGAGCTATTTTATCCAAAGCTGTTTTAATCGTTTCAAGGTGAATATCAGGAAGTTTATTGGGTAGATTTCTTGTTAAAATATAACTCATATAAGCTCTAGCACGATAGCGATTATCTTCAAATCTTTGTATATCTTTTATATACATTATATGCCTTCTTTATTGTGTTTAAATTCAGGTACAATCTTTAATAAAGCCTCTGAAATATCTTCACATATTTGTAAATTTTCTATCTCTTTATTAAGCCAATCAAGATCAACCTTCTCATTCTTTGCTACAAAAATACTCTCATATTGGGTTTTAGCATCATTTTCATCAATCAAAAGCTCTTCATAAAGCTTCTCACCTTTTCTTAAACCTGTGATTTTAATTTCTAAATCATTGCGATTAGAAAGTAAAAGCATTTTTTTAGCTAAATCTATGATTTTCACAGGCTTACCCATATCCAAAACAAAAAGTTCTCCCCCTTTTGCGATAGCTCCAGCTTGCAAAACAAGTTGCACTGCCTCAGCCACAAGCATAAAATAACGCACTATATCAGGGTGTGTTAAAGTTAAAGGCTCATTATTGGCAATTTGTGCTTTAAATTTCGGTATCACACTACCACTAGAACCTAAAACATTACCAAAACGCACACAAGCAACTTCAAAATTTTCATCACTCATACTTAAAGTATAAAGCTCACAAACTCTCTTAGTGCAACCCATAATATTTGTTGGTCGTACTGCTTTATCTGTACTTATCATCACAAATTTAGCTACTTTATTTTCTTTAGCACTGTCGCATAAAATTTTGGTTCCTAAAATATTATTGATTACTGCTGAATGTGGATTTTGTTCGCAAAGAGGCACATGTTTATAAGCGGCTGCATGTAAAATAAGCTCAGGTTTATAAGTTTTTAATACCTCATCTAAACTTTGCTTATCTAAAATACTTAACAAAATAGGAGTAATTTTTTCTTTATATAAATTTAAATCATCATTGATCTTATAAAGATTATACTCACTATGATCAACCATAATAAGATGCTTAGCACCAAATTTAATACATTGCTTACAAAGTTCACTGCCTATAGTTCCACCTGCTCCACTTACCAAAACTACCTTGTCTTTTAAAAAAGCCGCCACAGCACTATCGTCTAAATCTTTTGGTTTTCTAGCAAGCAAGTCTTCTATACTAATATCTCTTGCTTCATTTCTTGTAAAAGAAAATATTTTTACATCACAAATACCATAAGCTACAAGTTCTTCAAAAAGTTTTTTAAGCTCTTCTTGTTCAAGTCTTAAAGCAATAATGGCAGTTTTTACCCCTTGTTCTACATAAGATTTTATTTTTTCTTTTTCTTCTACAACAAATTTATCACAATAAGTCCCTATAAGCTCTTTTCTCGCATCAACTACGCCCACAGGAAAAAGCCCTAAAGAACCTTCTTTTGCGCCTTTTAACAAATGTAAAGCCTTAGAAGTTGCCCCTACTACAATACAAGGAGTTTCTTCTTCTTTCATTTTAGAAGGTTTAAAATCCACAAGCATTCTTTTGCTAATTCTTAAAGTACCTATAAACATATAAGAAAGAACAAAATCTATCACAATAGCACTTCTTGGAAAAGGATTAAAAAAATCACTAAAAAAATAAAAAATAAGAAAAAAACAAAACTCAGCTAAAAGCAAAGCGATAAAAATTTTTCTTGCTTCATTGAGGGAAAAAAATCTCCAAGCTACTTTATAAATTCTAAAAACAAACAAAAATGAAAGTTTTAAAACAAGCAAAATAATAGCAGAAACCATCATGCCATGATAAAAAATACTCGGAATATCTCCACTAAATCTCAAAGAAAAAGCCAGATAAACACTAAGTAAAATTAAAACAATATCTGAAGTTAAAAAAAATGCTAATCTTTTGCTTTTATAAAAAATCATTTTAAGCCTTTATGCTCTTTAAGATCAGTTTTGAAATTTCATAAACATCATCTTTGCTCATCGCCGTACCACTTGGCAAACAAATTCCTTTTTGGAAAAATAACTCACTATTGCCATTAAGATAAGCCTTAACTCCTTTAAATACTTCTTGAGTGTGCATAGCTTTCCATAATGGTCTTGTTTCTATTTGTTCATTTTTCAAATCTTCTATGAGTTTTGAAATTTTTGGATGTAAAGCAATGTTTTTTTGACTGATATTTATATCTTTTTGACAAGAATTAAGTTCATTTTTATCAAAATCAATCAAAGCTGTACTTAACCAGCGATTGCTTCTTGAATTTTCTAATTCATCTAAAAAGCTAAAATACTCTCCTAAAAATTCTTTATACCACTCATAAATTTCTCTTTTTTTAAGCACTCTTTGTTCTAAAACCTCCATTTGCGCTACGCCAATAGCTCCTAAAACATTGCTTAAGCGGTAATTATAACCATAATCTAAATGTTCATAATGCAGACAATTTTCCCTAGCTTGAGTACTATAAAATCTTGCTTTTTCAATCTTTTCTTTATTTTTTCCTATAAGCATACCTCCACCTGAAGTGGTGATAATTTTATTGCCATTATAAGAATAAGCTCCAAATTCTCCAAAAGTTCCTAAAGCTTTATTCTTATAAAAACTTCCTAAAGCTTCAGCAGCATCTTCGATTAAAACAATTTCATTTTCTTTGCAAATTTCAACAATTTCATCCATTTTAGCCGCATTGCCATAAAGATGAGTTAAAATCAATGCTTTTGGTTTTTTTTCACATTCTTTAATAGCAAGCTTTAATAAATCTACATCGATATTATAAGTTTCATCACAATCTATAAATACAGGTTTTGCTTTAAGATAACAAATAGGTGCTACTGAAGCGATAAAAGTAAAAGAAGAAGCCAAAACAATATCATCTTGTTTTACCCCTGCCACCCTCAAAGCTAAATGCAAAGCCGCTGTGGCTGAATTTAAAGCTAAGGCATTTTCACTTTTACTGTAAGCCTTGACACTTTGTTCAAAGCGATTTACAAATTCACCCAAAGGTGCTATATAATTGCTTTTGAAAACTTCTTCTATGTATTTTAATTCATTACCACCCATATGCGGAGGAGAAAGAAAAAATCTCATGATTTATCCTTTGTGTAAAACAAAATTTTTATAAATTGACTCTATTTTACCTAAAAAAATTTACAAAGAATCAAACAAAAATCTTTTTATAATCATTTCATATTTTTCTTTTTGCAGGCACTCCCACAAAAACACCTTTTTCATCTTGACTTTTAACCAAAGTTGCTCCACCACCTAAAATACTATCATCTGCCAAACTTAAATTAGGCAAAACACAAGAATTAATCCCTAAAAAACAATTTTTACCGATTTTTACATTGCCCGCACATTTAGCCCCTACACTCACATGAGAAAATTCCCCTATCATGCATTCATGTTCAATCACACTTGAAGTATTCAAAATCACGCCTTTTTCTATTTTGGCTTTAGCGTTAACTACTACATAAGGCATGATTAAAATTCCTGCATTTTCTTCCACACTTGCACTAGGACTTATAAGCGCGCTTTTATGAATAAGATTAACGATTTTAAAGCCATTTTCTAAAATTTTTTGATAAATCTTTTTTCGAATTTTATTGTTTCCTATGGCTATAAAAACATCATATTTTGGCAAGGTGCTTTCAAATTTCATTCCTTTAAAATCATCTAAAAAAATACATTCTTTATAACCCATATTTTTAGCCACATCTTCGCAAACAAGCCCATGACCACTAGCACCATAAATATAAATTTTTTCAGTTCTTGCCATTAAATTTCTCTGTTGTAACATGACCTTCTTTGCTTACCCCGCTTCGTTTTAAAACCTTTAAGGCTGTTAAAAACATGATTTTTAAATCAAGTAAAAAAGAAATATTTTTCACATAATACACATCAAGTTCGAATTTTTTCTGCCAAGAAATAGCATTTCTACCATTTACCTGAGCCCACCCTGTTATACCTGGACGCACTTTATGACGTAATTTTTGTTCTCCATTATAAAGGGATAAATACTCAACCAAAAGAGGTCTAGGCCCCACAAAACTCATATCCCCTTTTAAAACATTAAAAAGTTGCAAAAGCTCATCCAAACTTAAACTTCTAACAATTTTTCCAAAGGCTTTCAAACGCAATTCATCGCTCAATAACTCACCCTTTTCATCTCTTTCATCACTCATGGTTTTAAATTTATAAATTTTAAAAATTTTTTCATCTAACCCAGGACGATTTTGAGTGAAAATCACACCACCTTGAGTGATTTTTAAAAGTAAAGCAGTGATTAAAATCACCGGAGAAAAAAGTACTAAAAGCACTAAAGCTAAAATAAAATCAAAAATTCTTTTTAAAAATTTCTCATACATTCTTCATTACCCTATCATAAAGTTTTAAATAACGCTGTGCGATATTATTTTCATCATATTGTAAAGCATCTTTGGCAGCATTTTTAGCTAAATTTAATCTTAATTTTTCATCTTCTAATAAAAGTAAAATTTTTTCGCTTAAATCCTTGGCATTTTTTGTTTTTGCCCAAAGTCCATCATAAGCATTAGAAATAGCCTCTACACAACCTTCACAATCGCTCACCACTATAGCCTTGCCGCAAGCTTTTGCCTCCAAAACACTTACAGGAAAGCCTTCTTTATAGCTTGGTAAAACAAAAATATCACAATTTTGCAAAAGCTCGACTATATCACTTCTAGCACCCAAATAATGCACCACGCCAGAGTTTAAAAACTCCAAACTTGCACAAGAAGGATTTTCATCTCTTCCACCAACTAAAACAAAATTTGCTTTGTCTTTTAGCATAGTAGCACTTTCATAAAATTCTTTTACACCCTTATGCCATAAAGCTCTTGCTATCATAAGCACAATGGGTTTTTTATCTATGTTTAAATTTTTCCAAAAAAGCTCTTTTTTTTCCGATTCTACATAAATAGGAAAAAATTTTTTTAAATTGATCCCTACAGATTTTATCACGCAAATTTTATTTTCTTTAAGTCCTAAATTCCGCATAAACTCAGCATTACTTTCATTGACAAAAATAAATTGGTGTGCAAATTTAAAACTTAATTTATAAAGATTATTAATAACAAAACGCACTAAATTTGCCTTAAAACCTTGATCTATATAAAAAGATCCCAAGCCTTCTACTAAGGCAAAACGATAAGGAATTTTTGCCCATTTTGCTGCTAAAATTCCAAAAGTATTGCTTTTATGTGCTGCACTTTGAATAAAATCAAGATTTAAATTTTTCAAAACCTTAGCAAGATAAAAAAAATTCTTTAAAACCACAAAAGGATTTAAACTAACTCTTGAAAACTCATAAACAATTACTTTTAAGCCAAGATCTCTAAGTTTTTGCGTGTATTCATCTTGCGGCACTATAACAAAAACTTCGTCTTTTCTATCTTTTAACGCTTTTATAATAGGCATTCTAAAATGATAAATACTCGCTCCTGCATGTGATAAAAATCCTATTCTCATTTTCAACCCTTAAATTTTAAGTTTAAAAACCTTAGCATCTCTAGAATTAATCACCAAGTCAAATAAATTCTTATCATAATTTCCCAAAAAAAACATTTGCACATAAGCACTATTAAACATGGTTTTATCCATTAAAATAAATTGTGCATAAGGAATAGCACTATCCTTTAAATAAAAAATATAAAACTGAGCCTTATCATCGATTGGAGTGATTTTGTATTCACCTTGTTTAATAGAATTAATCTCTACGATACTATTTACAGAAACCACATTATCACCTATTTTAAAACTTCTAAAATCATCACTTAAAACCACTCCGTTGCTAAGATAAATTTCTCCATTTTTAACATCAAGTGGATAAGCTGTACTAAAAGTAAAAGGTTTATCCAAAACTCCTGTATCTAAATTAATAAAAGAAAAACTAGCCACCGTAGAAAAAATCAAAGACATTCTAGCGGGCATATAAAGATAAATATCACGAGTTTTTGGTGTATCGATTTTAAAATCAGGTTTTGATAATGAAGCTAGAAATAAATCCACATTGCTTTGATTATAATCTTTCATCATGGCTTGTAAAATGTCTGATTTTAAAATATCATTTTGCGGAGCATAAAAGCTTTTTTCTGTATATTCTACACTAAGTCTTGCCATATTAGCTGCAGCTTGTTCATCTTTGCTTAAAGAAAAAGAAGGGAAAAAATTATCCTTACCTAAATGCTTTCCACCATCTACTAAAGTTTTCACATCGCTATAATAACGCACAGGATAACCATAATCCCACCAAGTTACCACATAATCTTCTCTATTGGCTATATTTTTTAATTGATTTAATAATGATGCTTCATTTTGAGAAAAAACTGTTGGCGCTTTATAGTTGTAAATATGGATAAATACTGGAGCCAAAGTCAAAACAATTGCAAAAACAATACAAACATTTGAAGTTAATTGGCTATATTTTTTAACCAATATAGCCTTAAACTCGCTCAATAAAAAACCAAATCCTAAAGCCATTACAGGTACAGAATAAATGGTAAATCTAAGCCCCCCTTTTAAGGCTAAAAAACCAAGCACCAATATAGGTAAAGCCATAATCATACTTTTATGTTTTCTCAAAAGCCATACAAAACCAAACAAAGAAAACAAGAAAACAATTTCACTACCACTAATTCTTCGCATAAATTCGCTAAGATCTACATTTTCAACTTCTTGTATGGTTTGATTGACATTAAAATACATAAAACCCTGCGTTAAATTCGCACTTTCATCACTTCTAAAAATATAAAATTTAAGCTGATAAAGTATAGGATCAACCCCACCACTTAAAATCAAAAATATCAAAGTTGCACTACCTAAAATTCCTATAATCATAAAATTTAAGCGTTTTTGCTCTAAAGCAAATAAAGCAAAAAGTATTACTATAATGGCACTTTGATAAAACCATGCTATATTTGAAAGAGTAAGAGAAGACAAAATCACAGCTATATAAAAAATCTTTTCTTTTCTATGAAAAATAAGTGTATAAATTAAAAAAAGTCCAATTAAAGCTACATTTAAAGTATAACTTGAAGGATACCACCAAAGATAAATTCCTATAAATAACGGCAAGGCAATCAATGAAAAAAAGTCTTTTTTTAAAATCATTCTTACCATAAAAAATAAAATAAACATAGGTAAAACAATTACCAACATATCCGTATCATAATACCCACTCATAGTGCGATTATAATAACTGTTTGCTACACTTGCTAAAAGAGCAGCTACAAAGCCCATTAAAGGACGTTTGTATTCATTAGCTAGTAAAATAATAGGAATCACCACCAAAGAAGATAAAAAAGTACTCATATATAAAATGATACTTTCAAAAGAAAAAGGTGTGATTTTATAAAGCCAATAAGTAAGCGTAGATAAAGAAGATCCATAATAACTCAAATCATTAGGCTGATGAAAACCTGCTATCATATCTCTTGCGCCCTCAGCAAAGGCATAGCCATCGTTTGAAATGATCATTAATTGATTATTGAAAAAATACTCATTAAACTCACTTGCCCACCAAACCCAATAAAACCTGCAAAATACACTAAAAACATAAGCTAATATAATCGTCGCGAACAAAACTAAATAAGGGTTTTTTAAATACTCTTTTTTCAACATCTTTTATCCTAATAAATATTTCAAAGCATCGCGTGCAATTTTTACTTTATCAAAGGCTTTAGCCCTAGTTTTAGCTTTGTTTTTATACGCTTTTCTTAATTTATCGTCTTCAAGCATAGTTTTTAAACCCTGAAACATAGAGTTTTCATTATCTACTTCTACTAAAAGTCCAAATTCATCATCGCCAAAAAGCTCTCTTGCACCACTTTTATGATCAGTGCAAACCACCGCACAAGAACAAGCCAAACTTTCGATTAAAACATTTGAAAAACCTTCAAACACAGAAGCAAAAGCAAAAAATTCGCATTTAGCCATGTATTTATAAGGATTATTATCAAATCCTAAAAGCAAAACCTTTTCTTCTAAATTTAATTCTTTAATCAAAGCTAAAAGCTCATCTTTAAGCACACCTTCACCTAAAATCACAAGCTTTAAATCTGTTTTCAATCTCGCATAAGCACGAATTAATAAAGCATGATTTTTACCTTTATCAAGCCTACCCACACTTAAAATAAATTTATCTTTTAAAGCTATATCTTCAAGAGCTTTTTGCTCTATGTTTTCTAAATCGATGGCATTGTATAAAATTTCACATTTTTTTGGTTTTATACTAAAATTTTGCACTAAATCTTCTAAATTTCCCTTAGAATTAGGCAAGATTAAATCAGCTCTTGGATAAAGTAAAGAAATTAGAAATTTATTTGCCAAAGAATTAAAATTATTTTTCGCATACATCACACTTGGCGTAGTACATTCATTGATCACAAGGCGGGTTTTATTTCCAAACATTCTTGCTATTAAGGCTATATAATTAGGTCGATTTAAAAAAACAAATTCTGTATCAATACCCAAATTGCTGCAAAGTTTTTTGTATTTTAAAGCCAAAAAAGGTAGTTTTAAAAATTTCAAAATAGGATTTTCACTAAGTTTTGAACATTCTAAAAAATGAATTTGACACTCTGGAATTTCATAAGAAATTTTATCATTCATCAAGATCAAATGCACTTCAAATTTCAAACTTAAAATAGGCAATAAAGTCGCCACAACTCTTTCAGCACCACCACTTCCTAAAGAATAAATAAAAATGCCTAATTTTTGCATAAAGCCACCCGAATTTTTGATAATTTTTCAATCATATTATTTGGAATTATACTTAAAATGAGTAATATCAAAGCAGGAGCATTGATTTTTATACTCAGGCTTTTAAACAAACATTTATAAAGGGCTTTATAATTTTTTGCCAGTTTTGCATAATAAGCTGCCATTTTATAATAACTCGCACAAGTTTTTTTATAATCTTTATCCTTACTCATTCTAAGTTCATTTTCTAAAATTTTAGCAAGCTCTAAATATCCCAAATACACTCTATGAGCATTTTTACTCGCACCCAAAGTCACGCTATCTTGCCTAAAAATCCTATAAATCCTAAAAGCCTTATGGATATAAAAACTTTTTTCCTTGTATAAATTTACCCAAAGCGCAGCTTCATTGCCATAAAATTCTTCATTAAAACGCTTGTTTTCAAGTAGAGATTTTTTAAAAACAGAAAAAAACTCTCCGCTAAATTTAGCCATTAAAAAATCTTTTTTAGAAATTTCACTATCTTTTTCCAAGCCCTTACCGCTAAATTCCTTGCTTAAATTTCCTTCTTTTTCTATCAAACAATTTCCAAAAACATGAGCATAACCCTCATTTGCTTTTTGCATCAAGGTACTTAAAGCCCCAGATAAAAGCTCATCATCATCATCTAAAAAAGTTACAAACTCGCCACTTGCTTGATCTAAGCCATTATTTTTATTGCCATTTGGGCCTTGTTTGTAATTTTGATTTAAAAAATACTTAATGCGATCATCATCTTTTTGTAAATTTTGCACCACACTTTTAGTATCATCGCTAGAATTATCATCGCTTACAATAATTTCTAAATCTTTAAAATCTTGATTTTGTATGCTTTTAATAGCCTTTTCTAACAAAACTTGACGATTAAAAGTTGGTACTATCACAGAAAGTTTAGGCATTTTTAACCTCAGCTATAAGCTTAAGCCATTCTTCTTTGATATGAGAAATTTCAAAGTCTTTACACCTTTGTTTGGCATTATTTACAAGTTCTTTTCTAAAATTTTCATCATTTAAAACAAGTTCAAGTTTTTTAGCAAGTGCTATTTCATCATCACAACCTATCAAAAGCCCATCATGATTATCTTTGATTAAATCCTTAGCACCATTATAATAAGAACTTGAAATTCTACAAACCTCAAAATACAAACTTTCAATTAAAACCGTTGGCAAACCCTCTACAAAAGAACAAAGACAAAGCACTTTTGCTTTTTCATAAAGAGTCTTGACATTTTCAACTCGTCCTAAAAAATCAACTTTTATTCCTAAAGATTTTACCTTGTATTCAAGTTCTTGCCTTAACTCTCCATCTCCTGCTATAACAAATTTATAATTTTCTTGCAAATTTTTATCCAAATGCGCTATAGCTTTTAAAAACATTGCAGGGTTTTTGTTGTGATCTAAACGCCCTATAAAAAGAACCAAATTTTCCTTTTCAAAACTAGAATCAAAAGGAATTTCATCGCTAAAATGACAAGGGTTTAATAAAAGCTTAACCCTTTTTACAAATCTTTCATAATACACCTTATCACTGCTTCCAAGCACACTTAAAGCATCACAAAAAGGATAGCTTACCCTTCTTAAAAAACGCCAAGTTTTAGATTTTAAATACGCTTCATTACTATGCTCGCTAATGATGAGTGGAGTTTTAAGTCCTATATTAGCTAGAATACAAGCAATATTAGTCGTATCCAAAAAAGAAATAAAAACATCAGCCTTACTTTCTTTCAAAGCCTTTCTTAAAGCAAAAAATTTCTTAAAACGACTTGCGATTTTATGATAAAGTGTATCAAATCTAAATTGTTCTAAACTTGTAACTTTAACTTCATTTTCAAGCTTATAAAAAGATTCTCCTGCATGAAATTTAATAATACTTACTTCATGCTCTTTACAAAGTGCATTAGCTAAGGTTACTAAAACACGCTCAGCACCTCCTGAATTTAAAGTTGCGATAATAAAGCTTATTTTCATTATTTCTCCTCTTTAAGCTTACCGTGTTCTAAACGATAAACCTTATCACATTGCGTTATCGTAGAAAGGCGATGTGCGATAATAATCATGGTTTTATCTTTAGAAATTTTATAAATTTCATCCATGATTTTTGCTTCACTTTGAGTATCAAGCGCAGAAGTTGCTTCATCAAGCACTAAAATTTCAGGCTCTAAATATAAAGCTCTTGCTATAGCTATGCGTTGTTTTTGTCCACCGCTTAAATTACTCCCTCCATCGCCCACTTTTGTTTGCACTCCTTGAGGTAAATTTTTTATAAAATGCTCTAAATTTGCTTGTTTGATAACCTTATTAAGTTTTTCTTCATCAACCGCATCTCCAAAAGTGATATTTTTAGCTATGCTGTCATTAAAAAGATAGATATTTTGCGGGATATAGCCTATTTTTTGGCGATAATTTTTTGCATTACTTGCATTTAATTTTTGCTTATCAATTAAAATTTGCCCTTCTTTTGGTTTTAAAAGTCCTATGATAAGATCTACTAAGGTACTTTTTCCGCAACCACTCTCCCCTATAAAAGCGATTTTTTCGCCTTTTTTAATGTTTAAGTTAAGATTTTTAAATAAATATTTTTTTCCCTCATAACCAAAGCCAAGGTTGTAAATTTTAAGCTCTTGATTAAAGCTTAATTTTTCCTCGCCCAAATTTTCTTCTTCTTGTCTTAAATTTTGATAAATAATATCCAAAGAAGAATGATAATAAAGCAAATCATGATAACTTGTAATAATACGATTTGCACTTGGCATTAAGCGATAAAGTGCTAAAACAAAAATAGAAATCGTGGATAAAATACCTGAAATATCACTTTCATTTTTCAACACCAAAAATACCACGATAAAAACAAGTACACAAAAACCTATTCCTTCAAGATAAATTCTAGGCACCGCAGCTACACTTTCGTTGGTAATATTTGCTTTAGAAAAAGCTTCACTTTGCGCTTTAAAAAGACTTAATACTCCATCTTCTTTGGTTTTAAGCTTAATAAATTTGAAATTATTTAAATTTGTATTTAAAATTTCAAAGAAATTTTTCATCGCTTCTTCGCGTCTTACTCCTGCTTTTTTAATGATAGGGCTTAAAATTTTCACTAAAATAAAGGCATTTAACACCATAAAAATACTTAAAAATAAAGTGATTTTATAATTAATCAAAAGCATTAAAGCATAAAGCAAAAGCACTACAAAAATTTCACTCATCAAAAGCAAAAATGATGAAATCATAGTGCTTAGATTATAAACTTCCCCTGTAATGGACTTTAAAATTTCAGATTGATTTTTTTGAGTAAATTTTTCATAATTAATATTTAAAAATTTAGAAAAAACCTTATAAGCGATCACATGATAACGCCCTTTAGAAAATCTTGCTAAAAGATGAAAATAATACGCATTTAACAAAGCTCTAAACACATAAAAAACAATAAGCCCCACCCCAAAATAAACAATGATTTCAAAAACAGGGATATTAAGATATTCTTTTAAGCTGATTAAATATTTATTACGATCAAAATAAGAAAAATCACTGGCCAAAGTGATAAAAGGCATTACCAAAGAAATCGCAAAAGTTTCTATAAAAGAAACAAATACTGAAAAAACAAGCAAAAAAAATAAAAAATTTTTATCTTCCTTACTTAAAATAAAAAAAAGTTTTTTTAACACTGTTTTTCCCAATCAAAAGCAGATTTGCAAATAAGCTCTAAATCATCATATTTAGGCTGCCAAGAAGTAAGATTTCTGATTTTACTTGCATCAGAAATCAACACACTAGGATCACCTGCACGGCGTGGGGCAAGTTCTACTTTAAAATCCACTCCACTAACTTTTTTCATCGCTTCAATCACTTCTTTGACACTAAAACCATGCCCATAACCTACATTAAAAACATTACTTTCATTCTCTTGTAAATAATCCAAAGCCGCTAAATGCGCACTTGAAATATCATCTACATGGATAAAATCTCTTATGCAAGCACCATCTTTTGTATCATAATCATCGCCAAATATGAAAAGTTTATCACGTTTTCCTGCGGCACATTCAGCTGCAACTTTTATGAGTAATGTTGCTTTTGGATAGCGTTGTCCTAAAGTATAATCCATACAAGCACCTGCAACATTAAAATATCTTAAAATACAATGCTTAAATTCAGGATTTGCCATACTTGCATCACGCAAAACCTCTTCACTCATAAGCTTACTACGCCCATAAGGATTAATAGGTACCAAAGGGCTTGTTTCGCTCACAACAGGAGTTTGTGGTTCGCCATAAGTGGCTGCCGTTGAAGAAAATATAAATTTATTTACTCCAGTTTGCAAACAAGTTTCGATGAGATTTGTCGTATTAACAGTGTTGTTCATATAATATTTTAAAGGATTTTGCATACTTTCAAAAACTTCAATGCTTGCTGCAAAATGCACAATAGCGTCAAATTTTTCTCTCTCAAACAATGCTTTTACGCCTTGAAAATCACTTAAATCTTGTTCGAAAAATTTAAAAGCTCTTATTTTTTGCAAATCTTCTATTGCGATTTTAGAACCCTTAGAAAGATTATCTAAAACACAAATTTCATGATCTGTTTTTAAAAATTGTCTTAAAGTATGAGAACCTATATAACCTGCACCACCGCTAATAAGAATTTTCATCATCATTCCTTTTTTTAAAAAATGTCAAAAATAAATTTTAATATATTTTCTTAAATACTTAAGATTGAACTTTTGAAATTTCACTCTCACAAGCTTTTGCAAAAACTTCTGTATAGGAACGATCTGATTTTTTTTCACGCAAAAAATCTCTCATATAAGAAAGAAAATCAACATAATCTTCTTCACTAACATTAGCTTTAATAAGTTCATATTTTAAAAAAAGCATATAGGTGTTTAAAACATCACTTTCACAATATTCGTGAATTTTTTCAAGTTCATTTTCATAAAAAAGTTTCATCACCTCATCGCCATGCACATCATATTTTCCTGGCAAACCCACCATAGAGCAAAGTGTATCAAGCTTTATTCCACGCCCATTAGATCCTAAGGATTCTAATAAATCACAATGTTTTAATTCTGAAAATCTTGTTTTATAATTATTCCATTTATCGCTTTGAGTATCTAAATAAGTTGCTGCTTTTAAATTGTATTTTAAAGCCCTTAAAACAAGAACAGGCATATCGAAATTTTTACCATTAAAGCTGACTAATTTTGGCTCATAATTTTCTATAAAATTGAAAAAATTCTCAATCATTTCTTTTTCATTTTGCCCATCAATTTTATTTACTTTGATAAATTTTCCAAAATTATCACTTAAAACCGCACAAATACTGATAATTTTATGATAAGGCAAAGGCAAAAACTCACTCCCACTTTGTTCTTTTTGCCACTGAAGTGCTTTTAAACTTACCTCTAAATCACTTCCTTCAAAACCCAAAGTTTTGCGGATAAGCTCAACATCTGGCACACTCTCACAATCAAAAACACAAATATAACCTTCATTTTTTGCCATTTTTAACCTTTTTTTAAATAATTTCGCTAAAATCATAGCAAAAAATTTTAAAATATTAGGCTTTTAATGAAAATAGCAATTGTTCGTTTGTCAGCACTTGGTGATATTATACAAAGTGCCGTGGTTTTGCAATTTATCAAAAATTTTAAAAAAGATATAGAAATTCATTGGTTTGTAGATGAAAAATTTGAAGGTATACTTAAAAACCATCCTTTAATAGACAAACTCTATGCCCTGCCCTTAAAAGACAAAAAAATTTTAAAAAGCCTAAAAATTCTTCTTAAAGCAAGAAAAAACAACTATAATGCAGTAATAGATCTACAAGGGCTCATAAAATCTGCTATTGTAAGTCGAATTTTAAGTAGAAATAATTTTGGTTTTGATAAAAATAGTCTTAAAGAAAGTTTTGCTCATAATTTCTACAACCAAAAACTTGAGTTAGATTACAATGAAAATGTATTTGTAAGATACTTAAGTCTTACCTCCTTTATGTTAAATACTGATTTTAATGTCAAAAATTTAGCCTTTAAACAAGATATTTTTAGCGTAGATGAAAATTTAAAACAACTCTTAAATAATAAACTCAAACTCGACAAAAACGAAAAAAACATACTCATACATGTGGGCTCAAGTGTAGAAAATAAAATCTATCCTAAAACCAAACTTGCTATACTTTGCAAACTTTTAATCAATGAATTTCAACAAACAAAAATTTGGCTCGCTTGGGGAAATGTAAAAGAATACGAATTTGCTAAAGAGGTTTTAAATCTTAGTGGTATTGATGAAACACATATAGAATTAGCGCCAAAATTTAATCTTGAAGAGCTAATGGCTTTTACAAAAATAATGGATCTTATCATAGGAAATGATAGCGGTCCAACACATTTAGCTTTTGCTTTAAATAAAGCATCTATTACGATTTTTGGTGCAACACCAAGCTACCGCAATGCTTTTCAAACTCATATCAATAAAATCATTAATACAGGTAAAAAAATTCAAAATGCCAAGCATATCGATAAAAGTGATTTTTGTATCACGCGTATAGAAGAAGAAGATATCTTCAAACTTGCCAAAGGCTTACTTAATGAAAAATAGCGATAGAATATATCTTAGTCTTTATTATATTTTGAAATTTTTTGTTACTTTTATGCCTGATTGTATCTTGCATTTTTTAGCTTTGATTGTAGCAAGAATCGCTTTTCATCTTAACAAAAAACACCGCAAAATCATCGATACAAATTTGCAAATCTGTTTTCCTCAATACACTCAAAAAGAACGCGATAAATTGTCTTTAAAAATTTATGAAAATTTTGCTCAATTTGGGATTGATTGTTTGCAAAATCAAAACACCACTAAAGAAAAAATTCTCAATAAAGTAAATTTCATTAATGAAAATTTTCTTATAGATGCTCTAGCTTTAAAGCGTCCTATTATCTTCATAACTGCACACTATGGAAACTGGGAAATTTTAAGCCTTGCTTATGCAGCTAAATATGGTGCAATTTCTATAGTAGGGAAAAAGTTAAAAAGTGAAATTATGTATGAAATTTTAAGCCAAAGTCGCACCCAATTTGACATAGAACTTATCGACAAAAAAGGCGGCATAAGACAAATGCTAAGCGCTCTAAAAAAAGGGAGAACTTTGGGAATTTTAACTGATCAAGACTGCGTAGAAAACGAAAGCGTAAGATTAAAATTTTTTAACAAAGAAGTGAATTATCAAATGGGAGCAAGCCTTATCGCACAAAGAAGCAATGCTTTGATCATCCCTGTTTATGCCTATAAAGAAGAGGGTAAATTTTGCATAGAGTTTTTTAAAGCAAAAGATTCTCAAAATGCAAGTTTAGAAGAACTGACACTTTATCAAGCACAAAGTTGCGAAGAAATGATTAAAAAAAGACCTTGGGAATACTTTTTTTTTCATAGACGCTTTGCTAGTTATAATCAAGGAATATACTCATGAATATTTCAATAGTAATACTAACTTTTAATAGCCAAAAATATCTTCAAGAAGTATTACAAAGTGTTAATTTTGCCAATGAAATTATTTTAATAGATAGCGGAAGCACAGATGATAGTTTAATAATAGCAAAAACTTTTAAAAACGTGAAAATTTTCCATCAAGATTGGCTTGGTTTTGGAAAGCAAAAACAATTTGGAGTTGAAAAAGCAAATAATGATTGGATATTTGTTTTAGATAGTGATGAAGTTTTTACTGAAGAATTAAAAGAGGAAGTATTGCAAATAATTAAAAATCCATCATTTAAAGCATACAAAGTAGCAAGATTAAATTTTTTCTTTGGAGAAACAATAACAAAAATGGGGCTATATCCTGATTATAACATAAGACTATTTCATAAAAAATATGCCAAATTTAATGAAAGAGAAGTTCACGAAAGCATAATCTGTCAAGAAAAAATAGGGAAATTAAAACATCATTTTTTACATTATGCTTATGAAAATATCGAGCAATTTATAGATAAACAAAACAAATACTCAAGTCTAAATCCTAAAAAAAATAACCTTCTTAAAGCTTTAATAAATCCTTATTGGACTTTTTTTAAACTTTATTTTGTAAAATTAGGTTTTTTAGAAGGCAAAAGAGGTTTTATCATAGCAAAGCTTTATGCACAATATACTTTTTGGAAATATATTAAATAGGAGTGCAACAATGAAAGGCATTATTTTAGCTGGAGGTAGTGGAACTAGGCTTTATCCTAGCACATTAACTTTATGCAAGCAACTTTTACCTATATACGATAAACCAATGATTTATTATCCTATGTCTGTTTTAATGCTTGCAAAAATTAAAGAAGTTTTGATTATTTCTACTCCAAAAGATATTGATAGATTTAAAGAGCTATTCAAAGATGGTTCTTTTCTTGGAATGCAAATTCAGTATAAAATTCAAGAGCGTCCAGAAGGTTTAGCGCAAGGACTTATTTTGGCGCAAGATTTTATTCAAAATGATGATATTGCATTAATTTTAGGAGATAATATTTTTTACGGACAAGGCTTTAGTGATATTTTGGAAAATGCAAAAGATGACTTAAAAAAAGGGTTTGCTAGTATTTTTTCTTATCATGTAAAAGATCCAGAAAGATTTGGAGTGGTAGAAATGGATCAAAATGGAAATGTTTTAAGCCTAGAAGAAAAACCCAAAAATCCAAAAAGCAACTATGTGGCAACTGGTTTATATTTTTATAATAATGACGCTATAGATATTGCAAAAAATATAAAACCAAGTGCAAGAGGAGAACTTGAAATAACAGATGTAAATATAGAATATTTAAGGTTAAATAAGCTAAAATCACAACATTTAGGAAGAGGTTTTGCTTGGATTGACACAGGAACTCACGATAGTCTTATAGAAGCTAGTTCGTTTGTGCAAACCATAGAATTAAGGCAGGGTTATAAGATTGCCTGCTTAGAAGAAATAGCCTACAATAACAACTGGATAGATAATGAAACCCTAGAAAAAAGAGCATTGTTACTTTCAAAAAGTAATTATGGTCAATATTTATATAAAATACTTAGTCAAGGAAAATAATGTATATTTTAGTTACTGGCGGAGCTGGTTTTATAGGTAGTAATTTTTTATTATATTTTTTTGAGAAAAATCCAGATGCTAAAATTATAAATTTAGATTTTTTAACATATGCTAGCAATATATCAAATTTAAATAAATTAAAAAATAATCCTAATTATGTATTTATTCAAGGAGATATAAGTGATGTTTTTTTGGTTAATGAAATTTTCAGCAAATATAAAATAAATGCGGTTATAAATTTTGCAGCAGAATCACATGTAGATAATTCTATAAAAAATCCAGATATTTTTATAAAAACAAATATATACGGAACTTGGAATTTATTAAACTCAGCTTATAAAACTTGGTTTCTCGAACCTTTTCTTAAAAAAGACGAATTTAAACAAAGTTTCTTTTATCAAATAAGTACAGATGAAGTTTATGGATCTTTGGAAGAAAATGGAAAATTTACAGAAGATAACGCTTATGCTCCAAATTCCCCTTATTCAGCTTCAAAAGCAAGTGCTGATATGCTTGTTAGAAGTTATCATCATACTTATGGATTAAATGCTGTTATTTCTAATTGTTCTAACAATTACGGACCTTTTCAGCATGATGAAAAACTTATACCTACCATAATAAGAAATGCATTAAATAACGCTCAAATTCCAATATATGGAGATGGTAAGAATATAAGAGATTGGCTATATGTAAAAGATCATTGCGTGGCTATAGAAAGTATTTATAAATATGCTTTTGAAAAGATAAAAGAAAATAATAGCTTTTTTGATGTATTTAATATAGGAACAAATGAAGAATGGCAAAATATAGACATAGCTAATAAAATTTGTTCTTATTTAGATAATGTATTGCCAAAAAATACTTCTTATAAAGAGCAAATTACTTTTGTAAAGGATAGAGCAGGTCATGATAGAAGATATGCCATAGATCCGACAAAATTACAGAGGGTTATAGGTTGGAAAGCACAAGAAAATTTTAATAGCGGTTTAGATAAAACTATACAATGGTATATTAAAAAATACAAGGGTTAAATTTGAACTATACAATATTAAAATTCAAAACCATAAATAGTAAAAATTCAATATTAAATGTCCATCAAAAAGATGTAAATTGTCCATTTGAAATTAAAAGAATTTTTTATATATATGATTTTTTAAATGATTCAATAAGAGGTGATCATGCTAATTTAAATTCAGAATTTATTTTTATAGCTTTAAATGGAAGTTGCGAAATTTTAATAGACGATGGACAAACAAAACAAAAAATAATATTAAATGATAAAACCAAAGGCTTATATATAGATAAAATGATATGGAAACAAATGTATAATTTTTCTAAAGATTGTATTTTATTGGTATTAACAAATACTTATTATGATGAAAAAGAGTATATTTATGATTATAAGTATTTTTGTGAATTAAAAAATAATATAGGGCGGCGGGGGGGGGGTATGCTATAAAAATCATGCCTTAAAAGTGGCATGAAAAATTATAAAATTTTAAAGTTAGATGCCATAAAAGATGATAGAGGTAAATTAGTAGCTTTAGAAAGCAATAAAGAAATTCCATTTGAGATAAAAAGGGTGTATTATATATTTGATACAGATCCAAATTTTCCAAGAGGAGCACATGCACATAAAAATTTAGAGCAAGTGCTTATAATGATGAGTGGTTCTTGTGATATAATACTAAATGATGGAAAAAATTGTGAAAAAATTTGTTTAAATCGTCCTGATATGGGTCTTTATATAGGTAAAAATATGTGGAGAGAAATGAAAAATTTTTCTTATGGAGCAAAATTGCTAGTTTTGGCAAGTGATTTTTATGATGAAAAAGAGTATATAAGAAATTATGATGAATTTTTAAGGAATATTAATGATACATAAAATGTCAGATGTACAAAGTAGTAATATAGGTAAAAATACAAATATATGGCAATTTTGCGTAGTTTTACCTAATGCTAAAATAGGAGATAATTGCAATATATGTTCTCATTGCTTTATAGAAAATGATGTTGTGATTGGAGATAATGTTACGATTAAGTGCGGGGTTCAAATATGGGATGGTATAACAATAGAAGATAATGTTTTTATAGGGCCAAATGTAACATTTTGCAATGATAAATATCCAAAATCAAAACAATATCCAAAAGAATTTTTAAAAACTATAATTAAAAAAGGCGCGAGTATTGGTGCTAATGCGACAATTTTACCAGGTGTAATTATAGGAGAAAATGCAGTGATAGGGGGGGGGGCTATCGTTACAAAAGATATTGCAGCCAATACAACTTATTATTGCAAAATTATTTCAAAACAATAATTTTTTACAAGGATTATGCAAATGAGTGATTTTTGCATAATTGGAAAAAATATTAATATGTATTTAGTTGATGACGAAGATGCTGGATTTATTTTTGAACTCAGAAGTGATGTTGTAAAAAATAAATTTTTAAACAAAATAGATAATGATATAAAAAAGCAAAGAGAATGGATTAGATTATATAAGAAGAGAGAAAAAAATAAAAAAGAATTTTATTTTACAATCAGAAATAAAAATAATGAAAAGTTAGGCCTAGTTAGATTGTATGACTTTATTGACGATTCTTTTTGCTGGGGAAGTTTTATAATAAAACATGGGGTTGCCTTTTATATATCCATAGAGGTTGTTATGAATGTGTATGAATTCGCATTTTATAATTTAGGTTTTAATGCTAGTCATTTTGATGTAAGAAAAGATAACGATAGAGTTGTAGCCTTTCATAAAAAATTTGGTGCTAAAATTATTAAAGAAGATGTTGATAATTTTTATTTTAACATTTCAAAACAAGAATATGAAATTGCAAAAGAAAAATATAAGAAATATCTATAAATAGTCTAAAATATTATTAAAATCATTTTTCAAAAAAAGATATAAACCTTGATCATAGAAATTAATTTTAAAAAACAAGTTTTGAAACACATAATTAAATTCGAGCATTTATTTTTCAAGAATATCAACTTCCCATTATCAATAATAGTAAAATTATTAAATCTATTTTAGTAAACGAATTTATAGGATATAATGTCTTTCAAGAATTTGAAAACTATTTTATAATTTCAGGTATTGATGGATTTAAAATTATCGCTCAAAAATTAAATAAGTTATAATATTACAAGGATAAAGTAATGGCAAAAATTTCCATTCTAACCCCATGTTTTAATCATGAAAAATATGTGAGTTATTTTTTACAAAGTGTTTTAGAGCAAAGTTTTAGTGATTTTGAGCTCATTATAGTAGATGATTGTTCAAGTGATAATAGCACAAAAGAAATTCAAAAATTTAAAGATCCAAAAATAAAACTTATAAAACATGAATTTAACAAAGGTATAAATGCGACATTAAATACAGCTTTCGAAAACTCAAATGGAGAATACATAGTATTTTGCGCGAGTGATGATATATTAGAAAAAAATGCTTTAGAAATTATCTATAAAACATTTAAAGATAATGATATTATAGCTGTATATCCAAATTTGATTTGTATAGATGAAAATAATGAAATTTTAGGGAACTTATATCCATTAAAACAAAGAAATAAGGTAGAATTATTATATTATTTATTTATGCGATACAACTGCTTAACATCAGTTGGATTATCTTTAAAAAGAGATGTTTTTGAAAAATTATATCCTTTACCAAATTCAATGTGCAACTATCAAGATATGAAGATGCATATTGATATATTAAATATTGGCGAAATTAAAATACTTGAAACACAACTTATAAGATACAGAAGAACTAGAGACAAAACAAATATAAGTGCTCATAATAGCATCACAACAACTCGAGAAAACCTAGAAACAGAAATGCTCTTAGATACTTACTTAAAATTTGATAATATATTTTTATTAGAGCAAATTTTTCATAAAGAAGTAAATAAAACAAATATAAAACCTTATCAAGAGACATTGCCTTTTTTTTTAGGAATAATGGCTTTAGAATCTGACAACATATATAAAAAATATTGGGGTTATCATAAAATAATGGAATTTTATAAAAATGATGCCAATGCTAAAATTTTATATGAAAAATATAATTTTACATTTAAAGACTATCTACAATTAGCAAAAAAATGCGATACAGGGGATATTTTTATAAAAAAATATAGAAAATATAAAAAAATGTTTAATTATACAGCTTTATTATTAGGTATAATTGTATTTATTTTAATTTTTAATTTTATAATAATGGAAATCAAATGATAAAATTTTTAGACTTAAAACAAATAAATGATAGATTTAATACTGAATTTATAACAAAATTTAAAGAAATTCTAGAAAGTGGTTGGTATATACTTGGAAAGCAATGTGAAAAATTTGAAAATAATTTTGCAAAATATTGTGGGGTTAAACATTGCATAGGCGTTGCAAATGGACTTGATGCTTTAAGATTGATCATAAAAGCTTATAATTTTAAAGAAAATGACGAAATCATAGTTCCCGCAAATACATACATAGCATCAATTTTAGCTATAACTGATAATAAATGCAAACCTATACTGATAGAGCCTGATATCAATACTTACAACATAAATCCTGATTTAATAGAAGAAAAGATCACAAAAAAAACTAAAGCTATCATGGTTGTTCATCTTTATGGTCAAGTTTGTGATATGGAAAAAATTCAGTTGTTAGCTAATAAATACAATTTAAAAATTATAGAAGATTGTGCTCAAGCACATGGCGCTATTTATAAAGATAAACGAGTTGGAAATTTGGGAGATGCCGCCGGTTTTTCTTTTTACCCTGGTAAAAATTTAGGTGCTTTAGGGGATGCTGGGTGTATTTGCACCAATGATGATAATTTTGCATCCAAAATTAGAGCTTTAGCAAACTATGGCTCTCATAAAAAATATGAAAATTTATATATAGGATTAAATTCTAGATTAGATGAGATACAAGCTGCTTTTTTGGATATAAAATTAAAATATTTAGATGAAGACAATAATAAAAGAAAAAACATAGCAAATTTTTATCTACAAAATATAAAAAATGAAAATATTATATTACCTAGTAATAAATTTGATCATGTTTGGCATCTATTTATAGTCAAAACAAAGCTTAGAGATGAATTACAACACTATCTAAATAATCATGATATTCAAACTATTATACACTATCCTATCCCTCCTCATAAGCAAAAATGCTATAAAGATTTAAATCATTTACAACTACCCGTAACAGAAAACATCCATCAAGAAGTTTTGTCATTACCTATATCGCCAACAATGAAAGAAAATGATTTTAAAAAAGTGGCTGATATATTAAACAAATGGAAAGTCTGATAGATCGCTCTCCATTTTATTCGCTTATTCTTTAAAAAATTTCAAGAAATTTTTTATAGTATTCCCAACTATTAATAATATCTGGTCTATGCTCTTTTATATGTTGTAATTCATAATCCAAAATATTTTTAATTTTTTTTCCTAAATCTTGATGCTCCCTTAAATAATTTAAAACATCTTCTTCTTTTACCATATTTTCAAGTCTTTCATTCGCTTTTTTCTCTAAAATAATCATAAATTTTTCAAAATATTCTCTAAGATCATTGATTAAAGCTTTATCATCTTTAATAATGATCCAATTTTTATTTTCTATATTAATTGAAATTTTATCAAATAACTTGCTTTTTGTATTTACAAGTTCTTTTTTTATATCAATTAAATCATCTTTTATCTCATTATAATGCTTATCATTGTCTAAAAATACTTTATTTTCATCAGATACTATTATCAAAATATCATTATTGACAATAAGTCTATAAGGTAGTAAATAATACAATTCGTTCCAAAATTTCTGCGTAAATTTATATTCATCATTATCATTTGGTTCTTTAAAATTAAGCTCTTTAGCAAGAGTTTTTATAGTGGCAAATGCATTATCTTTTGAAATTGATTTCGTGTCTACATATAATATATTTTTGTTTTTAATCAAATTTATATTTGAAAAATAGCTAAAACTTAGCTCTTCGTTTACGATAAAATAGATAGATGATAAATCAGGTTTTTTAAGATTAGCATTATGTCCATTTTTATCTGTATATCTTATTCTATCTAAATTTTCAAATATATCTTCATTTATATAAAAATTTTTTAATTCATTTTTACCAAGTTCTTCAATCTTATAAGAACCATGATTAACCATTGTTTTTAATCTAGATATAGGATCTCTTGTCAAAATTACAACAGGCTTATTTTTATTTAAAATTTTACTTATATGCTTATATTTTGGCTGCATACTTTGATACCAAGCTATTTCTACATAATAATTTTTTTTATTAAAATTCTTATATTCTTTATAATAACTATAATTATTCTGATATAAGACAAAGTCATCTAATTCGCAATATTTTAAAAAACTTTTAAAAGCCCAATGCCCACTTACACCATAGCTAAATAATATAAATTTATAATCATCTTTTAAAGGTTTACAAAATTTTAATAAATAAGGAGTAAAAATATTGATATTAAATTTTTTCTCATATTTAGTGTATATTTTATTTTTTTTATATTTTATAAATTCAGCTATTCCTTGCTGTTTGATTATTTGTATGGATTTCGATTTTTTCATTGATTTTCCTTTATATATTTTTTTAAATATAGCAATTTTTCTTTAGTTACCATATCAGGTGATATTATATCTTTATATTCTTTGATACTAAAATCATCTATGGGAATTAATTCTATCTTATTTTTATCTAAGCTTCTCTTAAAATATGGAAAATGATAGTTTAAAAATTCTGTTTGATAAATTTTTAACTTTTTTATATCCAAATACTCTATACAATACCTATCTTCATGCATACTTTCTGCCCATTTAAGATGATTATTTTTTATCAACCATTGATCATTACTCTTGTTATTCAAGATATTATTGATACTCTTATACTTTACTATAAATACCTCAGCTCTATCATCATCTTTATAATAAAAATCTATTCGAGAATAACAAAGTATATCATAGTCTTTTTTAGGTATATAAAAACTTTTGTAAAGTCTTTTAGCATCATAAATATGATCAACATCTATTTTTATAAGCCATTCTCCTTGTGGAATAAAGCTTGCAACATAATTATAATAACTATAAAGTTTATTTTCTTCACTTTGCGGATTTTCAATTTGTACTTCATAAGGGTATTTTACTGGTATAAAAGAAGGATACTGTTTGCAAAATTCTAAGATTATCTCTTCGCTTCCATCATTGCAATCATTATATCCTATAATCCCTCTTTGTATAGCCGGAAGTATACTTTTTAACGAAGCTTTCAAAGTTAATGCTTCATTTTTTACTCTTATATAAGCCCATGGATTTAAAGGTGATGTTGGATTTTTAGATTTTTCGTCAAAATCAAAAAATCCTTTGTGTTTAGATTTTATAATGTGATTTATTTTATAAAAATGTTCATTATCATATTTTTCTATATTATCTACTATATCTTTTGGAATATACGAATTTAAATTATCAAGTTTTATTTGCATAAATTGATTGAGTAATTTTTCTCTAATTATTGCCCTTATATTTTTATTTGGTATAAACAAGCATGCAATCTTCGCTAAATATTTTTTTAAATAATACGGATAATATATCATTGTCATAACCTTTTTTATTTATATTATAGTATAATTTTATCTTATAAATTATTATGATAGGTTTTTATTTATGAAATTTTTTATAATCAATTTAAAAATAGCCAAAGATAGAAAAGAATATATGCAGAATTTATGTTTAAAGCATAACTTAGATTATGAAATCATACAAGCTGTTGATGGAAAAGAGTTGGATAGTGATTTTGTAAAAAATATTAGTGATTTTTCTTTATCGGAAAAATATTTAGGTAGAACTTTAAGTCTTGGTGAGATAGGGTGTGCTTTATCCCATAAAAAATGTTTTGAAAGAATGTTTGAGTTAAATTTAAATGAGTGTTTGATATTGGAAGATGATGCTTATTTTGATGAAAAATTAAATTATATTTTAAGTTTAAAAGATAAATTTCCAAAAGATTTAGAATTATTCCTACTTGGTCATTATAGGCAAGTTTATTTAGACGATGGATTTCGTATAGAAAGCCCATTTTCTTTAAGATATGATTATAAAATAGATGATTTTTATCATGCAAAAAGATTAGTTGGTGGTGGCAATGGAACCCATGGATATTATATCAATAAAAATGGTGCCTTAAAAATGTATAAATACTTAGAAAAAATAATATTTCCATATGATCATTGTACTAGTAATGATAACATAATAAATGTATATGCTTTATATCCTGTTGTTATAACTACTGATGAGATATTTGGAGCCCAAACTTATGTGCAAGATGATAATAAAAGAAGATATAGAAAAAGAAGTAAAATTTCAAAATATATAAAAAAGATAAAAAATAAAATCATATTTTTTATACCTAGTTTAAAAAAATTGAGAAAATATGAATAATTTTGTATTATATAGCTTGTATTTTATTTATTCTGCATTTTTCTTAAATAAACATAGAAGAATTATAAAAGGTAAGATCTTACATCAAAAAGAACATGAGAATATAGCTAATTATTTGGAAAATGCTTATATAAAAAAATACTTTGAAAATAAATTAGATGACATACAGATAAAAAAAACACGGAATATAAATGGTAAAAAAATAATATGGCAATTTTGGTATCAAGGTATTGATAATGCACCTTGCATTATAAAAAAGTGTTTTAAATCTGTTCAAAAATATAAAGGTAATTATGAAGTTGTTTTACTTGATAAAGATAATATAAAAGATTATTTAATATTTCCTGATTTTATTTATCAAAAAATTGATGATAAAAAATTTGGAGAAAAAACGATAACTATTTTTTCTGATTTATTAAGAGTTTCTTTGCTCAATAATTATGGTGGAATTTGGCTAGACGCTGGTATGTTTTTAAGCGGAGAAATTCAAAAAGAAATTTTAGATCAAGATTTTTTTATTTTTCATAGATCTACAAAAAAACCGCAAGATTACAAAAATTGGATAAATTTTAATTATAATTTTTTTTCTTGGGATGAGAAATTTAAAGTTAATATTGTAAATGGTTTTATATTATCAAATAAAAATAATGAGATTATGAAGATAATGCAAGATATATTGATTAATTATTGGAAATATGAGAATAAATTAGTATATTATTTTATGTTTCAAATATTGTTTGACGCCTTAAAGAAAAAGTATTTAAATTTAAATTTATACATAACAAATGATACAGATATTCATCTCTTGCAATATCATGCAAAAGATAAATATAGTGATAAATTATGGAATGATATAAAAAATAAAACAAGCATACATTCATTAAAAATTTTTAAAAAAATTAGAAAACATTCCATGATAGATAAAATATTATTTAAGGATGCAATATGATCGATAATGAAATTACGATAGTAACAGCTTTTTATGATATAGGTAGAAAAGATATTAAAAATTTTGAAAGAGATAATGATAAATATTTATCTTATTTTGAATTTTTAGCAGGTATCAAAAATAAAATGATTATATACACCCAAGAAAATATAAAGGAAAAAATTTTAGATACAAGAAAAAAACATAATTTAGAAGACAAAACCATAATAATAACCAAAGAATTACAAGAATTTGATGAGCAAGGTTATAAAAAAATAATAGATACTTTTAGAAATTATGATCAAAGTATAAATAGAAAAAATCCAAACAATATAGAATGTATTTCTCCTATGTATTGCTACCTTATGTATTTAAAACCTTTTTTTGTATGTGATGCTATACAAAGAGGTTTGACTGATGAGGATATAATGTGGCTTGATTTTGGTTTTAATCATGGAGGAAATTTTTTCGTAGATAAAGATCAATTTAACTTTTATCTACAAAAACAAAATAGTATAGATGAAAATAAAATTAATCTCTTTTCAATAAAAAATGATAATAAACAAACTTTAGCAAACATTTACTTTTCCATGGAAACATTTTTAATGGGTGGTATTATATTCGCAAAATCAAAAAATTGGCTCTTATTTAAACATCATATGCAAAAATGTATAAAATATTTTACCTCATTTGGAATAATTGATGACGATCAAATAATGCTTTTATGGTGTGCTAGAAATTATCGAAAAAATTATAACATTATAAAAGTTTATTTTTGGTTTGATTCTTTATATCATTTTATACCACAAAATATTGCAAAAAAATTAAAAATAAATACAAATCAAATTAAGTATTATAAAATAATCAAAGAAAAATTAAAAGAAGATTTTAATAATAAAAATATAAAAAATACATTTATAAACTTAATTAAATATTGCTATTTTAAATTTATAAATAAAAATCATAAAGTATTATAAAGCTAAATCTTATTTGCTCTCATACATAAACTCTTTTCCTCTCTCTCCAAAACTTCAAATAATTTCTGATGAAATTCATCAAGTAAAAACTCTTTGGAGAGTCTTTTTATGATTTCATTACTTTTCTTTTTATCTTTATAATTTTGATTTAAAATTTCTTTATTTTTATTCTCATATCTTCCATTTGGATTAAATTCATAATGATAAATGCAAGTTTTAAAAACAGCTATTTTCTCACAAAACATAAAATAAATATAACAAAAAAGCACATCTTCGCCGTAACTCAAACGCTCATCGATTTTAACTTTTTCAAAAATTTTTAAGATCATATCTTTTCTAAAACACTTCGCCCAAACCGACCAGCAAAAATGCCTTTGTTTGCTTAAGAATTCTAAAAATTCTTTTTGATTAAAAAACTCATCTTGTTTAAAACGATAAAATTGCTTGGTTTTTACCCTATGTACAAAAGCATCAAAGCAAAGTAAATCAAAACCTTTTTTCATCTCTTTAAGTGCTATTTCACAAGCATCAAGTGTTAAAAAATCATCACTATCTAAAAACATTATAAAATCAGAACTAGAATGCAAAACTCCCAAATTTCTACTTGCAAAAGTGCCTAAATTTTCTTCATTTTGAAAGATTTTTATCCTTGGATCTTTTTTAGCAAATTCTAAAACCATATTTAAACTATTATCTTTACTTTTATCATCGATAATCAAAATTTCAATATCTTTTAAAGTCTGATTTATACAACTTTGTAAAGCCCTTAAAATAAAATCACAAGAATTAAAAAGCGGGATTATGATCGAAAGTTGTGGCATATTTTTCCTAAATTTTGTTAAAATAATAAAAACAATTCTATCAAAGTTTAGGAAATTTATGAAAATTTTTATACACCTTCCCACTTGGCTAGGCGATGCAGTGATGGCTTCACCTGCTTTATACGCTATAAAAGAACATTTTAAAAATACCCAATTTATCCTTTATGGCTCTTTGGTTTCCACAGCACTTTTTAGGGAATTTCCTAATTCTAAAATCATCATAGAAAATAAACAAACCCGCTACAAACAAGCCCTATCTTTACGCAAAGAACTTGGTAAAATCGATCTTAGCTTTGCTTTTAGATCTGCGTTTTCTTCTAAGATTATCTTGCATATTCTCAAAACAAAACAAAGATATTTTTTTGACAAAAACAAGCACAAAGAAGAACATCAAGTTTTAAAATACCTTTATTTTATAGAAAACTCACTTAGTATAAAAGCTCATTTTAAAGACTTAAAGCTTCCCTTTAAGCTAAAATTTCAAAACCCTCTTATCTTAAAAAATGGTAAAAAAATTCTAGGACTCAACCCTGGCGCAAGCTTTGGAAGTGCAAAAAGATGGGATGCGAGTTATTTTGCTAAAGTGGCTTTAAATTTCAGCCAAAGTCATGAAATTTTAATCTTTGGCGCAGGAAAAGCCGAACAAGAACTTTGTAATGAAATTTATCAAATTTTAAAAGAACAAAACATAAAAGTAAAAAATCTTTGCAATAAAACCACCATCAAAACCCTTTGTCAAAATATCGCTTTTTGCGATCTTTTCATCACAAATGACAGTGGTCCTATGCACCTAAGTGCAGTTTATAAGATAAAAACCGTGGCTATTTTTGGCCCTACGAAATTTACTCAAACTTCACCTTGGCAAAATCAAAACGCAAAATTAGTGCATTTAGATCTAGCTTGTATGCCTTGTATGCAAAAAACCTGTCCTTTAAAGCACCATAAATGCATGAAAGATCTAAAGCCTGAAAAGGTGATAGAAGAAATTAAAAAATTAAGCACTCCATAAAAAAATTTTAGTTAGAATAAAAAACTATTGTAAAATTTTATAAGGTTGTTTATGCTTTTTAGCTCTTTTACTTTTATTTTTGCCTTCTTGCCTTTAACTTTGGTAGGCTTTTACATATTAAAAGCTTTGCAATATTATACAAGTGCAAAAATATTTTTAATATTAGCTAGTTTATTTTTTTATGCCTATTTTAAAATTGATTATATTTTCATCTTAACCTTTTCAACCTTGGTAAATTTTTTTCTTGCAAACCTTATCTTAAGAAAAGAAAATAATAGGGCGGGATATACTTTACTTTATCTAGGTATTATCTTCAACCTTTGCTTACTAGCAATCTTTAAATATACAGATTTTTTTTTGGAAAATTTTAATCTTTTTTCCAAACTTGCTCATTTAGACTTTAATATTCCTTTACCACATATTTTACTACCTTTAGGAATTTCATTTTTCACTTTTCAACAAATTGCATTTTTAGTGGACTGTTATAAAAAAAGTAATATTGAGGATTTATTAGAAAATAAAAAAGTTGATTTTATAGATTATTGCTTATTTATCAGTTTTTTTCCGCAACTTATCGCAGGTCCTATAGTCCATCATAAAGAAATGATGCCGCAATTTCATTCTTTACTTAATAAAGAAAAAGCTTTAATCGATTGGAAATTAATAGCAAAGGGCTTGTTTATATTTTCTATAGGACTTTTTAAAAAAGTTTACATAGCTGATAGTTTTGCTTCTTGGGCAAATGCAGGATTTACAGTTGTGCAAAATGGAAATTTTTTAAATATTTTTGAGGCTTGGGCAACAAGCCTTTCGTATACTTTTCAACTCTATTTTGATTTCAGTGGATATTGTGATATGGCTATAGGATTAGCTCTTTTTTTCGGTATAGCTTTACCTGTAAATTTTAATTCTCCATATAAAGCTTTAAATATAGCTGATTTTTGGCGAAAATGGCATATTACTTTAGGAAGATTTTTAAAAGATTATTTATACATCCCTCTTGGAGGAAATCGCTTTGGAAAATTTATCAATCTACGAAATCTTTTTATCGTAGCTTTTTTAAGCGGAGTATGGCATGGAGCCGGATGGGGTTTTGTTATATGGGGAATTTTACACGCTATAGCTATGATAAGCCATAGAATTTATAGTTTTTGGGCTAAAGGCAAAACTTTTTTAAATTCGAAAATTTATAAAATTATATCTTGGTTTATCACTTTCAATTTTATCAATATAGCTTGGATTTTCTTTAGAAGCGAAAATTTACAAGGGGCTATAAACCTCTTAAAATCAATGTTTGGGGTAATTTGGGTGGAATTGCCGTTAAAATTCAAAGCAGGGCTTTTATTTAAAAAAATAGGCGGAAATGATACAATGGTAGGTTTTATTTTAGTCTCCTTTATACTATGTATTTGTTTTAAAAATAGCATTAATATGCTTCAAGATTTTAAGTCGAGCTTTAAAAATTCCCTTATTGTAATGTTTTTATTTTATATAGCTTTAATTACTCTTATTGCTACACCATATACCGAATTTATCTATTTTAATTTTTAAGGAAAAATATTGTTTGCTTCTAATAAAAAATTCATTCTTTTTTCTTTATTATGTCCTTTGCCTCTCGTAATAATTCTTTTTACATTGCTTTATATTCGCGATCCTTTTTGGTTCTTTCATCCACCATATTTTAGAAAAGAAACTTACATGAAAGATATGAGAATGCAAGCTAGAGGACTCATTCTGTACAAAGATTTTGATTCTGCCATAATAGGCACTTCTATGCTTGAAAATACCTCTGCTAAAGAAGCAAACAAAAAACTAGGAGGTAATTGGATAAATCTATCTTTAGGTGGAAGCACATTTGCATTAAGAGCGGTAATTTTAGATTATTTATTTAAACATAAAGATATTAAAAACATTATTTATTCTTTAGACATCAGAGCTTTAAATGAACTTGAAACCCCCAAAGACAAAAACTTTATTTCACTCTACAATGATAAAACTATTGATTTATTTAAATTATATCTCTCAAGTCGTTTTATTAATTGTGCTATATTTTTTTCAAAAAAAGAAAAATGCATAGGAAAAGATAATTTAGATACTTTAACAAATTGGTTTTTAGAAAATAAAAACCAATTTGGAGGTATTGAATACTGGAGTAAAGAATGGTGGCATGATAAAAATTTTCAAAATGAAATTTTACAAGCTCAAAATTTTCAACCAAATTTTGATATAGATATTTCACATTTTAAAAATTATACAAAAAAATATCTCTTAAGTTTTATTAAAAAATATCAAAAAACGCAGTTTTATCTTATTATACCAAGTTATTCAAGATTAAACTATAGAAAACTCAGTTATGGGGAATATTATAATAAAGATAGTGTTCTATTTTCAAACTATTATGCTATTTTAAGTTGGATTATACAAGAAACTCAAAAATATCCTAATGTAAAAATATATGGATTTGATGATTTGGACTACGCTGACAACATAAAAAATTATAAAGATCCTGCACACTACAATACTGATATGAACTCTATGCAACTTAATGCCATAAGAGATAATACGCATATTTTAAATACCCAAAATATAGTTAAATATCTTAATACAATGGAAAGGAAAATTAAAGAATTTGACTTAACACCATTTGTAGAGTATATAAAAAATCAAAATTTTTGAAAATTAAAAACCTTCATCTATAATCTGACAAAGTGTGTGTATGATTAAAATATGCATTTCTTGAATTCTAGCTGTATCATCGCTTGGCACGACAAGATTATGATCACAAAGCTTATTCATCATTCCACCACCCTTTCCACTAAGCCCTAAACAAAGCATATTAAGTTCTTTTGCTTTTTTTAAAGCTTCTAAAACATTAGGGCTTTTTCCACTCGTTGAAATACCGATTAAAACATCATTTTCATTTCCTAAAGCTTCCACTTGTCTTGAAAAAACAAACTCAAAACCATAGTCATTTCCTATGGCACTAAGTGCTGAAGTATCGGTTGTAAGTGCTATGCCTGCTAAAGCCTTGCGTTCTTTTTTATAACGCCCACTAAGTTCAGCTGCAAAATGCTGAGCATCAGCTGCACTCCCACCATTTCCGCAAATCAAAATCTTGCCACCTTTTTTAAGACACTCGCACAAAAGCTCTCCTACTTTAGCGATTTGTCCTTTTAAAATTTCACTTTCTTGAGCGATTTTTTGATGCTCTTGCCATTCTTTTTCCACTAAATTTATCATTTTTTATCCTTAATCTTTTCTATGATCTTGCTGGTACTAAATCCTTCTTCAAAGTCGATTAATTCAACCTTTGAAACGATATCTGCACCCACAACAATTTTATCTTTATAATCAGCTCCTTTAACTAAAATATCGGGTTTTAAAAAGCTTATAAGTTCCAAAGGTGTATCTTCATCAAAAATCACTACAAAATCCACAAAATAAAAAGCTGCCAACATACAAGCTCTTTGAAACTCTGAATTTACAGGACGACTCTCACCTTTGAGTCTTTTCACACTCGCATCTGAGTTCAAACCTACAATCAAAACATCGCCCAATCTTTTAGCTTTCTCAAGGTATTTTATATGTCCAAAATGCACGATATCAAAACAACCATTTGTAAAAACGATCTTTTTATCATTTTGTTTTAAAAGCGTTAAAAGTTCTTCTTTGCTTTTGATTTTTTTCTCAAAATCCACACGATTAAAACTCTTAATCTCATCAAAACTCACACTCACGCTACCTATTTTACTCACTACAACAGCTGCGGCTTCATTGGCAAGTTCGCAAGCTTTAAAAATTTCAATCTCATTTGCCAAACAAAAAGCCAAAACGGCGATCACACTATCGCCCGCCCCTGTTACATCATAAACTTCTAAGGCTTTAGCAGGTGCGATTTTTAAATTCTTATCAAAAAGTGCGATCCCCGCTTCTGAAAGAGTGATGATAGAATAACGCAAAGCAAAATCTTCTTTTAATTTTTTAATCCCTTTTTCTAAATTTTCACCCTCTAAATTTTCAAATTTCAAAGCTTCTAAAGCTTCTTTTTTATTAGGCGTGAGCAAGGTTGCACCGCTATATTTACTAAAATCACTCCCTTTAGGATCAACTAAAACAGGGATATTTAAAGCCTTAGCCTTTTTTATCACAGCCTTACAAACCTTAGGCGTTAAAATACCCTTAGCATAATCGCTTAAAACCACAGCTTTAAAATCTTTAATCTTTTCATCAAACAAAGCAATAAGCTCATTTTCAAGCAAAATCTCACTTGTATCTTCTTCATCTAGTCTTAAAACCTGCTGATTGTGTGCCATAATGCGATTTTTAAAAGGGGTTTTGCGTCCTTTTTGGATCAAAAATTCTCCTTTTAAATTTTCTTGTAAAAATTTCCCACTCTTATCATCACCCACAACACCAAGCGCAAAAACATCAGCCCCTAAACTTTTTAAATTTGCATAAACATTCGCAGCCCCGCCTAATCTTTTATCCTCCTTAAGAGTTTTAGCTACCAAAACAGGGGCTTCAGGACTGATACGCGAACAATCACACCAAGTGTAATTATCCACCATAAAATCCCCTATAATTAAAATTTTAGGTTTTTGCTGGCTTAAAAACTCAAGCATTTACTTCCTTTTCAAAAAGTCTTTTTATCTCATCTAAATAATCTTTAATCCCCTCTTCAAGACTAAATTTTGGCTGATAATCCCAAGTTTGATCTAGTTTTGCTTCAGTATGGAATTGATAAGATTTTACATAAGGATTTGGGATATATTCACAAGGCAAATCAGTCTTTAACTCTTTTTGCAAAATATCAACTATATCTTGAAAGGTTCTTGCTTTACCACTACCTACATTATAAACCCCGCATTTTGAATCAAGGGCAATTAAATTGGCATTAATAACATCTTTAATATAAGTAAAATCTCTATAAATTTGATCACTTCCTTCAAACAATCGTGGATTTTTTCCTGCTAAAATTTGATGGCCAAATTGCAAAACCATAGAAGCGGTTTTGTTTTTATAAAATTCGCCTTTTCCATAAACATTAAAATATCTAAGTCCTACCAAATGAGCTTTATCGTAGTATTTTTTCGCTAACTTATCCATCATCAATTTTGAAAAAGCATAAGGATTTTTTGGTTCTTCATCTTTACCTACAGTTTGTGGACTTTTTGCATCACCATAAACCGAAGCTGAACTTGCATAAATAAGCTTTGCATTAAGATCTATGCTAAGTTCTATAAAATCTTTAAAAGTATTTAAATTGGTTTGTAAAACCTTAGTTTGATCAAAAACCGTAGTGTCTGAAATTGCTGCTTGATGAAAAATAATCTCTGGCTTAAAATCTTCAATCTTTTTTAAAACTTTTTCATCGTTAATATCACCTGCAAAAAGCTCTCCATCAAATTTAAGTAAATTTTTAAAATGCCCAAAACTTTGTAAATTTCCATTTTCAAAAGTCGCATTGCTACGCATTTTATCGATGATTAAAATTTCATGTTTTTCTTGCAAATTTAAAGCCAGTTGCGAACCTATAAATCCTGCACCACCTGTGATTGCTACTCTCATTTAAATGTCCTTTTCTTTAAAAAAGCTCAAAATTTCTTTTAAATTTTTAAATTGTCTAAAAAAATCGCCTTCTTTTTTTTCTTCATTTACCAAAATCAAAGTGCCAATATCAGCATTTAATCCTGCTTGCATATCACTTAGATTATCTCCGATAAAGATAGAATTTTTCATATCTAAATCAAACTCATCTTTTGCTTTTAAAAGCATGCCTGCTTTAGGTTTGCGACACTCACAACCTTCTAAATGCGGACAATGATAAATTTTATCAATTTTTATATCTTGTTTAGCAAATTCTTTAAGCATATAATCACAAAGCTTAAAAAAATCACTTTCCTTGTAATATCCTCTTGCAATACCTGATTGATTTGTCGCTATAAAAAGCAAATAATTTCTAGCCAAAAAATATCTACAAAGTTCAAAAATTCCATCACAAAATTCGAAATCTTCTATTTTATAGACATATTTTTTATCTATATTAATCACACCGTCTCTATCTAAAAATAATGCTTTTGTTTTCATAAAAACATTATAATATAGCTTTTTTAAAAAGAAAATAAACATTATCTTTAATTTCTTAAGATTTTTATTAAAAATAAAGATATATAATACCTAGCAATCTAATTTTTACTAAGGAGAAAACAAATGAAAAAATTATTAGTAGTTTCTGCTTTGGCATGTCTTGGCGTTTCTGCTTTTGCTGCAGATGGTGCTACACTTTTTAAAAAATGTGCAGTATGTCATGGTGCAAATGCTGACAAAGTTTACTTAAACAAAGTTCCAGCTTTAAAAACTCTTTCTTCTGCTGAAAGACTTCAATACATGAAAGAATATTCAGAAGGCAAAAGAAATGCTTATGGTCAAGGTGCGATCATGAAACTTAACCTTAAAGGTTTAACTGAAGAAGATTTTAAAGCTATCGAAGCTCATATTGAAACTTTAAAATAATTTCTAAAAAAGGCTTTCCTTTTTAAGAAAGCCTTTTTTTATCCAAAGCTTCTTTTTTACGCCTTTCTAATTCTATAGCATCACGCAAAGAATCCTCATCATCATTTAAAGTAGTAAATTTATAATCATCATCAAATTGCTTATTTTTAATCCCCCAAAGCAAAGTTGCCAAAATGATAAAAAACGCTAAGATAGAAACTCCTATCATCATCATGATTATACTATTCATTCTTTGATCCTTAAAGCATTTAAAACGACTATTATACTACTAAAAGACATAGAAATAGCAGCAAATAAAGGATTTATCATACCCAAAAAAGCCAAAGGT
The DNA here is from genome assembly GCF_008000495.1 of Campylobacter sp. 2014D-0258. Classification (NCBI taxonomy): domain Bacteria; kingdom Pseudomonadati; phylum Campylobacterota; class Epsilonproteobacteria; order Campylobacterales; family Campylobacteraceae; genus Campylobacter; species Campylobacter sp. 2014D-0258. The sequence continues at coordinate 178,383 of NZ_VOAR01000025.1, forward strand.
ATGGTACAAGCATTATAAAACAAAGAAAAAGCAAGATTTTGCTTGATAATTTTAAAGGTATTTTTAGATAATTTGATAGCTTTTTTTAAAGAAAGTAAGTCATTTTTCAAAAGCAAAACATCACTACTTTCTATAGCTAGATCACTTCCTTCTCTTAAAGTCATCGAAACACTTGCATATTTTAAAGCTAGTGCATCATTTACCCCATCACCTACAAATAAAACTTTGTAATTTTTACTTAAATTTTCTATAGTTTTCATCTTATCTTCAGGCAAACAAGAAGCTTGATAATTTTGAATTTCCAACTTTTTAGCGATTTTTTCCACTGCTTTTTGATGATCGCCACTGAGTATCATTAATTCTTTCTTTTCTTTTTTAAGATAAGCGATAAGCTCTTTTGCACCTTCTCTTAAAACACTATCAAACTCAAAAAAAGCTAAAATTTTACCTTCCTTGGCAAAAATAAAATGCGTATTATCAAATTCTTTAGCCACAATACCCTTTTCTTGCAAAAATTTAGAACTTCCGCCTAAAAGCAACTCTTCATTTAACTCAGCACTTAAACCTTTAGCTTGAATACTCGAATGCTTTTTAAAATCCAAATTTAAATCCTTAGCTCCTTTTTGCTTTAAATACGACGCAATATTTTGAGATATAGGATGTTTAGAAAGTTTTACAAAATTATAAAGCTCATTCAAATCAAGCGCTTTATCTAAAAAAACCTCTTTAAGTTCAAGCTCTATTTTGGTTAAAATACCCGTTTTATCAAACACCACACAATCACATTTGCTTAAATCCTCTATCACGCTAGAACTTTTAAACAAAATATGTTTTTTCAAAGCTCTACCTAAAGCTACAAGATTGCTCACGGGCGTTGCTAAAGCCAAAGCACAAGGACAAGCGATAATCAAAACTGCAATCGCATTAACTAAAGAAATTTCAAAACTCTCTTCCTTATAAAAAAACCAAAAAGCAAAACAAATAAAAGCAATCAATAAAACCGTTCTAGAAAAATAAGCCAAAAGACTATTAACCAAACTTTCAAGTTTTGCTTTTTTAGAGCTTGCAAGTTCTAAAAGCTGGATAATTTGACTGAGTTTTGAATCTTTGTAAAGCTTTGTTGCTTCATACTCCACACTTCCATCAAGCACTATACAAGCTGAAAAAATTTCATCTTCTTTTTGTATGAGTTTTGGGGTATTTTCTCCATTTAAAGAAGAAGTATCCACACTCATTTCACCACTTTTACAAATCCCATCGATTAAAATTTTATCTCCAGTTTTAAGCAAAATTCTATCCCCTAAACAAACCTTTTGAACTTCTTTAGGAGCAAATTCTTTACCATTGAAAACTAAAACTTCATTTTGTAAAAAATCATTAAGCCCATCTATGGTATCTAAAGCACGCTTTTTGCTAAACATCTCAAGATATTTACCTATAAAAACAAAGCAAATTATCATCGCCACAGAGTCAAAATACACTTCCCCTACCCTAAAAAACATGGCCCATAAAGAATAAACATAAGCCAAACTCGCTCCGCTAATCACCAATACATCCATATTTAAACTATGCATTTTTAAAGTTTTAAAAGCACTTTTATAAAAATGAGATCCCGTATAAAAAAGCACAGGAGAACAAAGGATAAATTCAGCAAAATTTAAAATATCCTTAGTGTCCTTATCCATACCGCTAAAAAATCCTGCGTATTTTGCCACTGCTATCCACATGATATTCATCACACAAGCTATAGCCACAACAAGCTTAGAATAAAATTCCCTTTTTAATAAATCCGCTTTTTTTGAAGCCTTGCTCGCATCATAAGCACTCGCTTTATAACCTATGCTTTCAATAAGTCTTAAAATTTGCACCAAAGAAATGCTTTGTTCATCAAAAACAATGCGTGCTTTATGGTTTAAATGATTAATATCAAGTTCTAAAATTCCTTCTTGCTTGGTTAAAATTTTCTCATTAAGCCACACACAAGCTGCACATTCTATACCGTGTATCATGAGATAAATTTCACTAAATCCTTCTTTGGTTTTAGTGATAAACTCATCATAATTTTTCATTTCATTTTGAAAATTTACAGGGCTTAAGGTTTGATTTCCAAGCTTTTCATAAAACTCATCTAATCCACTTTCATGTAAAATTTCCCAAACGCTCTCACAACCCTTGCAACAAAAAAATTTACCCTTATACTCTATCATTTGGGCTTGTTTATAATCAAGTCTGCAATGTTCACATTTCATAATCATTCTTTAAAAAAATATTTTTTATAATTATAAACAAATTTGACAAAAAGTGCATTTTTTTATTAAAATCACATTTTACAAAAATTATTCTGCTAAATCTTACGAGGACTTATGGAAAAAGAAAAAAAACAACATCAAAGAACCCACGTTCCAGTGGAAGGTTATAAAATTGAAGAATTAAAATTATTAGATTTAGAAAATCTAGTTAAAATCGCCAATGAATGTGAAATCGAAAACCCAAGAGAATTTCGCCGCCAAGAACTTATTTTTGAAATTTTAAAAGCACAAACAAAAAAAGGCGGTTTTATACTTTTTACAGGGATTTTAGAAATTTCTTCCGAAGGTTATGGCTTTTTAAGAGGTATGGACTCTAATCTTAGCGATAGTGTTAATGACGCTTATGTTTCAAATTCACAAATTAAAAAATTTGCTCTGCGTGTAGGCGATATCGTTACAGGACAAGTTAGAGAACCAAAAGATCAAGAAAAATACTACGCTCTTTTAAAAATCGAAGCGATCAATTATCTGCCTTTACAAGAAGCCAAAGAAAGACCTTTATTTGATAACTTAACCCCTATTTTTCCAACAGAAAAAATCAAACTCGAATACGATGCAATGAAGCTTACAGGTCGTGTTTTGGATCTTTTTACTCCTATAGGAAAAGGACAACGCGGGCTTATCGTTGCTCCACCACGCACAGGTAAAACAGAACTTATGAAAGAACTTGCTACTGCTATTGCAAAAAACCATCCTGAAATGCATTTAATCGTGCTTTTAGTCGATGAAAGACCTGAAGAAGTTACTGATATGCAAAGATGTGTAAAAGGCGAAGTTTTTAGTTCTACTTTTGATTTACCTGCTTATAATCATGTGCGTGTAGCTGAACTCGTGATAGAAAAAGCCAAAAGAATGGTAGAAACAGGCAAAGATGTTATCATCTTACTTGATAGCATCACAAGACTTGCACGTGCTTACAATACTGCAACTCCAAGCAGTGGAAAAGTCCTAAGCGGTGGGGTAGATGCTAATGCCCTGCACAAACCAAAACGCTTCTTTGGTGCAGCTAGAAACATAGAAAATGGAGGCTCTTTAACCATAGTTGCTACGGCTTTAATTGACACAGGCTCAAGAATGGATGATGTGATTTTTGAAGAATTTAAAGGTACAGGAAATAGCGAAATAGTTCTTGATAGAAATATCTCTGATAGAAGAATTTATCCTGCGATTAATATCATCAAATCAGGAACAAGAAAAGAAGAATTACTCCAAGGCGTAGCAAATCTTCAAAAAATCTGGGCGATCCGTTCAGCGATTTCTCAAATGGATGATGTTGAGGCGTTGAAATTTTTATATTCTAAAATGCTTAAAACCAAAGATAATGTAGAACTTTTATCTATAATGAACGAGTAAAAAATGCTTCAAGCTCTAGCGATTAAATACAGACCAAAAACCTTTGATGAACTCATAGGACAAAAAACAGTTAGCGTAAGTTTAAAATACGCCCTAAATCATAATCGCTTAGCTCATGCTTATCTTTTTTCAGGACTTAGAGGAAGTGGAAAAACTTCAAGTGCTAGAATTTTTTCTCGTGCTTTAGTTTGCGAACAAGGGCCAAGCGATACGCCTTGTGGCGCTTGTAAGCACTGTATTGCAGCACTTGAAGGCAAACATATAGACATTATAGAAATGGATGCTGCAAGCAACCGTGGGCTTGAAGACATACAAGCCTTAATCGAACAAACCAAATACACCCCTTCTATGGCAAGATTTAAAATTTTCATCATTGATGAAGTACATATGCTTACCCCACAGGCTGCAAATGCACTTTTAAAAACCTTAGAAGAACCCCCAAGTTATGTTAAATTTATACTCGCAACCACAGATCCTTTAAAACTTCCTGCAACAGTGCTTTCAAGAACACAACATTTTCGCTTTAAGCAAATTCCACAAAGTGAAATTTTAAACCATCTTAAAGAAATTTTACATAAGGAAAATGTTAAATTTGAAGAAGAAGCTTTAAAATTCATAGCAAGAAGTGGTAATGGATCTTTAAGAGATACTTTAACTTTGCTTGATCAAGCTATTATTTTTTGTCAAAATGAAATCAACACTAGCAAAATCACTGATATGCTAGGCTTTTTAGATCCTCAAAAAATCAAAGCCTTTTATCAAGCTATTTTAGCAAAAAACAAAGAAAAAGTTTTTGCATATTTAGAAGAATTACAAGACTATGAAGCTTCAAGCGTGATTGATGAAATGCTTTTTTATTTAAAAGAAAGCTTTTTTGCAAAAAGTACAGAATTTTCTACTTTAATTTATGAAAGATTTTTCCGTATTTTATCCAAAGCTAAAAATATGCTTTGCGATGATGATGGCTTTACACTTTGTGTTATGACTTTTATGATGATGGAAGCAAGCCATTTAAAAGAAATTGACACACAAATCCAAGAAATCAAACAAGAAAATACAACAAATATTACACCTAAGATCACGCCTTCTCCTATCATGCCTAATCTTGAGAAAAAAATAGAAAAAAATGCTTATGAAATCTTGCTTGATAGTATTTATGATAGGGATTTTGATCTTGCAGAATGCTTTAAACAAAGCACAAAATTTATTAGTTTTGAAAACAATACCTTAAATATAAGCTCAAACGCACAAGGACAAAATCGCGATACACTCAATAAAGGTTTTAAACTCATACAAGAACTTTTTAAAGCTAAATTTGGAGAAAATGCTAAAATTAATGTGCAAAAAGCACTAACAATTGATGAAAATAAGCTTCAATCCTTAACTCAAGAATTACCAAACAATGAAAATAAAAACATAGATATTCAAAGTTCTATTAATATGCTTAAAGAAGGGGCCAAAAAATTTGACCCACAAGAAGATCTTAAAGAGGCTCTTAAAGATTGTTTTGGAGAGCCTAGTATAGAAAATTAATCATCATTTTTAAGAGAGATGAAAATCAAAGCTAAAAACATATAAGTTACCAATCTTATAGTATCAGGTAAACCTTTCCAAACCTTACTCATCCACATTCCAAACCATTCTGCAACAACTACTTGGAAGGCAAAAAACCATAAAATACACAAGTTAAAGAAATAATCCCAAAAAATCTTAGCATTATGAAAGCTTTGAGCATCTAAATTTCTAGCTTTAAACATATCATAAGCACCTTTTTTAGAGCTGTTAAGGCAATAAAAGTTTCAAAAAGAATAATTGCTATATAGCCTATATGATAAATCACGGGAGAAGTAATAGCCATATAAACTACAGCATTACCTAAATAAATCAGGCTTTGTATCCATACTCATCACATGCGAAACAAATTGGAAATTAGAATTGTAATCTGTCACATTTCCAAAAACCACTATACCTGCTAACGATACAACGGTAAGCAAAATAATAATTTTTGAAAATCTAATCATTTTGCTTATGCAAAAACATTTTTGTTGCATTTATACTCTTTTAATAATATATTTTAGTAATATTAATTATATATAATATATTATTAATAAAAATTAAATTTTTAAATTCTTTTAAGTCTTAAAGAATTAAGCACTACAGTAATAGAACTAAAACACATTGCAAGTGCTGCTATATGAGGACTTAAAGAGATAAAAGGTATAAATCCTGCCGCGATAGGAATGCAAAGCACATTATAAATAAAAGCCCAAAAAAGATTTAGCTTAATAATACCGCGTGTTTTTTTAGCAAGTTTAAAACATTTAAAAATCGCTGATAAATCATCTTTTATCAAGATAAAATCTCCTGTTTTTTTAGCAAGTTCATTTGCCTTTGAAAAACTCATACTCACACTTGCAGCAGATAAAGCCGCCGCATCATTGATCCCATCTCCTACAAAAAGAGTTTTTTTAAATTTTTGAATGATTTGTAGTTTTTCTTCACTCTTAAGCTGAGCGTGAAATTCGTCTATTTGTAATTCTTTGGCTATTTTTTCTACATTTTTTACATGATCGCCGCTTAAAATAAAAGTTTTAAGATTTTGCTTTTTTAAATTTAACACAAGCTCTTTGGCTCCATCTTTTAAAGCATTGCTTAACAAAACACCGCCTAAACACTTTTTATTCTTAGCAAAATACACCCTAACATATTCTTTAAAAGTATCAAAAAAGATATCACTTTCTTTTGTGTCAATTTCATTTTCGTGCAAAAACTGTGCATTGCCTACGAGATAATTATCATTATCTTCTTTGTATTTTATACCAGAACCCACAATCACTATTCCCTCACCCTTTAAATCAAAAAAATGATCTTTATGTAAAGCCTTAGCTATAGGATGAGAGCTTAAACTTTCAATTTGACATAATTTATCAAAATCATCTTTAGAAAGATTGTGTTTAAAAATACTCAAATTTTCCTTTGTTAATGTACCCGTTTTATCAAAAAAAGCATACTTAACTAAGGCTAATTTTTCTAAAGCAGCAGGATTTTTAATAAGAATGAAATTTTTTGCCGCATTTGCACTTGCCACAACCAAAGCTATAGGCGTTGCAAGACCTAAAGCACAAGGACAAGAGATCAAAAGCACAGCACAAGAGTGTAAAAAAGCTGTATTTAAATCTGCTTTTAACACCCAAAAAACAAAAACTAAAAAAGCAAAAAATATTATACCCCCTACAAAGTATTTAGAAATTTGATCTGCTAAATTTGCCAAAGGACTTTTGATACTTCCTGCTTCAAAAACTAGATTTTTGATTTGTTCTAAAGTACTATCCATGGCCTTTTTGTTTGCTTTGATCCTTAAAGCACCATTTAAAACTACTGCTCCTGCTTGAACTTCATCGCCTTCTTTTTTTAAAACAGGCAAAAACTCCCCATTTAAAAAACTCATATCAAGCTCTGCACTCCCTAAAAGCACCACTCCATCTGCAACAATGCTTTCTCCTTCTTTTACCAAAAGCACATCGCCACTTTTGACAAAAGAACTTGAAATTTCTTTGATACTTTCATCTTCAAGCAAAATTTTTGTCTTTTTTGTGTCTATATTTTCTAAAATTCTTTGATAATCTTGTGCCTTAAATTTAGCCTTACTTTCAAGATATTTTCCTAAAAGCACAAAGGAAATAATCATCATTGCACCACTAAAATACAAATCTTCTTCTTTGAAAATTTGCAAATACACCAAAAAAGAATACACAAAAGCACTCAAAGTCCCCAAAGCTACAAGGGTATTCATATCTAAATTTTTGCTTTTAAAGCCTAAAAAAGCATGAGAAAAAAAGTCTCTCCCACAATAAAATATCCCAAAAAAACTCAAAGCCATTTGGATATTTTGAGAAAAAGAACTTTTAACAAACATTTCAAAATACATAATAATCACACTCAAAACTATACTTAAGAGCAAATTTTTTCTTAATTCTAAGTGTTTTTTTGCCTTGTATGCGTTCAAGCTTTGTTCATCTTCTAAAATTTCAAAGCCTAAATTTTTAATTTTTGCGATGATATCCTTGCGTTTTTTTTGATCTTCAAGTAAAAAAACCCCGCTAGAATTCACATAAGAAACACTAGCATCTTTAACACCATCAATTTTTTTACAAGCTCTTTCTATAGCATTAGAACAATTAACGCAAGTCATTTTGCCTATTTTTATACGCAATTCTTCCATTATAAACGCTCTACGATCTCAAAACCTAAATCTTGAAATTCTTTTGTAAAATTTGATACTTGATTTTCTTCTAAATTTAAACTTAAAATTTTTTGCTCCAAATCCACTTCTATATTTCCAAATTCATCTTCAAGAGAATTTTTGATCAAATTTACACAATTCATGCAATTAACATTTTTTACTTTAAATTTCATTTTCACTCCTTATAGGTTGTATGGTAATGTGCCCGATTTCAAATTCATGCAACAACTTATGAGATAAATCCTGAGATAGTTTTTCAAATTCCTTTAGATTGCAAACTCTTACTTTTAAATGCATAGAGGCTACTAGCATTTTATTAGTGATTTGAGTAATATGCAAATCCACTACCTCATCCACACTAGGATTTAAAAGCAAAACTTGTCTTACTTTTTCTATATCCACAGGAGAACTTTCAAGCAAGACATTAGCGCTTTGTTTAAGCAAGATAATCGCCCATCTTAAAAGCAAGATTGATAATACAATAGCTAAAATCGTATCTATATAAACAATACCGCTAAAATACACCACGATCCCACCTATAATAACCGCTAAAGAACCCAATAAATCGCTCATCATATGCAAAAAAGCGGACTTCATATTGACATTTTCTAAATTTGCACCCTTAAACATCATCAAAGCATTAATCCCATTTACCAAAAAGCCCAAAATAGCTACAATTATCATGGTTTTAGCGTCAATTTCTTTTGGATTGATAAATTTTTCTATAGCCTCATAAATGATAAATAAAGCCGATAAAATAATGGTTAAAGCATTGATAAAAGCCACTAAAACTTCAAGACGAAAATACCCAAAGGTCTTTTGATGATCTTGCCATTTTTCTACAGCTATAATGGCTAAAAAACTAAGAGCTAAGGCAAAAACATCAGAAAACATATGCAAAGTATCGCTTAAAAGTGCCAAAGAATTTGAAAGGATTGAATAAATAAATTGCACAAGCATCATAGAAAAAGTCATTAAAAGAGAAATTTTTAAAATCTTTTTATCCACACTCCTTGCATCGGCATGGGAATGATGATGTTCATGAGAATGTTCTTTGTGATTATGATGACAAGATTTGTTAGCTAAAGGCTCGTGTGATAAAAATTTATACATCTTATATCCTTTTTTGCTTGACATTTTAAGATATTAAGCTAAAAAGGATATAAATATTTGTTATTTTTATAAAAATTAAAAGTCAAAAAGCTCGCCTAGCCAACTTTCTTTCTTTTTCTTTTTATAATAGTCATTGTGCTGATGATAAGCTGAGTCATTATATCTTGACTCTTGTCTTGGAGCTTGGTTAAAATTTGCTGTATTAGGGACACTGCGTTCTATGATTTTGTCAAGCTCTCCACGATCAAGCCAAACGCCACGACACTTTGGACAATAATCAATCTCAACTCCACTCCTATCACTCATAACCAAATCTACATTACAAACTGGACATAACATACAATACCTTTTTTTAAATTTTTGATTTAAAATTATAAAAAGAAATATTAAACAAATTTACAACAAGTTTTAATGTTTTTTTGCATGTCTAGTTATCATAAAACTTTGTTCAAAAAATATAAGCAAAGTAACACTCACTCCTATAGCTAGAGCCAAAGTCACAGAAACAGTTGTAAAAAAATAATCAAAAAATTGAACCAAAAATTCAGACTTAGCCTTCAAATCATCACTGCGTATAAAAGAAATAAGATACAAAATTGCTTTATAAGCATAAATTCCAGGTATCATAGGAATAAGAGCAGGGAAAGCGATAATTTCAGCAGGGGTTTTGATAATTTTTGCTAAAGCAATTCCTAAACATCCTATGCAAAATGAAGCAACAAAAGTTGCAATTGCTAAAGTTTGAAAATGAAAATATTCCACCAAGGTAAAACGAAGCCCATGTGCAATTGCCGCTAAAAGAGCAGATAAAATAAGGGTTTTTAAAGGTGGATTACAAGCATAAGCAAAGCCAAATCCCGCCACAGCAGCAAAAAACATATCTCTTAAAATAAATTCAATCATCTTAAAATCCCAAAATCCGAAATACTAAGCGTCATGTAAATTCCAAGTGCTATACAACAAATCAAAATAGCCACGCTGATAATACGGCTAAGCCCCATTAAAATATGATCTTTTAATATATCAATCACAGAATTTATAAAAAATACCCCTGGTATAAGATACAAGATACTAGAACCCAAAGCCACATCAGAAGTATTGGTATATCCCATATCCAGTCCAAAAAATACAAACCACGATGAGACAAAAGAACAAAGGATGTATTGAATTCTTAAATCAATCTTTGCTTTAGTTAAAATATATCTTAACAACAATCCCACAAAAGTTGCAAAAAACACTAAATTTCCAGCGCCAAAATCACCACCAAAAAGCCTACAAAAAGCCGAATTTGCCATAGAAACAAATAAAAGATTAAGCAAATAAGAATGCTTTTTTTGTTGAGAAATTTGCTCAAAAACGACTTTTGCTTTTTCAAGATCGTATTTGTGATCATATATAGCCCAGCTTAAAGCACTTAAATCAAAAATAAGTTTAAAATTAACATGGGCATGATGATTGGGTATAACATAAGTTCTTTGAATGGAGTTATCATCCATATCTACAACATTTAAAGTAATATGATGAAAAAAGAAATTGATATTTATCTCATAGCCATAAACCTCAGCTATTCTTCCTACGCATTTTGCCACCCTAGCTGTATAAGTTCCAGCACCTAGCAAAGTTTTAGTATATACGATTAAAAAATTAGTTAATCTTTGTATATCAGGTTTTTCCATATTTTAATAATCTTTGATTGAATTTGTTATAATTATAGCAAATTTTAAAATAAATAAGGAGAAAAAATGGCAAAAATCGGTATAGTTGGTTTAGGTTATGTAGGAGCTGCTAGTGCTTATAGCATAGTTACTCAAGGAATTTGTTCAGAACTTTACTTATATGATATAAAGCAAGACTTAGCTCTAGCTCATGCAAGAGATTTGGAAGATATGTCAGCCATTGATTTTTCTTATACAAAAATTTTTCATGCGCTAAATTTAGAAAATTTAGCTTCTTGCGATATTATCATTTTAGCTTTTAGAAAAGAAAGTTTAAAAGAACTACCTAGTCGCTTAGTAGAACTTCAAAACAATATTCTCGAACTTAAAGACATTGTCTTAACCTTAAAAAATGCTAATTTTAAAGGCAAATACATTGTCGCAACAAATCCAAATGACACCATAACTTACTACACTCAAGTATTAAGCCAATTACCTAAAAATCATGTTTTTGGTAGTGGAACAAATTTAGATAGTTCAAGACTTAAGAAATTTTTAGCCAAAGATTTAAACATAAATTCAAAAGATATTTTTGCTTGTATGATTGGTGAACATGGAGATTCTCAGTTTGCAGCACTTTCTAATGCAAGCGTTTTAGGACAAAATTTATTAGATTTTTATAAGCAAAAATTAGGCAAAGATTTAGACATACAAGAACTCGAAAAAGCCGTGATTAACGAGGGATATTTCATCTATGAACGCAAAGGAAGAACAGAATTTGGCATAGGAACTTCTTGTGTAAATTTGGCCAAAGCCATCCTAGAAGATAGAAAAAGTTTACATCCTGTAAGTGTGGTTTTTGATGATATAGCTTTTTCAATGCCCGCTATCATAGGAAAAGATGGTATAGAAAAGGTTTTTGAATTAAAATTCAATGAAAAAGAAAAAATAAAATTAGAAAATTCAAAACAACAAATCAAAAACGCCATACAAAGCGTAAAAGATAAAATTTAAGCCTTTTTAAAAGGCTTTTTGATTTTGATATAAATTAAACTTGCTAAAATCACAAAAACAATTATAATGATTAAAATTTGAGTTAAATAAGTTTTAATCAACTCTTCATTTTGTCCTATATAATAACCCAAAAATACAAGTATAGCCACCCAAATAGCACTACCAAGTGCAGTAAAAAGTATAAAATTTACAAGTTTCATTTTTACCAAACCTGCAGGCATAGAAATATACTGACGAATCCCTGGCAAAAGACGACAAGTAAAGGTTGAAAATTCCCCATGTTTGTTAAAAAATTCTTCAAATTTAGCAAATTTGACTTCGTTTATACCAAAATACTTACCCCATTTTAATACAAAATTTTTACCCCAAAAAAAGCAAATATAATAATTAATCAAAGCCCCTAAAACAGAACCTAAAGTCCCACTAAGTATACAAAGAGTGATATCAAGTTCGCCTTTATGTGCCAAATATCCAGCAGGTATCATAACAACTTCACTTGGAAAAGGTATAAAACAACTCTCTAAGGTCATTAAGATAATAATACCCAAATACCCCCAAGCACTAGCCGTCTCAACAATAAAAGAAATGATTTCTTGCATATTAGCCTTATTTGAAGAAAATTTTAAAAAATTGTAGCTTAAAAGATTAAACAGTAAAAAGCGGTTTTATACCGCTTTTTTTATTTACCTGCAACTGAAACTTGATTTGGATTGTCCGCTGCACGAGCGATCATACACTCTTTTAAAACAGCAGCATCAGCTGGATCGCTAACTTTTTTATTAATCCAGCGTTCAACTTGTTTCATTGTTTTTGACTCTGGCTCTGGAGCTTCGTATTTTGCCATCAAACTTGCACAATCAGCCAAAGCAATGATAGGTAATAAACTTGCAAAAAGTATTTTTCTCATCTTTTGCTCCTTAGAATTTTACATTATACATTAACATGATATTATCAGCTCTTGCTTTATCTTTTTTCGCTCCACCAAATGGTAAGCCACGATTACCCCAAATATTTTGGATATTAGTATAGCTTAAGCGTAAGAATTGATATCTATCAAGTTGATAAATCACATAAAAATCATGTGCTGTTCCTCTTGTCATTCTTATATTAAGTGGATCGTTGATACTTGGACGGCTCATAGTATACCAGTATCTACTTCCCCAGAAAAACTCATACCCTACTTTTAAAGCCTTGGTAAAATCATAGCGTCCGCCTACATGCACAGCATAGCCATCTTCTTCATTGAACGCACCATTTCCATAACCTTGCTTTTGAAGAATTCCACTTAATACAGGGCTTAATTGATTGTTGTTCCCGTGAGAATAACCTAAAGATAGAAAATAATTAAAATTCGTTCCAAAAGCTTTGTAATTTTCAAAATGAAGATTTGCTATAGTTAAATCTCCTAAATTTACCACCCCATCATCATCAAGAATAGTAGTAACACCATTACTAGGTAAACCAATTGGACCATTGTTAAGTGGTAAAGCAAAATCACTTAAATATGCAATATTAAATAATATTAAATTATCTCCCATACCTTCTATAGGAAGCTCTCCTTCTACTGCAGCATAGTAAAGATTTGCATCAGCATCTTTTTGATCGCTCATCCAGTCTCTTACCTTGCCTTCTTCATCCCATTGATAAGTTTTACCATAAGCTGCACGGATAGCTACTTTATGATCTTGCAAACTTTCAGGTTTATAAGTGATCACTGCTGCATCACCTAGAGCATTAATCGCTAAGGCTGGATAAGTTGATTGTCTTAAAGCATTGTTTCTAAGATTACTTCCTGGGCCATCGGTTCCTGGTTGTCTTCCTACAGTCGCAATCCATTCAGGTGTGATGTAGTAGTCAAGATAAGCTCTATCTACATAAAGTACAGGCCCGCTTGATCTTGTGTTTCTTCCTGCATCTAAGTCATAAGGAGTACCACTCCAACCCATTTGAGACCAATTTTTAGCCATAGATAAACGACCATAGAATTTGGTTTTATCATTAATATCAGCATTCATATTTAAATGAAGCTCATTCATCCATTTGTTATTAGCACTATAATCTTGTCCGCTAACTTTATAGTTTGTATTTGAAACTGCTGTTGAAAACTCAAGTCCAAATTTAACCTTGCTCAAAGCAGCTTGGAATTCTGTTTCATCGGCTCTATCATTAAGATCAGCAAGTTCAGCTTTTACAGCTTCATTTTGCTTAGCTTGAGCTTCCCTTTCTTTTCTGATTTGTGCAAGTTCAGCTTGAATTTGTGCAAGCTGTTTTTGAAGCTTGGTTATCTCATCATCTGTATTTTTAGCAAAAAGTGAAGATGAAAGAAGACAAGCACTTAAAATAAGTGAAAACTTAGTTTTCATAATCATAACTCCTTGTAATTTTGTTACATTTAGCAAATTAAAATTGTGATTATAGAAAAAAAAGTTTAAAAAAAAATTATACATTAATCATTTTTAGCTAGTCAAACTTATGACTAGCTTTGTAAATATTGTAGTTTTAAAAAAGTTTTAAAATTTTAAATTTTTAAATTTTATCGCAAATTTTTATGTCTAAAATTTTATCTCCTTGGCGTATAGAGTCTAAAACTTCTAAACTTTCTTCATCTTTTGGATCAATTTGCCCAAAAACAGTATGAACCCCATCTAAATGAGCTTGAGGGCTGTGACAAATAAAAAATTGAGAACCACCCGTATCGCGTCCTGCGTGTGCCATAGATAAGGTTCCACGCTCATGTTTATGCTCTTGATCATCACATTCGCAAATGATTTCATATCCAGGCCCACCTACACCATTGCCGTGTGGACAACCTCCTTGTATGACAAAATTTGGGATCACACGATGAAAATTTAAATCTTTATAAAATCCCTCATTAGCCAAAGTAGCAAAATTACAAACCGTTTGCGGAGCCTCATCGCCAAAAAGTTTTAATTTCATTGTGCCTTTTTCAGTTTCTATAAGAGCAAATTTGTATTCATTTACTTTGCTTGTGTCGATTGTTTTTATCATTATTTCTCCTTAATCTATATTTGTATAAACAGCTTGAACATCATCATCATCTTCTAACTTATCTAAAAGTTTTTCTATATCGCTAAGCTGTTCTTCGCTAAAGCTTACAGGATTGTTTGGTATATACTCAAGTCCTGCTTTTTTAAGAACTAAACCCTTAGTCTCTATAGCAGAACTTAGCTCACCAAAGGCAGTATAATCACCACTAATTACTAACTCTTCTTCATTTTGTTCTAATTCTTCAAGCCCTGCATCGATCAAATCAAGTTCTAATTCTTCTAAATCTCCTGCAAATTTTTCAAGATGAAAAACCGCTTTTCTAGTAAACATAAAGCCTAAAGATCCATTTTGTAAAACTTCTCCACCATTTTTGCTAAAAATGGCTTTAACATTAGCCACGGTGCGCGTAGGGTTATCGCTCATACATTCAACTATAACCAAAGCTCCATGTGCAGCTTTTCCTTCATAATGAATGTTTTTAATATCTGCGCTATCTTTTCCACTCGCACGCTTAATAGCCGCATCTATATTATCTTTTGGCATATTATTTGCTTTTGCTGTGGCTATAGCACTTCTTAATTTTGGATTCATATCAGGATCAGTGCCACCTTCTTTAGCAGCTACTTGTATGGCTTTAGCAAGCTTAGGAAAAAGCTTACTCATTTTATCCCATCTAGCCTCTTTAGAAGCTCTTCGGTATTCAAACGCTCGTCCCATAAATTCTCACTTTCTTTAAAGATTTTTAAACTTAAAAGTATAAACTAAAAAGGCTAATTAAAGCTTTAAATGGTATGATTTTACCATTTATTTTTGGGGAGAAGCTTTTTGAATATCGCAAAAAAAGAACTTTTTGTTGCTTGGTTTTTCTTGATTGCTGCTATTGTATTTGAAGTTTTAGGCACTAGTTTTTTAAAAATGGAAAATCAAGTTTTAGGCTATATATTTATGGCTTTATTTATAGCTTTTTCTTATTTTTTTATGGGCAAAGCGATTAAAAAAATTCAAGTAGGCATAGCCTATGCTGTATGGGAACTTTTAGGGATTATTCTTATACTTTTAGTTTCTTTTATAGTTTTTAAAGAGAGTTTAACCTTAACTCAAATTCTAGGCATTATTCTTTCTATCGTTGGAATTATCATGATTAATATAGGCGAGGTTAAAGAATAATGTATATTTTTATCATTATTTTATCAGCATTGTTAGATATCGTAGCAAATTTATTGCTAAAAAAATCAGATGGTTTTAAGCATAAAATTTGGGGCTTAGCTGCGATTGTCAATGCTATACTTGCTTTTTTCCTA
Source organism: Campylobacter sp. 2014D-0258 (assembly GCF_008000495.1). Classification (NCBI taxonomy): domain Bacteria; kingdom Pseudomonadati; phylum Campylobacterota; class Epsilonproteobacteria; order Campylobacterales; family Campylobacteraceae; genus Campylobacter; species Campylobacter sp. 2014D-0258. The sequence continues at coordinate 194,380 of NZ_VOAR01000025.1, forward strand.
CTTTCTTTTTCTTTAAAATATGTTCCTTTAAGCATAGCTTACTCAACTTGGGGTGCTATAGGCATCATAGGAACTTGTCTTGGTGGATGGATTTTATATAAAGAAAAATTAAACAAAATAGGAATTTTAGGTATCATTATCGTGATAATAGCAGTATTTTTACTAAACTATTAAAACAGCAAAATGCGGTTTTAATGTTCCATTTTGTTTTTTGCTTCAATACCCATTAAAGAAAATGCGGTTTTAATACTAAGAGCAACCAAAGAAAATAATTTAAGCAAATCATTTTCATTTGCAGAGCCTACAACTTTATTTTCATTGTAGAATTTATGAAAATTTGCAGCTAAATTTTTAAGATAATCAGGAATTTTTTGCAAAGCTCTAGCCTCAAAAGCATCGTTTAAAACAGCCTTTAAATTCAAAGCTTCAAAGAGTAAATTTACGCCATCTTGATTTAAACTTTGTAAATCAGCTTTCATTACATCATCGATTTTTTTACCAGCTTTAGCAAATACTTGATGAATTCTAGCGTGTGCATAGTTGATATAATACACAGGATTAGAACTATCTTCTTTTTGCAAATCACTAATATCAAATTCCAAATGCGTATCGCATTTTTTGCTCAAAAAGATATAACGCAAAGCATCACTTCCTATCTCATCAACCACATCGCTCATCAAGATAAAATTTCCTGCTCTTTTACTCATTTTATAAGGTTCTCCATCTTTAAGTAGGGAAACCATTTGTGCTAAAATAATCTCAAGATTATTAGAGTCAAATCCCAAAAATTCCATCGCAGCTTTCATTCTAGAGATATAACCATGATGATCTGCTCCCCAGATATTAATACACTTTCCATAACCACGACTCATTTTATCTTTATGATAAACAATATCTGCTGCCAAATAAGTCCCGCGTCCATCTTCACGGATAATTACCCTATCTTTTTCATCGCCTTTTTGCGAAGAAGCAAGCCAAATTTTACCTTCTTGCTCGTAAATTCCTTTATGCTCTTTTAAAGATTCTAAAGTTGCATTTAAAGCATCATAATACGATCTTTCGCTTACATAGCTGTCAATTTTAATCTTTGCTTGTTCTAAATTTTGTTTAATCAAAACAAGCATTTTATCTTTTGCCCAATCAGCCAAACTAGGGATATTTTCTTCACTAAAAAATTCTTTACCAAATTTTTCAAAAGCTTCTTTTGCTAAATCTGCTATATACTCGCCTTTGTAATATTGCTCTGGATATTCAACATTTTCATGAAGTATATTTTCTTTCACACTTAGTAAAATAGAAAGCCCTAGTAAATAAATTTGATTACCCGCATCATTAACATAGTATTCTGTATCAAATTTATAGCCCAAATGTCTTGCAAGTCTTGTTAAGGTGTCTCCAAAAACAGCGCCTCTTGCATGTCCTATGTGTAAAGGCCCAGTAGGATTTGCACTCACATATTCAAGCAAAAAACTTTCTTGTTTTTTTTCTCCTTTGGTAAAATCATTTGGATTTGCTAGAGCCTGATTTGCAAGTTCATTTAAAAAAGTTTTGGAAATTCTAAAATTTAAATACCCATTTACAGCTTCAACTGATTCAAAACAATCATGATTTTGAAATTTGCTCGCTAAGTCGCTAGCGATCAACATAGGGGATTTTTTTAATTCCTTAGCTAGTGAAAAAGCCAAAGGGGTAGCAAAATGTGCTAAATTTTTATCCTTTGGATTTTCAAGCGCAAAATCACACTCTAAAATCTTTTTAATTTCATTAAAAATAATACTTTTCAAAAGACTAAACCTTAAGCTTTTTTTGTTTCGTCTATACTTGCATCAGCATTTGTATTATTAGTTGTGTTTTTGTTTTCTTCTATTTTTTGAGTATTTTTTGCTACTTCATCATCATTATTCATTTCATCTTTAAAAGTTTTAATACCTTTGCCTAAACCCTTTGCAAGTTCTGGAATTTTTTTTGCTCCAAAAAGCAATACAACAATCAATAAAATAATCAACCAATGACTTGGACTTGACCAACCACCCATTTTATTCTCCTTCATTCCAAATATTTTGAATTTGCCCTAGATTCTGCCCTTTGGTTCTAAATTTATGGGCGATTAAAATCGCTCGCAATGCTTCATAACTTTGCTTTAACTCATCGTTAATGATAAGATAATCATACTCGCTAAGCTCTTTCATTTCATCACTAGCGTTTTGTAATCTTCTTTCTAGTTGTATTATTGTATCAGTATTTCGCTTAATAAGTCTTTTTTTTAACTCATCTTTATTTTTTGTAGTAATAAAAACAGAAACAATCTTATCGGCCATTTTTTGTCTGGCTATTTTAAATCCTTGCACATCAATATCAAAAACAACTATTTTTCCATTATCTAAAGCATTTTGAGTGTGCTTTAAAGAAGTACCATAAAAATTTTCATGCACTCTAGCCCATTCTAAAAAATGATCACTATCTATACCTTTTTGAAATTCTTCATGGGATATAAAATGATAATGTATTCCATTTTTTTCACCCTCTCTTGGTTTGCGAGTTGTTGAAGAAATAGAAAAATAAAGCTCATCTTCAAATTCATCAAAAAGTTTTTTTAAAAGAGTTGATTTTCCAGCACCACTAGGACCTGAAATCAACAAAACAAAACCTTGCAATTTCAATCCTCTTTAAAACTAATGTTTATATTTATATTCATATTCATACCCTTAAGAGCAGCTTTTAAGGTATCATCTTTAATACTTGAAGTGATCGCTCCTGCTATGCTTTGGCTAAGCTCATTAACTATCTCTTCGCTATTATCATCTTTAGTTACATCACTTACTACAGGCTCTTCATTTTTTTCTAAGATTTCCTCTCCAAGAGCTTCTTGTATATCACTTTCTTTCAATGTATCAAAATCACTTATATTTAAATTTGGCACAACCACTTCCTCTTCATTTGTTCCTAATTCTTTATCGTCTAAAATTGGTTCATCTTTAAAATCTTCTAAGACCTTGCTACTATTATCACTATCAATACCATAATCAAGCTCATCAAGTTGAGCTAGTTCTTCTTTGATTTGATCTTGAGTACTCAAATTTGAAGCAAAATCATCTATTTCATCTTGAACATCTTCTTCCACAACAGGAGCAAACTCCTCTAAATTTTCCTCTAATTCTTCATTATATTTTGCTTGACCTAAAAATTCAGCATCCTCAGGAAGATCATCAAAATCCATTTCTTTTTCTTGCTCTTCAACCTCAGGAAGATCATCAAAGTCGCTCATATTAGCTTGTAATTCTTTGTTATCTTCTAAATCTTCATCATTTTTATCATCTAACTCATCTAAACTAGGCTCAGTATCCAAAGCTGTATGTTCTTGGCTTAAGTCTTCTTTTTCGTTTTTGCTATCTTCTAAAGTTAAATCTAAATCAGTTTGAATGTCTTCTTGAGTCTGTTCTTTAGTTGCTTCTTGTTCTAAATTTTCATCTTCTAAATTTTGAGTTTCTAAAGTTTTGTTTGCATTATCATCTTGAGATTCGCTAAGCTCTTCTTGCACTTCTAATGCATTTGTTTTAGAATCGTCTAATAATTCTTGCTTTTCTATTTCTTCATTTTTATCATCTTCTTTGATTTCTAAATCTTTATCATTTTTATCATCTAGCTCATCTAAACTAGGCCCAGTATCCAAAGCTGTATGTTTTTGGCTTAAGTCTTCTTTTTCGTTTTTGCTATCTTCTAAAGTTAAATCTAAATCAGTTTGAATGTCTTCTTGAATCTGTTCTTTAGTTGTTTCTTGTTCTAAATTTTCATCTTCTAAATTTTGAGTTTCTAAAGTTTTGTTTGCATTATCATCTTGCGCATCATCATCAAAACTCAAATCTTCCATTCCCTCTGAATTTATATTTAAAGAATTTTCATCAGGTAAATCATCTAAATTTAAATTATCCAAATCTAAACTTATATCAGCATAAGGATTTTCATCATTGCTTAACATTGGCAAATCAATAGGTGCATGTTTGTTTACATCTTTATTATTAAGTAAATTTAAAAAATCTGTAGGTAAAAAAGGTTTTTGTAAAATTTGCGCATCTATATCTTCTACATTTTGGTTTCGCGGAGCTAAAAAAATCAATCTATCGCATTTTTCTTTAAGAATTTTTAAAGGTGCTGGAGTATCGCTATCTACAACAATCACATCATAATTACCCAAATTTTCACTATAAGCATTAAGTTCTTCAAAATCATAAGACATTTTTTTAGCACTAAGGCTTACAAGTCTTGAAACTACAGGGTTTTCATTTAAAAGTAAAATTTTCATCACTTTAATCCTTAAAAAATAATCGCTATTTTACGATAATTTCATTTATCCTTTCCTTAGGAGAAAAAAAGAGTTTGCATATGAGTAAAAAGTTCTAAAATTAAATTTTTAAAATATTGCATCATAACTAATAAAATAGCGATCAAAACAATAAAACCTAAAGCTATCTTTATAGGATAGCCAATAACTAAAAGGTTAAATTGTGGCATTGTTTTCATCAAAAGCCCAAAAATAACATCGGCCAAAAGTGAAATTCCAAGTATAGGAAAGCTCATAGTAAAACCTATGATGAAAATATTAAACATGCCCATATTTAAATAATGCATTAAATTCTCATGCGGATAAAAGCCACCTAAACTGATATAACCTAAAGAATGACTTAAAAACAAAAGCATTAAATGATGACCATCGAAAGCAAGAAAAAACATCAAAGCAAGTAAATTTAAAATTTGAGATGTGATAGGCATGCTCGTTCCAGAACTTGGATCTAATATACTTGCCATAGTAAATCCCATAGTAAAAGCAATCTGCTCACCTGCCATCATAATAATAGCAAAAATAATTTGAAGCATTAATCCTGCTATCATTCCAAAAATCACTTCACTAATAAGCTGTAAAACAAAAAAACTATCTAAATGCAAAGATTCTAATCTAGCCAAAGGATATAAATACATAGTCAAAAATAAAACTATAGTACTTTTTATCACCATAGGAATAGAATTATGTGAAAAAAAAGGAAAAAAAACTATAAGACCACTCATTCTAGCAAGAAGCAACATAAAAGTTACAACATTTTTATCACCTAAATAATTAACAAATTCCATTGGCGTTTATAGTATAAGTTTTATCACAAAAACTTGCAAGCTTGCTATCGTGAGTTACAAAAAATAAAGCTGCATCATTTTCTTTAACATAGGATATTAAAAGTTCGATAACATTTTTAGCATTATCAAAATCCAAATTTCCAGTTGCTTCATCAGCAAAAATAATCTTTGGTTTTTTACAAAGCACACGTGCGATACTCACACGCTGTTGTTGTCCACCACTTAGCTTTCCTATTTTTTGATGTAAAAGCGTATCAATACCTAACCTTTTTAAAATCTTCTCATCTAAATCTTGACCTGATAAAACACTAGCAAGTTCGATATTTTCTAAAGCTGAAAAACCTTTAAAAAGATAATGTGTCTGAAAAATAATACCAAAATCATAACGGCGAATTTTTAATCTTTCGTTTTCATCTATCTGATAAAGACTAGAACCTTTAAAAAAAACTTCACCTTTTTTTGGAATCAATAAAGAAGAAAGTATATGCAAAAGAGTAGATTTACCACAACCGCTACTCCCTTGAATAGCAATGCAATCTTTGGTATTTAAAGTAAGATTTAAACCCTCAAAAAGCGGATAATCAAAACTATGGCTTAAATTTTCCGCTCTTAAGAGTTCCATTTTTAACCGTTTTTAAAGTTGTGCAGCAACTTCAGCCGCAAAATCTTCAGTTTTCTTTTCTAAACCTTCGCCAACTTCAAAGCAAATAAATTCAACAATTTTAATTTTTCCGCCAAATTCTTTTTCTTTTTCAGCGATCACTTGTTCTACAGTTTTTTTATCATCCATTACATAAAACTGACCCATTAAAGTAAGTTTGCTATCGAGTTGAGAATTATCAGCTATAAAACTATTCATTTTACCCGGGATAATATTGTCCCAAATTTTTTCAGGTTTACCTTGAGCTTTAAGCTCTTCTTTGATTTTTTCTTCAGCTTCTTTTAAAATTGCATCGCTTAATTGTTTGCGACTTGCAAATTGAGGAATTTTATGTTCAGGTTTATTTGGATCTTTAAGTCTGCGTCTTTCTTCATTTTCTTTTTCAAGTTCAGCAACCAAAGCTTTGTATTCATTTTCAACAAAAGTCATATCCAAATCTTCATAACTTAAATAACTTGGTCTCATTGCTGCAATATGCATACAAATTTGTCTTAATAAATCTCTTGATTTTGAAGCTACTTCAGCACTATCACAAGCTGCAGCGATCACAACACCAACACGGCCATTTGTATGGATATAACCATTTACAACGCCGTTAGCACCTGCTTTTAAAGTTGCAAATCTTCTTACAACTAAGTTTTCTCCTATAGTTGCAATTTGACTTTTTAAATATTCTTCAAATTTTACGCCATTAATTGTACTTGAGTGAAGTTCTTCCACACTTTGCAAGCTATTGCTTTGAATATGAGCTGTAGTATCTTTTGTCAAAGCGATAAACTGATCATTTTTTGCCACAAAATCTGTTTCGGAATTAATCTCACTTACAGTTGCACTTGTAAAATCATCACTTACTTTTACACTTACTAAACCTTCTGCAGCAAGTCTATCTGCTTTTTTAGCAGCCTTACCTAAACCTTTTTCTCTTAAAAGTTGTACTGCTTTATCAAAATCTCCATTAGTTTCACTCAAAGCATTTTTACAATCCATCATCCCCGCGCCTGTACTTTCGCGGAGTTCTTTTACCATTGCAGCAGTAATTTCAGCCATTATTCTTGCTCCTCACCGAAGTCTTCTTCGCTCATCGCTTCATCTAAAACTTCTTTTTTCTCTTCATCGGTGATTTCTTTTTCTTCATTTACTAAAGCTTCGCCATCTTGTTCTCTTAAAGCTTTTCCTTCATTAATCGCTTCAGCCATTTCTTGGCAGAAAAGTTGCACTGAACGGATTGCATCATCATTTCCTGGAATAGGATAAGTTACCAAGTCAGGATCGCAGTTTGTATCTAGTGGAGCTACAACAGGAATTCTTAATCTATTTGCTTCTTGAACAGCAATTTTTTCTTTTACTGTGTCAATAACAAAAATCATATCAGGTTGAGTTTTCATATAACGAATTCCACCTAAATAAGCTAATAATTTTTCTTTTTTTCTTGTAAGCATTAAAGCTTCTTTTTTAGTTAAAAGTTTAATACTTCCATCTTCTTCCATTTTTTCAATTACTTCTAATTTTCTAATTGATTGGCGAATGGTACCAAAATTTGTCATCATACCGCCAAGCCATCTATGATTTACATAAGGCATACCGCATTTTTCAGCGTATTCTTTAATCGCTCCACCTGCTTGTTTTTTTGTCCCAACAAAAAGTATAGTTTTTCCTTCAGCAGCAGCGTCACGAACGATATTATAGGTATATCTAAAATATCTTAAAGTTTTTTGTAAATCAATTACATAAATACCTTTTCTCTCGCCAAAAATGAATTTTTTCATCTTTGGATTCCAGCGTCTTGTTTGGTGTCCAAAATGCACACCGCATTCTAATAAATCTCTCATACTAACCATGAGTTTCTCCTTATAAATTTAGCTTTATTCCTCCACATCCCTTAATTTACACAAGCTAAAAAGGATTGATGTGCGTGAAATGAAGCTAAGATTTTATCAAATTTAAGTTTAGTTTTTACTTATATATGTAGTCCTTGGTAAGACTTAGATTATTATTGATTTCTTTTGTGATTAAAAATTGAAACAAATCCACGCTTCCAACACGAAAAGCAGAGGCACAAGAACGAAGGTACAAATCCCACATTCTTATAAATTCTTCATCATATTTTTCCCTTACCTTGTCTAATACTTTGTTAAAATTTTCATCCCATAAATCTAAAGTTTTTGCATAGTGTATTCTTAAACTTTCTGCTAAAAGAAGATGAAAATCCCACTCACTCATAGCACTTACAACCTCTCTTAAAGAAGGTAAATATCCTCCTGGAAAAATATATTTATCTATCCAAGCATTTGTTTTTCCTTCAAACATAGCTAAAATAGAATGCAAAAGCATAGAACCTCCAGGTTTTAACACTTGTTTTACTTTCATGAAATAAAGTCCTAAATTCTCTTTGCCTACATGTTCAAACATACCCACAGAAACAACTTTATCAAAATAATTTTCAAATTCTAAATCTTGATAATTTTGAAGTCTTATTTCTATTTTATCTTCAAGACCAAGTTCTTTTACTCTTTCCTTAGCTTTTTTACACTGCTCCTCTGAAATAGTAATTCCAACAACCTTAACTCCATACTTTTGAGCCGCCATAATAGAAAGCCAACCCCAACCACAACCTATATCTAAAAGCTTTTCTCCTTCTTTTAAATCAAGTTTTTTAAGGGTATGTTCTATTTTGTTAATTTGAGCTTCATAAAGAGTATTATTAGGCTCTTTAAAATAAGCGCAAGAATAGCTCATAGTATCATCAAGCCAAAGCTTATAAAAATCATTACCTATATCATAATGACTTTTGATATTTTTACTTTCTTGCTTTTGAGTTATTTTACTCAATACATCTTTTTTGGTTTTAAAAAATTGCTGATTAGAAAAATAATATAATACCCTAGCCATTTCATCATAATCGCCCTCTATGTCAAGTTTTGCCTGCATATAATGTCTTGCAAAAACTAAACTTGTATCACCAAATAACTCCAAAAAAGGAATTTTTTCTTTAAAAATTAAAGAAAATTTAGCAGGTTTGTTTCCGATAAAAAATTCTTCTTTATCCCAAAAAATAACTCTAAAATCCCCATAATCCCATTTTTTTAAAATTGATTTGATTAAAGTTTTTTCTAACATAAAATACTCCTAAATTCTAAAATAATTATATTTTGGAGTATCTCTCTTTAAATATTAAAAATTAATAAAAATGAAGAAAAAATAAGATTTTTGCCATTATCATTAAATAATGGCAAAAAATGTAATATTAATGTAATTTAGACCAAACAGAACGCTTCCAACCTATAGCAAAAATACTTAAAATTACAAAGAATATCATTACATAAATTCCTGTAGTTTTTCTTTCTTCTTTTTTGCTATCACCCACTTGATCAATATAAGATACAACCTTAGCCTGTGCAGCTTCTGTTAAACCTACTCTTGGCATAGCGGTTCCTGGAAGAAGTTTTTGAGTATTATTAATAAAATCATGTAAATATTGCTCACCACGAGATCTTATCATCATAGAAAGATCAGGCGGAACAGAGCCTAAATAAGTTTTTAAATCATTTTGATTTGATGGAGTAAAAAAGCTATCGTATTTCATATCATGACAACGTCCGCAAGCCTCAATAAAAGTTGCTTTATCTTTAGCAAATTTTATATCTTTTTCCATTAAAGCCGCTTTTTGAGCACTATTTTCCATTTTAGCATATTTTGCCTCAACATCTTTCTTAATAGTAGCATCTTCATTGGCTTCAAATTTAACACTCACATCTTTAAGATAAGCAATTACATTGGCTATATTTGCATTTGTAGCTTCTTCACTTTCTCCTGAAGTATCTTTATTGTAAGCCGTCATAATAAAAGCATCGCCAAATTTATGATCTACTTTTAAAGCAAGCGCAGGATGCATAATCAAAGCTGCTAAAAATTTTTCATCAAAAATAGCACCAGCTGCACTAAGATCAGGCGGTATTACTCCCATAGAAGAATCAGTAATATTAGCTGCTATTCCATCTTCTTTTACACCATGACATGCAAAACAGTTATTTTCAAAAAATTCTTTACCTTTTTTTGCATCACCCTTAGCAAAATCGATCTTTGCAACATCTGCCCAAAGTGTTTCAACCTTGCTTAATTCTTCTTTTGCTTTTTCAAGTTCTTTGTTTGCACTCTCTATTCTTTTAGCATCTCCTGAAGCTTGCGCATCTTTTAGAGCTAATTCTTTAGCTTCAACTATACCTTTTGCAAAAGTAGTATCTTCAACAGCAAAATCAAAATTTGCAGGAGCAACATGAGGCTTCATCACTGAATGAGCATAAGGCTCTACCCCCCAATATACAAGTGCAGTAAAAACTACTACAACTAAAAATATTTTTATTTCTCTCATTGTTTAGCTCCTTTTCTCTCCATAATAGTAATAACCGGTAAAACTACAATAAGTAAAAGTAAAAATACTATAGAAGCGTAAAATCCTACCCAAGCATTTACACCTGTTGGAGGTAATTTTCCATAAACTGTTAAAACAATTAAATCGATAAGCAATATCCAAAACCAAATGAAAAATAAAGGTCTTTCATGAGCTGGTTTTACCACATCACTTCTATCAAGCCAAGGAAGCAAGAAGAAAATCACTTGAGCAATACCAAATGCAGCCAAACCTATATCAAAAGCTTTAATACCTGCAATATCAAAGAAAAATCCTCTTAAAACTTCATAACTCCATAAGAAATACCACTCAGGATAAATATGAGCTGGTGTTTTAAGCGCATTAGCTGGATCAAAATTAATTGGATCCATTGCAAATTCAAATTTAAAACAGACCAAATAAAAGAAGAAAATCATAAAAAAGCTTATATACATAAAATCTTTTGATAAAAATCCTGGCCAAAAAGGAATCACTTTAGAACCCTTTGTGTCACCTGCCATGTATTTTTCAGCCTCTAAATCAAAGTCAAGTTCTTCAGAAATTTCATTATTAACATGAGGAATTCTTAAAGAATAGAAGTGAAATGCTATAATAGCAATGATAACTATAGGAAGCAAGCACACATGAAGCATAAAAAATCTTGTTAAAGTTGGATCAGAAACCGCATAATCTCCACGAATCCAAATCACAAGCTCAGGGCCAATAAATGGTATCCCTCCAAAAAGATTAGTGATTACTTGAGCTGCCCAATAACTCATTTGTCCCCAAGGAAGCATATACCCACTAAAAGCTTCAGCAGAAAATACAACAAACAAAAGCATACCGCTAACCCAAATCATCTCACGACCTTTTTTATAAGAACCGTAATAAATTCCTGTTAGCATATGTATGTATATAATCAAAAATACAACAGAAGCGGCAACACCATGCATGTGACGCCAAAGCCATCCATAGTCCACCTCTTGCATAATAGTCTTATTCACACTATCAAAAGCAAGTGCAGTATCTGGTTTATAATACATCACAAGTAAAAGTCCTGTAACAAAAAGCACTGCAAAAAGAGTGGTTAAAATAACCCCCATTGCCCAAAGAAAGTTAATTTGCTTTGGTATCCAATACTTTACCATTAAAACATCAAGCAGTTTATGTACCGCAAGTCTTTGATCAAGCCAATCTACAAGACCATTAGCTTTTCTAATTTGTGCCATCTTAAGCCTCCGCTATCATTTTTTTATATTCAGGACCCTCTTCACCTAAAACAAGCTTGGTTCCATCAATCTTAAAAGGAGGAATTTCAAGAGGCTTTGGAGGAGGTCCAAAGACATTTTTTCCACTTGTGTCAAATTCTCCACCATGACAGGCGCATTTAAACAATTGCTCACTTGGTTGGTAAGCAGGTATACAACCCAAATGTGTACAAAGTCCTATAACCACAGTATAAGCTGCGTTATCTACCACAACATCACGTTTTTCATCTTTTGGCATACTCGCATCTTTTTTTAATATAAAAATAGGCTTTTTACGCCATTCTATAGTTCTAAGCTCTCCATCTTGCATTCCTGATAAATCTACTGTAGTAAAACCTGCAGCTTTAACACTTGGAAGCGGATCCCAAGTTTTTTTCATCGCAACAAGTGAGAAAACACCGCCTACAGCAGCTACGCTTCCAAATGCAAAGCCCATAAAGCTTCGTCTACTCTCAGATGTAGCCATAACTTGCTCCTTTCGATTTTATTTTTTAACCAAGTTAAAAGTTTATCGAAATTAAAATAAATTTTTTCTTTGTTTAACAAGTTTTGATATTTAGACAATAAGAGCAAAAAGAGAAAAAACAAGCACAGGTAAAGTTATCAAAAAGCCAAATTTACAATATTGCCAAAAAGAAATATTAATGCCTTTTCTAGCCAAAACTCCAAGCCAAAGCAAAGTTGCTAAAGAACCTATTGGCGTAAGTTTTGGACCTATATTTACACCTAAAAGATGTGCATAAATCATCAAAGAATCAAAAGAAAAATTCTCAAAATATTCTTTTAATGCCAAATCTCCGATTAAAACCATAGGCAAATTATTAAACACAGAAGATCCAAAAGCTGAAATCAAAGCCACACCAAAAATTCCACTCTTATCTTGCATCAAAAAAGCATAGCTTTTAACCAAAATTTCACTCACACCTATTTTATGTAAAGCAAAAACCACCATATAAAGCCCAAAACTAAAAAGCAAAACTCCATAAGGTGCTTCAAAAAGAATTTTAATACTTTTTTTACCTTGAATTTTTAAAATAATAAGCCAAAAAATTCCCGCCCAAAGCAAAGCAAAAAAACTTATTTTAATATTAAAAATTTCACCTATAAAAAAACTGATAACAAAAAGAAATAAAAATACTATGCAAAGAAAAAACAATTTCAATGAAATTTGCTCTTTTTTGATTAATTTAAATTCAAGCCTTTTAGGTAAAACTCTCACATAAAGCACAAAAACCGTAACTATAGTAGAAAGCAAAACAAAAAAATTTGGCAAAAACATATTTTTAGCAAATTCTAAAAATTCTATCTTAAAATAATTTGCTGTGATGATATTGGTTAAATTTGAAATAACCAAAGCGTTTGAACTTGCATCACATAAAAAAGAAAGGCTAAGTAAAAAAGAACTTAAAATAAAAGCATGATTTTTACAATCTTTAAGAGTTGAAAATAAAGCTATAATAATAGGTGTAATGATTAAAATCGCTCCATCGTTAGCAAAAAATGCAGAAAGAAAAAATACAAAAATCAACAAAAATAACATCATTTTTTTTGTACTGATATAAATTTTTTCTTGATTTTTCTCTCTAGAAAAATACAAAATTTTACTCGCAATAAAATCAAAAAATCCCAAAGCTTCCAAGCTAAAAGAAAGGATAATCAACCCAACCAAAGTTAAAGAACTATCCCAAACCAAAGAAAAAACAAAACAAGCATCTTTAAAATCTACCAATTGAAAAATAAAAACAAAAAAAGCCCCCAAGCTAGAAAATACCCAAATAGGTAAATTCCATGGACGCCAAAAAAGTAAAACTAAAGTAGATAAAAAAATAAAAAAAGCAAGCATTTAAGCTTTTTTCTTTTGCATTTTGATATAAATTTGCAAAATATCCAACGCTGCAGGAGTGATTCCACTGATTTGACTTGCAGCAAAAATGGTTGGAGGTTTATGATGATTAAGCTTTTCTACAACCTCATTACTCAAACCACTTACACTTTTAAAATCAAAATTTTCAGGAATTTTAAGCTCACTAAGATTTTTCATTTTTTCTACTTGAGCTTTTTGCATACTAATGTAATGATAATACTTTGCCTCATTTAAAATCTCTCTTAAGGAGTAATGATCCATGGTTTCAAATATAGGGTCAAGTTTTTTTAATTTTTCTATATCAAAACTTGCTCTTGCAACAATTTTTTGAAGATTGACTATAGAAGAAATTTTATCTTCTCCTAAACTCTCTAAAAAAGCATTATTTTGGTTGTTAGGCGTAAATTCTTTAGAAAGTAAAAATTCAAGTCCTTTTTGAAGATTGTTTGCGATATTTTGTATATAAGTAAAATCTTGCTCGCTTAAAAGCCCTAAATCATAGCCATATTTTCCAAGTCTAAGTATAGCATTTTCTTCCCTTAAAAGCAGTCTAAATTCCGCTCTTGAAGTAAACATTCTATAAGGTTCTTTTGTGCCTTTTACTACCAAATCATCGATTAAAACTCCTATATAAGCTTCATCACGCCTTAAAATCAAAGGCTCTTTCATATCTATGCTTAAGCTTGCATTGATTCCCGCCATAAAGCCTTGTGCTGCAGCCTCTTCATAACCTGTAGTTCCATTAATCTGTCCTGCACAATAAAGATTTTTAATCTTTTTAAGTTCTAAAGTATGCTTAAGTTCAGTTGGCTCTATATAATCATATTCTATAGCATAACCAAAACGGGTTATTTTAGCATTTTCAAAACCCTTTACAGAACGCAACATTTGAGTTTGTACTTCATAAGGTAAAGAAGTAGAAAAACCATTGATATAATACTCCGTCGCATCGATAGTTTGAGGCTCTATAAAAAGATGATGGCTTTCTTTGTCGCTAAAACGATTGATCTTATCTTCTATAGAAGGACAATACCTTGGCCCCACACCTTCAATCTGTCCTGTAAAAAGCGGAGCACGATAAAAATTATTCTTAATAATCTCATGTGTAGTTGTATTAGTGCGTGCGATATAACAAGGAAGTTGAGTAGGATTGAAATTTCTTGAACGAAAACTAAAAGCTTTAGGATTTACATCACCATCTTGAATTTCAAGCACACTAAAATCAATGCTTTTTGCATTCACTCTTGGGCAAGTTCCTGTTTTTAAACGTCCCATTTTTAAACCCAAAGTTTGCAGATAATTTCCTAAATTTACCGAAGCAAGCTCCCCTACCCTTCCTGCTTGAAGTTTATTTTCACCTACATGAATAAGTCCATTTAAAAAAGTTCCTGTTGTAAGTATCACTTTTTTGGCAAAATATGTGTTTTCTAAATTTGTTTTTACGCCTTTAACTTCATCATTTTCTACGATTAAAACACTCGCTTGTTCTTGAGAAATTTCTAAATTTGGAAGTTTTAAAAGTTTATTACGTGCAATGATACGGTATTTATCCATATCAATTTGCGCCCTACTTCCTTGAACGGCTACACCCTTACTTTCATTTAAAATGCGAAATTGTATCCCTGCTTCATCGGTGATTTCACCCATAAGACCACCCATGGCATCAAGTTCTTTTACCAAATGCCCTTTAGCAAGTCCACCTATGGCTGGATTACAACTTGCCGCTCCTATTTGCTCAATCAATGTAGTTAAAAGTAAGGTTTTTTTACCCATTCTAGCAGCAGCAGCACTTGCTTCAACACCTGCATGTCCACCACCTATAACAATGACATCAAACATATTTTACCTTGAAAAATGTGAATTTTTAAAAGAAAGATTATATAATATTTAGACTTAAAACAAACTCGTTTTAAGTCTAACAAAAATTTATTTAGCTTCTTGAAGAGAAAAGATTAGCTCATTATAAGTTTTATCTGCATCTTTGCAGAAATTTTTAAGCATCTCAACACCCTTATTTAAGCCTTGTTGCTGTTCTGCTCTTAAAAGATCGCTATAAAGACTTTCTATTGTAGAAATAGCGCTTTTATTTGGCATACGACGAACGGAATAATAGCCTATGATATTATTATTAACATCTATTGATGGGGTTACATTTGCAAAAACCCAATAATAATTGTTATCTTTGGTTTTATTTTTTACGTAAGCAAAAATTTCTTTGCCTTCTTTCATATAATCCCATAAATATTTAAAAACAGTTTTTGGCATCTCTTCATGTCTTACTATGTTATGAGGTTTATTTAAAACTTCACCCATGGTATAACCTGCATACTTTAAAAAATCATCATTTGCATAAACTATTTTACCTTTTAAATCTGTTTTAGAAGTAATTAAACTATCTTCTTGTAAAAAAATTTCTCTTGACATTTTCCCACCCTCTTAATTTATATTTTTAATTTTGCTAAGATTTCAGCACTTCTTTGCTCTAGTGATTTAATATCATTTACAATCGCATCATAAGCTTTTTGATCGATATAATCTTGACTTGATTCTTCTATTGCTTTTTTAGCGTTATCTTTTATAAATTCTTTAGCTAAATTTAACTCAGTTTCAGAACTAAGCTCATTAATAACACCTTGAGCTCTCTCATCTTGACAAAGATTAGAAATTGGATCTACACTTTCAAGATTGAAATTTTGAGCCCCATTTAAATTTAAATATATATTTGATTTATAAAGAATATGATCGATTTTAACCACAGACAAAATCAATCTCTTTGCAAAGGATCCAAAATTAACACCAAGAGCACTACTATTTTCTTCTAGACGTTTAAAAGCTTGAGAAAATTTATTAATTCTTTCTTCAGATTCACTAACAATGTTAAAAACTTGCTCACTGCCACTTTGGATATTTACAAAATCTTGTTGCATAGTCTGAATTGCAATAGAAATTTCGCTTGTAGATCTTTGAGTTCTTTCTGCTAACTTTCTAACTTCATCAGCCACAACCGCAAAGCCCCTACCATGCTCTCCTGCACGCGCAGCTTCAATAGCAGCATTTAAAGCTAGAAGATTGGTTTGATCGGCTATATCGCGTATTACTTCAACCACTGAAGTAATATTTTGTGAATTAGCCACAAAAGTTTGTACTGTCTCCTTGCTCGAATTTACAACATCCATTAAAGAACCCATAGCACTTTGTAAAGAATCCACTTCTGAACCATTTTCTGTAGCTGTATGAGAAATGGCATCCACTGTATCATATACATTTTTCATTATACTAATATCTTGATTTAATGAGCTAGAAATTTGAGACATGTCTTTATTTTGATTTCCAAGGCTTAAATCCATTAAAGTTCTTGATAAAGCATTTTTAAAAGTAGATCTTGCTGTCACTTCTATGTTTGCTAAAGCTTTATTTATAAATTCGATATTATGAGCAAAAATTCCTTTTAAACCTTCAGGCAAAGCCTTGCGATAAAATTCACCTTTTTGAGAACAAGAAATAGAAGTATTAATTTCCCTTAAGTAAGCTTCTAGCCCATCAATAGTATTGTTAAGATTATCTGCTATTTCGGCTAATTTTTTGCTTTTTGTTTTTACATAGATAATTCTATTGTCAAAATTTCCTTCTTTTAACTCTCTACAAAGAACCAAAAGTTTATCTATCATTATTTGCTCATCTTTGTGTTGTCTAAGCAAATAAATCATTAAAACAGCGATTAAAACAAAAATTATCGCTCCAACAAAAATATGAATAAAAATGACACCTAAAACACCGATAACACTTAGAAAAATAGTTGATAATAATCCATTTTTCACCATAAATTTACCCCTTTTATTGAAAATTTTTTGAAATCATAAATCAAAACAATACTTTAATAATATATTACTTTAATTTTTAGGCGAAAATTATACAATAAAAAAGATTAAATATATCTTATTTAGTTATTTTCTTGTAAGTTAAAAATAAGTTCATTATAAGTCATTTTATAAGAACTTACAATATCCATTAAAGCTGAAACTCCAGCATTAATGCCTGATTTTTGCTCTTTTTCAAGTAAAATTTTATAAACTTCTTCAATTATAGAAAGAGATTTTCTATTGGGTGCACGACGAACAGAATAATAATTGATGATATCTCCATTAGCATCAAATGAAGCACTTACATTTGCAAAAACCCAGTAAAAATTACCATCTTTGGATTTATTTTTCACAAATGCAAAAATTTCATCTCCTTTTTGAATATAATCCCAAAGACATTTAAATACAGTGCGTGGCATATCTTCATGTCTTACTATATTATGAGATTTATATAAAAGCTCATCGACTTTATAACCTGCGTATTTTAAAAAGTCATTATTGGCATAAATGATATTCCCCTTAAGATCTGTTTTAGAGGTAATTAAAGCATTTTCAGACAAAACTATTTCTTTCATAATTTAAAACATCCCAATAAAACAAATAAATCAAAAATAGAATTATTACCAATAATAAATAACAAAAAGCAAACTGAATTACAAAATTATAAAATTTTCAAAAATATTTTAAATTTTATAATGCAAATAATGAGAAATTTTGTAACGTTTATATAAAAAATTATCATATCATATAAAAGAAAGTATTTCTAGATTTGTTTTTTTGTTAAAATTTACGATACACATTGTTAAAATTATATTTTACAAAGATCAAAAGGAGTGAATAAACTTGGAAACTTTAAGTCAAACTTTAGCTGAAAGAAAACCGCCTTTATATAAACGTATTATCAAAAGTCTTGGATTTTGGGTGATTATAGGCATTATTACAGGTATTGTACTTGGCTATACAGATAAAGAATTAGCCATTGCTAGCAAACCAGGAGTTGATTATTTTATAGGTGCTTTAAAGGTTCTTATAGGCCCTATTATTTTTGTTACTTTGGTTTTGGGCATCATTAGTCTTGAAAGTTTAAAAAAAGTAGGTAGCATTGGTGCTAAAGCGGTTATTTACTTTGAAGTTGTAAGTACTTTAGCACTTGCTATAGGTATTTTTATGGCAAATGTTATGCAACCAGGCCATGGAATGAATCTTGATCCAAGTCAACTTGATACAAAAAGCGTTCAAAAATACATTTCTCAAACCACAGAAGTAAGTGCGAGCTCTGAGATTATGCATATTTTAAAAGATGCTATGCCTACTGATATTATCACACCTTTTACAGAAGGAAAAACCATACAAGTTTTAGTTATTGCTATAATTACTGCTTTGATTATTTCTTTAATGAGAATAGAAGACAAACAGGCAATTCAAAGAGTTTTTGAAGTGGTACAAAATTTTGTTTTTAAAATTCTACAAATCATTATGTATTTTAGTCCTATTGCCGCCTTTTCAGCAATGGCTGTACTCATAGCTCAATACGGAATTAGCTCTTTGATCAACTTAGCATATTTACTTTTAGTAATGCTGATTTCATGTCTTGTTTTTATATTTGGAATCTTAGGTCTGATTTGTTATTTTGCAAAAGTAAATATCTTCAAATTTATGAGATTTATCTCAAGAGAAGTATTGATCGTTTTTGCAACCAGTTCAAGCGAGTCTGCACTTGCTCCTTTAATGAGAAAACTAGAAAAAGCAGGACTTTCTAAAGCAACAGTCGGACTTGTTTTACCAACGGGATATAGTTTTAATCTTGATTGTACAAATATTTATCTAGCTATGAGCTTAATCTTTCTAGCACAAGCTTTCAATGTAAATTTAAGTTTAGCACACGAAATCAGTATTTTAATAGTATTAATGATAGCCTCAAAAGGTGCAGTAGGTGTAACTGGATCAGGTTTTATAGTGCTTGGAAGTACGCTTGCGGCTCTAGGAAATATGGAAATTTCAGAAGCAAATGCAACCTTAGCACAAGTTCTACCAGTAGCTGCTATAGGTGTTCTTTTAGGTGTTGATAAATTTATGTCTGAAATGAGAGCGGTTGGAAATCTTTGCGGAAATTCAGTAGCAGCTTTAATCGTTGCTATCTGGGATAAACAAATTGATTGGGAAAAATTCCGCTACGCTATGGACAATCCAGAAAAATTTCATAATGCTGGAATGAACTAATGAGTTCTTTGGAGGAAATCATATCGATTAACCTCCTCTAAAGTATTATCTTTTTTTCTAAATTGCTTTAAAAAACTTTCATTGAAATTAAAACTAAATCCAACTTGAACAACAGTATCATCAACAGTCTCTCTTGCACTATAATCACGACGCAATAAATTTAAACTAAATACACTATAAGGAGAGTAAGATACTTGATAATTAGTTTTATCATTATCCTTACTTATATCAAAAGCAAAAGCGGTATAAGTTGGAATTACAAAACTCATTCCAAGCTGTAAATTTTTTTCTGCTTCATTGG
Source organism: Campylobacter sp. 2014D-0258 (assembly GCF_008000495.1). Classification (NCBI taxonomy): domain Bacteria; kingdom Pseudomonadati; phylum Campylobacterota; class Epsilonproteobacteria; order Campylobacterales; family Campylobacteraceae; genus Campylobacter; species Campylobacter sp. 2014D-0258. The sequence goes on from NZ_VOAR01000025.1 coordinate 214,065, forward strand.
GTATATAATAATTACTATAAGCCTTTATAAATTTACTATAACCAAACTCTGTACCAAAGCTTTTAGTATCTTTTTGTTCCTTTTGTTTATCAATAAAACCATTAACTCCAAATAAAAAATCATCTTTTTCATAACGATTGATTAAACCCCCTGAGTAATTATAATTATTTTGAGCCACAAAAAGTTCTTTTTGAAAAAGCAAAGAATTATTCTCCCCCTCATAAAGAGAACTTAAATTTTTAACCTGCACATTTTCATTTTGAAAATCTAAATTCCCATCTGTTTTATCTATACCATTATTATTTTCTAAAGTTTTTGAAAGTAAGCTATCAAAAGTGCTTTTAAAATCCACATTCTCTTCTTGAATTTTTGGAGCTTCTTTGGTATTTTTATAATCAAAGTGCTCCCAAGAATTTTGATTATTATTTTTTGCTAAAGCCTCTGTAAGTTCATCGCCATTGAGTAAAGAAAACAATGCTATTATATAAAAAATACCCCTCATTATTCTTATATTCCTTATTATTTCTTGTTTAAGTATTTATTATAAAAAAATAATATAAATAAAAATTCCACAAAGACTAAAAAATAAAATTAGCAAATTTAAAGTAAATAAGTGTATAATTAAAATAAAAAAGGGTTATTAATGCAAAAAGACAACCTCATAGCTTTTGTTATTTTTATTATCAGTACTATCGCATTTGTTATTTGGGGATTTGGTTATATTTCGCAACATCAATTGATTCTTTTTATTCTTGCTTCTATATTTGGCATTTTTATGGCATTTAATATAGGTGGAAATGATGTAGCCAATTCTTTTGGAACAAGCGTTGGCGCAAAAACAGTAACCATTAAACAAGCTTTAATTATAGCAGCTGTTTTTGAGCTAAGCGGGGCAATCTTCGCAGGCGCAGAAGTTACTAAGACCATACGCAGCGGTATTGTTATTTTTCCAAATTCTTTAGATCCTATGCTTTTTGTTATCATTATGCTTGCTGCACTTTTAAGCTCTGGGGTTTGGATTTTTATTGCAACCAAGAAAGGCTTACCTGTATCAACCACACACAGTATAGTTGGTGGGATTGTAGGTGCTAGCATTATGATGGGGCTTTTAAAATTTGATGGAATCCAAACACTCTCTATGGTTAAATGGAGTGAAATTTTAAGAATAGCTATTTCTTGGGTAGCTTCGCCTCTTTTAGGGGGTATTGTAGCTTATATTATTTATTCATATATTGATAAGAAAATTTTAAAACCATCAGAAAAACTAAATGATGATTTGAAAAATATCAAAAAAGAAAGAAAAAAATTCAAAGAAGAATATTTTTTAAATTTAAAAACAAAATCCCAAGAAGAACAAATCAAAGAACTTTCCGCTATAGCTTTGGATGAAGAAGAACAAGAAAATAATTTCTATAGAAATAAAATGAAGGAATTTAAGGATCAAGAAAAAGATATAGATATTTACTCTATTTTAAAAACTCATATGCCAATCATTGCTTGTATTGCTGCTGCTATCATTTCGGCAATGTTTTTATTTAAAGGTTTAAATAATGTTAGCACTTTGGATATTTTACAAAACTTTTGGATTATCGGAATTATAGGAACTATAAGTTATGTTGTAACATTTGCTATAGTCAAAATCGTTAAAAAAACAGAACTTAATAAAACTACTGATAGAATTTTCTCATGGTTTCAAATATTTACAGCCTCTAGTTTTGCATTTTCACACGGAGCCAATGATATAGCCAATGCTATAGGTCCTTTTGCAGCGATTTTAGATGTCTTAAAAAACGGCACAATTAACGCGACTTCTCCTGTACCTTTTGCTGCTTTAGCTATGTTTGGAGTTGCTCTAGTTGTAGGACTTTGGTTTTTAGGTAAAGAAGTGATTACTACAGTGGGTTCAAAACTTGCAACCATACGGCCTACTACTGGATTTTCTGCAGAACTTGGTGCAAGCATAGTTATACTCTTAGCTACACAATTTGGAATTCCTGTTAGCTCCACCCATATACTCATAGGTGCTATCTTGGGTATAGGAGTGTATAATAAAAACGCAAATTGGATTATGATGAAGCCTATAGGATTGGCTTGGATTATCACTTTACCAGCCGCTGGTATTATGGCAGCACTTGTATTTTTAGGATTTAAACTATCTTTAGGAATTTAAGTAAAGCTTATTTTTCTAAAATATTTTTTCCTTTAATTATATGCATCTTAATCTTTCCAAAAAGTTTATCCTCAGAATAAAGAGAACTTTTTGGAGCAAAAATTTCTTCATTCTCATCAAAAAGAACTAGATTAGCTTCTTTGCCAACTTCTATAACTCCACTATTTAAACCTAAAAATTCACTAGGATTTTTACTTGTAAATTGACAAAGCTCTTGCCAATTTAAAAATCCTTCTTTGATTAAAAAAGTATAACAAAGACTTATAAATTCGCATACGCTATGAATTCCAAAAGCCGCTTCATCAAAAGCTAAATCTTTTAAAGAAATTGATTTTGCACTATGCAGGGAGGTTAAAAAGCTAATCTTTCCTTCTTTTAAAGCCTCTCTTAAAGCCAAAACATCTTCTTTACTTCTTAAAGGTGGCATAAGTTTCGCAGCCGTATTAAAATCTTCACAAGCACTATCATCTTTGATAAGATGATGAATGCTTACAAGTTTTAAATCCTTTTCATCTAATAATACTAAAGAATCTTTCAAACTTAAAAGATCAAAAATAACTTTATTTTTATAAAATTTAGCCAATTCTTTCATTTTAGCTATCTGGCTAGTTTCAGCGATTTTACTCATGCCTATAAGCCCTAGCTCAAAACTCATTTCACAATCATTCATCACTCCATTATCATCAAAATCCTTATCATAACAACGCACAAAAATTGGAGAGTCTTTCATAAAAGCATATTGTGAACTTACTTTTAAAGTATTTGCATCTAAAGAGCTGTCAAGTTCTAGAGCACAAGCACCTTTATTTAAAAGAGTGGCTAAATTTTTAAGCTTGCCGTTTGCATCCTTAACCCGCACACTTGAAAAAATTTGCATCTTTCTTTGAGCTAAATTTTGTAAAAATAAAGCAAAACTTTCTTCATCAAAATCCATGCAATCACGCAAAACTATACTAGAAATTCCTCCTTTTAGACACTCATTTTCTAAAAGCTCTAAATTAGCTAAAGAAAATTTATCGTTTTTTAAACTCACACACAAATCCACAAAAGATGGAAGTAAAGTCATACCTTTAGCATCTAAAATTTCTTCGCCTTGTAAATTAGAACCAATATTGGTAATTTTTCCTTCTTTAATCTCTATATCTTGTAAAGAATCTCCATAAATTTTTGCATTTTTAATTATCATGATTTTTCCTTAATCATTTTGTTTTAATAAATTCTGCGTTGCTTCTTGCACGCTTTTACCCTTAAAAATTGCCACTACTTCATTTACAATAGGTGTATAAATTCCTTTCATTTTTGCTAGTTTTTCTATAGCATAAGCAGTTTTTACACCTTCTGCTACTTCATTAAGTTCGGCTAAAATACTATCTAATTTTTGATTTTGCGCCAGTTTTAAACCCACTCTATAATTTCTTGATAAAACACTCGTTGCAGTTAAAAACAAATCCCCTGCCCCACTCAATCCTAAAAAAGTTTCTTCTTTAGTGCCAAAAAATTTACCAAAACGATGCATTTCTATAAGTCCTCTTGAAATCAGTGCTGCTCTTGCATTATTACCAAGTTTTAACCCATCACTAATCCCACTTGCAATTGCTAAAACATTCTTATAAGCACCACAAATTTCAGCACCACGAACATCATTATCAATATAAGTTTTAATAAAATCAGGGAAAAAACTTGCAAATTTTTTACAAAGCTCTTGATTTATCCCGCTAATCATCAAAGCAGTAGGAAGTTTTTGCATCACTTCAGCAGCAAAAGAAGGACCGCTTAAAACACAAAAATTTTCTTTTGGTACAAAATCTAAAAAAATTTCATCTAAAAATTGACAACTTTGATCTTCTATGCCTTTTGAAGCAATTAAAATTTTTTGTCCCTTGTTGATGAAATTTTCTTTAAGCCAAGCACGCATCCCTTGAGAACTTAAAGCAAAAACAAGATATTCACATTCTAAAGCTTCTTTTATACTAACAAAATCTTCTAAATCACGCTGATGCAAAGAACTGATAAAACAATTGTGATTTTCTTTTAAGGCTAGATGTAAAGCACTGCCCCATTTTCCCGCACCAATAACCGCTATACGCATCAACCAAGCTTTGTTTTTAAAATTTCATTTACTTTTGCAGGATTAAAAGCTCCTTTGCCTTCTTTCATGGTTTGACCTACAAAGAATCCAAAAAGCTTCTCTTTACCACTTTTATACTCTGCAACCTTATCGGCATTTGCATTTAAAATTTGTTCAATCACCGCTTCTATGGCTGAGTCATCACTTACTTGTTTAAGTCCTAGCTTTTCTATAGCTTCATCAATTTCCACGCTAGTATTTTCAAATACAAAAGCCAAAACATCTTTAGCCGCTTTTGCACTGATAGTGCCATCTTCTATGCGTTTAATTAAAACTCCAAGCTTTTGAGCATCTACAGGAGAATTTTCTATAGTCAATTCTCCTTTTAAAAGTCCCATAAGTTCAGTATTTAACCAATTTACGCAAAGTTTAGGATTTAAATTTTGAGAAATAAGACTTTCAAAAAAACGACTCATTTCTAAAGAACTGATTAAAACCTCTGCATCACTTTCTTTTATACCAAGCTTGTCTATAAAGCGTACTTTCTTCTCATCAGGAAGCTCAGGGATTTTAATATCCAAAAACTCATCTTTTAATAAAACAGGCAATAAATCAGGATCAGGAAAATAGCGATATTCTGCCGCTTCTTCTTTGCCACGCATACTTCTTGTAACCAAATTTGTCGTATCAAAAAGTCTAGTTTCTTGAACTACTTCTTGTTCGTAAGTTCCATCTTCCCAAGCCTCACTTTGTCTTTTTACCTCATATTCTATAGCTTTTTGGATAAAACGAAAAGAATTAAGATTTTTAATCTCTACTCTAGTATAAAGTTTTGTATCGCCCTTAGGTCTTATACTAACATTTGCATCGCATCTAAAACTTCCTTCTTGCATATTTGCATCTGAAATGTCTAAAAAGCGTATAATAGAATGAAGTTTTTTAAGATAAGCTACTGCCTCATCACTACTTCTAAGCTCAGGCTCACTGACAATCTCAAGCAAAGGAGTTCCTGCACGATTTAAGTCCACTTTAGAAAAATTATTTTCGTGGATATTTTTACCTGCATCTTCTTCTAAGTGTGCTCTTGTAATACCTATGCGTTTATTTTCACCCTTTACATTGATAAAAAGCTCACCCTTTTCTACTATAGGGATATCAAATTGTGAAATTTGATAGGCTTTAGGTAAATCTGGATAAAAATAATTCTTACGATTAAAAACACTTTTTTTATTAATTGTTGCATTGACAGCTTTTCCAAAAGCTATAGCTTTTTTTACAGCCTCTTCATTTAAAACAGGCAAAGCTCCTGGTAAGGCCAAACAAGTGGGACAAACATTAGTATTTGGAGCTTCTCCAAAAGAAGTTGCACATGAGCAAAAGATTTTTGTTTTTGTATTTAACTGAGTATGAACTTCAAGACCTATAACTACTTCAAACATAAAATTTCCTTGAATTTTTAAATGTTTTATTTTATCTTTTTTTCTTTTAGAAAGGCTTTAAATATTAACTTTAAATGCTATAATCCTTAGGCAATTTATATTTAAGGAGTTAAAATGCCATTATTAGACAGCTTTAAAGTTGACCATACTAAAATGCCAGCTCCTGCTGTGCGTTTAGCTAAAGTTATGAAAACACCTAAGGGTGATGATATTAGTGTATTTGATTTGCGTTTTTGCATACCAAATAAAGACATTATGAGCGAAAAAGGCACTCATACCTTAGAACATTTATTTGCAGGATTTATGAGAGATCATTTAAATTCAAATTCAGTTGAAATTATTGATATTTCACCTATGGGTTGTCGCACGGGTTTTTATATGAGTTTAATTGGAGCACCTGATGAGAAAAGTATTGCAAAAGCTTGGGAAGAAGCTATGAAAGATGTTTTAAGCGTAAGCGATCAAAGCAAAATTCCTGAACTTAATATCTATCAATGCGGAACTTGTGCCATGCATTCTTTAGATGAAGCCAAACAAATTGCCCAAAAGGTTTTAAATCTAGGTATTAGCATAATGAATAACAAAGAATTAAAACTCGAGAATGCTTAAAAAGAATCTTTATTTTTTAAACGATTAAGCTTTAATTAATATATTTTTATATATGATTTTGAAATTTTATTATTTTAAAAGGAGAAAAAATGAAACTGATGTGCGAGATGTGTAGTATCTAGTGCGTCCTTTGGCTTAACATTATGTTTCCAAAGGTCCAAAAAGTGGATAAGGAGATATAATGTGTAAGAAAGTCAAAAAAGTTTATTTTTTCAAAATACTCATTTAAAATCTTAACTTACAAAAATTTCTCTAATAAAATTTAATTCAAAATATCTTCTTATCCTTAATTTTAATTTAAGGAGCAAAAATGAATTTACCTATACTTGATTTACAAGCTTATGAAAAAGATAAAAGCACTTTTCTTAAAAATTTAAGAGAAATTGCTTCTAAAATAGGTTTTTTTTATCTTATCAATACCAGTATAGATAAAAATTTAAACGAGAAATTATTCAAACTTGGCAAAGAATTTTTTAATCTTTCTAGAAGTTCGAAAGAGCTTATTTCTATGGTACATTCTCCTCAATTTAGAGGTTATACTAGCGAAGGTTTTGAATACACAGCAGGAACTAAGGATTATAGAGAACAACTGGATATAGGCACAGAAAGAGATGCTTTAAACTGGAATTTAAACTCACCCTTATGGCAAAGACTAGAAGGTCCTAATCTTTGGCCTAGTGAAATTCCAGAACTTAAAAAAACTTTCTTAACTTGGCACAAACAAACCAAAAAAGCTTGTTTAAAGCTTTTAAAAACCTTTGCTCAAGCTCTTGATCTACCTAGCAATGCTTTTGATAAACTTTATGGAGAAAATTCTTACGAACATTGTAAAATCATACATTATCCAAAAAGCTCAAAAAATATCACTCAAGGCGTAGGTTCACATAAAGATGGTGGGCTTATCACTTTTGTTTTTCAAGAAAAACAAAGTGGACTTGAAGCTTTTATAGATGGTAAATGGCTTAGTATACCCCCACTTGAAAATAGCGTTGTAGTTAATATAGGAGAATTTTTAGAACTAGCTACCAATGGCTATTTAAAAGCTACTATTCACCGCGTGAATTTAAGCCCAAAAGAACGCTTTAGCATAGCTTATTTTCTTGGAGTGCAACTTGATAAGGATATACCTATTTTTAAGTTAAATCCAGAGCTTGCTAAAGAAAGCAAAGGTGTGGATACTGATCCTAAAAATCCACTTTTAAGAAATGTTGCAAGTAATTATTTTAAAAGAATGATACGCTCTCATCCTGATGTAGCAAGTATTTATCATAGTGACTTGATAGAAAAATTTAGTTTTGCATAAAGGAGAAAAAATGACTTTATTTACTAAAGCTTTTTGCGTCGCTACTCTTTTTACCGGTTTTGCATGGGCAGATGAAGAACTTAAAGTTGGCTCTTCTATAACACCTCATGCAGATATTTTAAGATTTATAAAATCAGCACTTCAAAAACAAGGTTATGATTTAAAAATTTATGAATTTAATGATGGGGTAATCCCTAATGTAATGGTTGAAAATGGTGAGTTAGATGCTAATTATTTTCAGCATGAACCTTATTTAAAAGAATTCAATCAAAGGCAAGGCACCCATCTTGTAAAAGTTGCCAGTATCCATATAGAACCTATGGCAGTGTATTCAAAAAAATATAAAGAATTTAACCCAGAGGAAGGACAAAGCATTTCTATACCCAATAATCCTACAAATGAAAGCCGTGCTTTACGCATTATAGCAAGCAAAGGACTTATAGAAGTTAAGGATAATGAGCTCATCACTCCTTTAGATATCACTAAAAATCCTAAGAAGCTTAAATTTGTAGAGTTAAAAGACGCTCAACTTACAAGAAGTTTAGATGATGTAGATTATTCTCTTATTAATAGCAATTTTGCTATTTTAGTAGGTTTAAACCCTGTAAAAGATGGGCTTTATACAGAAAGTAAGTATAGTGAATATGGCAATATCATCGCCGTTAAAGAAGGTAATGAAAACCTTCCTAAAATCAAAACCCTAGTAAAGGCTTTGCAAAGCGATGAAGTTAAAAAATTTATAGAAGAAAAATATCAGGGTGCTTTAATCCCTACATTTTAAGGAGAACAAATATGAAAAATTCAATCATTTCTTATCCAAGAATAGGTGCAAATAGAGAATTAAAATTTGCTATTGAAAAATACTTTAAAAACCAAAGTTCAAAAGAGGAGCTTTTAAAAAGCGCTAAGGATTTAAGGATTAGACACTGGCAAGAAATTCAAAAAGCTGGCATTGATTTTATCCCTAGTAATGATTTTTCACTTTATGATAATGTCTTAGATGCGGCTGTGCTTTTTAACATTGTTCATACAAAGTATAAAAATTTAAATTTAGATGCTTTAGATGAATACTTTGCTCAAAGTCGAGGTTATCAAGGAGAAAATGGAGATGTTACAGCCTTAGCAATGAAAAAATGGTTCAATACAAATTATCATTATTTGGTGCCTGAGTGTGATAATGCTGATATTATAGCTTTAACAGGGGATAAAATTTTTAAAGAATATCTCGAAGCTAAAGAGCTTGGCATAGAAAGCAAGCCTGTTTTAATAGGCATTTTCACACTTTTTAAACTCATTGCCTTTAAAGATGAAAAAACTCAAAAACTCGCCAAAGAAAAGCTTTTAAACGCTTACATAGAGCTTTTTGATAAACTAAATGAACTTAAAGTGACATGGCTTGAACTTGATGAGCCTTATTTGGTTTATGATTTAAGCAAGGAAGATATCGCTTTGTTTGAAGAATTTTACCAAGAACTTTTAAATCACAAAAAAAATCTTAAAATTTTACTTCAAAGCTATTTTGGAGACTTAAGAGATATTTATTCTAAACTTTTAGAAAGCAAATTTGATGCTTTGGGGCTTGATTTTATCGAAGGTAAACAAAGTTTAGCTTTAGTTCAAAAATACGGCTTTGCTAAAGATAAAATCCTTTTTGCAGGTCTTATTAACGGCAAAAATATCTATGCTAATGATTATGCTAAAAGCCTAAAGCTTGTTAAAGAGCTTCAAAAATATACACAAAATATCGTCTTAAACACTTCTTGCTCACTTTTGCATGTGCCTTATAGCACTGAATTTGAAAGCAAATTAGATTCAAGCTATCTTAAACTTTTTGCCTTTGCTAAAGAAAAACTTCAAGAACTTCAAGATTTAAAAGAAATTCTAAATTCTAGCGAAGAAAATCCGCTCTTTAGAGCCAATCAAGAGCTTTTTAAAAATATCCCGGAGCGTTTAGATGAAAAAGTCAAAGCAAGGCTTAAGGCTTTAAAAAAAGAAGATTTTACCAGAACGCCTAGTTTTAAAGAACGCGCCTTAATCCAAAAAGAATTTTTAAAACTCCCTCTTTTACCAACCACAACCATAGGTTCCTTTCCTCAAAGTGCCGATGTAAGATCTAATCGCCTTGCCTTTAAGCAAGAAAAAATTTCAGCTCAAAACTACACTGAATTTAACCAACAAAAAATCAAAGAATGCATACAAATTCAAGAAGAAATAGGACTTGATGTTTTAGTGCATGGAGAATTTGAAAGAAATGATATGGTGGAGTATTTTGGAGAGAATTTAAAGGGCTTTTTATTTACTCAAAATGGCTGGGTTCAAAGCTATGGCACAAGGTGCGTTAAGCCTCCTGTGATTTGGGGTGATGTATCACGCACAAAGCCTATTACCCTAGCTTGGTCTAAATTTGCACAAAGTTTAAGTCAAAAAATCGTAAAAGGCATGCTAACTGGGCCTGTAACCATACTTAATTGGTCCTTTCCAAGAGAAGACATCAGTCTAAAAGAAAGCACTGAGCAAATTGCCTTAGTTATAAGAGATGAAGTATTAGATCTTGAAAATGCAGGTATAAAAATCATACAAATTGATGAAGCCGCTTTGCGTGAAAAACTGCCTTTAAGAAAAAGCGATTGGCATAGTGAGTATTTAGATTGGGCTATTCCTGCTTTTAATCTTGTGCATAGTGGGGTAAAAGCTAAAACTCAAATTCACACTCATATGTGTTATAGTGAATTTAGCGATATCTTAAAAGAAATTGACGCTATGGATGCTGATGTGATTTCTTTTGAAGCTTCAAGATCAAACTTAAGTCTTTTAGATACCCTAAAAGCTATTCATTTTAAAACCAAAGTTGGACCAGGAGTTTATGATATACATAGCCCTAGAGTTCCAAGCGTAGAAGAATTAAGTTTAACTATAGAAAAAATTTTAAACAAATTACCTAAAGAACAAATTTGGATCAATCCAGACTGCGGACTTAAAACAAGGGCTTATGAAGAAGTCATAGCCTCTCTTAAAAATTTAGTTACGGCTACGCAAAAAATACGAAAACAATTATAAGGAGTTTTTATGTGCAATTTTTCTTTTGAAGTTTTTCCACCAAGAAAAGATGAAAATATCAAAAATCTTCATGCTATCTTAGATGATTTAGGGCAATTAAGCCCTAATTTTATCAGCGTAACCTTTGGAGCTGGAGGCTCTGTTAACTCACAAAACACTTTAGAAATTGCAAGCTTAATCCAGAAAGAATATCAAATTCCTAGCATAGTACATTTACCTTGTATCCATTCTAGTAAAGAAAAAATCACTCAGATACTTCAAAAATGCAAAGAAAAAAATCTTAATCAAATTCTTGCTCTAAGAGGCGACATATGTGAGAATTTAGAAAAAAGCAAAGATTTTTCTTATGCTAGTGATTTAATTTCTTTTATAAAAAAACAAGAATATTTTGAAATTTATGCCGCATGCTATCCTGAAAAACATAATGAATCTAAAAATTTCATCGAGGATATACACCATCTTAAAACTAAGGTAAATGCAGGAACAGACAAGCTCATTACTCAACTTTTTTACGATAATGAAGATTTTTATACTTTTAAACAAAATTGTGCTTTAGCAGGTATTGACATACCTATTTACGCAGGTATTATGCCTATTACTAACAAAAGACAGGTTTTAAAAATTTCTCAACTTTGCGGAGCTAAAATCCCTCCTAAATTTGTTAAAATTTTAGAAAAATATGAAAATAATACTTTGGCTTTAGAAGATGCAGGTATCGCGTATGCTTGCGATCAAATTGTCGATTTAATCACAAGTGGTGTAGATGGAATTCATCTTTATACTATGAATAAATCCAAAGCAGCTATTAAAATTTATGAAGCTGTAAAGTATTTGCTTAAAGAAGAGCTTCATGCTTAGAAAATAAACTATTTTTTTGCTTTTATCTTAACTTATTTTCATTTTTCAGCTTATGGTTTTCTATAAGTAAAACAAAAATTAAAGATAAAAGCAAACCTGGTATAATACCCAAGCAAAGATAGAAAAAAGAATTATATTTAAAAAAGAAGAAAAGTGCACCAAAAAGCATTAAAGCTAAAGATGCGCCTTTGAAAAATTCTAAAATATAGATCAATGACCTTCCTCAACAACAGTTGCACCCGCTAAATATACATAAGTTAAAATCATAAAAATAAAAGCTTGTAAAAATGCCATAAAAGTTAAAAGCACATAAGCAGGAAGTGGAGCTATATAAGGAACTAAAGCTAAAATTACCATTAAAAATAAATCGTCGCCTTTAATATTTCCAAACAAACGGAAAGACAAAGAAACCACACGAGAAAGATGAGAGACTATCTCTATAGGAAACATCAAAGGAGCTAAAAGTTTAATAGGTCCCATGAAATGAGCAAAATACTTTACAAAACCTTGTGCCCTAATACCCTCAAAATGATAATATACAAAAACTATAATAGCTAAGGACAAAGTCAAATTTAAACTTGCAGTTGGAGCGTGAAAACCAGGTATTATACCTATAATATTACTAAAAAACACTATAATCCCCAAAGTTGCAACCAAAGGAAGATATTTTCTTGCACCTTTTTCACTTCCCATGGTATCTCTACCCATAGATAAAACTCCCTCTAAAAAAGCCTCACCTAAATTTTGCATACCGCGTGGAACAAGTTGCATAGAACGAGTAGCCATCATAGCCACTATAACAGCAATTAAAGCTACCAAACCTATGTGAAAAAAATAAGAAAAAGTATGACTTGCATCAAGCAAAGAGCTAAATAAAAATAAATCTTTCATGGTTTCCTCAAAAATTTTATTCTAAACTCGAAATTTTAGCAAAATCTTACTTATATTTTAATGAAAATTTACATCCATTCTAAAACTTGCGAAAGTTCTTTAGCAACAAAACACTTAAGCCCTATATCTTCCAAAGGCTTAGAAGGAACAATGGCATTTTTAAATTTTTGCATTTTAGCTTCTTTTAAACGCGTATCAAGGCTAAAAACCTCTCTAATTTCTCCATTTAAACTAAGCTCCCCTATAAAAATACTATCTTTGCTCAAAGGGCGATTTTTAAAACTTGAAATAATAGCTGCAACCACAGCCAAATCCGCAGCAGTTTCACTTACTTTTACTCCACCGCTAATATTTACAAATACATCATAATGCCCTAAAGGAATTTCAAGTTTTCTTTCAAGCAAAGCCAAAAGCATATCTAAGCGATTTTTTTCATATCCTGTAGCGCTGCGTTTTGGATAAGAGCTTTCACACACTAAAGCTTGAACTTCTAAAACCAAGGCACGAGATCCTTCCATCACAACACCTAAAGCACTTCCTGAAATAGCCTTTCCACGAGTAAAAAAACGATTTGCTAAATCTTTTGCGCTAATCAAACCCTTAGCAGTCATCTCAAAAATACCTACTTCATTCGTTCCACCAAAACGATTTTTAAAGCCTCTTAAAAGTCTGATTTCTTTAGTAGCATCTCCTTCAAAATAAAGCACCACATCTACCATATGCTCAAGAACCCTAGGTCCTGCTATAGCACCTTCTTTAGTAATGTGCCCTATGATAAAAGTACTGATATTATAAGCCTTACTCACACGCATAAGCTCAAAAGTAATCTCACGCACTTGAGTGATGCTTCCTGCTGCTGAAGTGATTTTATTTGAATATAAAGTTTGTATAGAATCAACGATAAGAATGCTATAATCTTTTTTGTGCAATTCTTCTAAAATATTTTCAAGGCAAAGTTCAGTAAGTAAAAATAAATTCGGAGTATTAGCCTCAAGGCGATCAGCTCTTAATTTAATCTGGGCTTTACTTTCTTCGCCACTGACATAAAGCACTTTTTTACCTTGTTTAGCTAAATTTGAAGCAATTTTTAACAAAAGCGTAGATTTTCCCACACCTGGACTTCCGCCTATAAGCACTAAAGAACCTTCAACAAGCCCTCCACCTAAAACCAAATCAAGCTCATTATCATCTGTGCTGTATCTTGTAAAATATTCCAACTCCACATCTTCAATACAAACAGCTTCACTTGTTTTCATACTAACTTGCGCAAGCTCTTTTAAAACTTTAATTTGCTCAGCTTTTAATTCTATAAAACTATCCCAAGCTCCACAATCAGGACATTTTCCAAGCCATTTGCTTTGTTGATTTCCACAAGCTTGACATTCAAAAAGTGCTTTATTCTTTGCCATTATTCAAAAATAGGATCTAATAAAGTATCTAAGTAAGCACTTGCATTAAATTCTTGTAAATCCGTCATTTGCTCACCCACGCCTACATAAAAAATAGGAAGCTCAAGCTCTCTTGCTATACCAAAAAGTGCACCCCCTTTAGCTGTCCCATCAAGCTTTGTAATAATCACACCATCAAGTTTTACAAGCTCATTAAAAGCTTTAGCTTGTAAAATTCCAGCATTTCCCTGTGTTCCATCTAAAACTAAAATTTTTCTATGGGGTGCACCTTCTAAAGCTTTGTTTGAAATTCTCACAATTTTTTCAAGCTCATGAGCTAAATTTTTTTGATTTTGCAAACGTCCTGCTGTATCGATAATAACTCTATCAAAATCCTTTGCTTTTGCTTTAGAAATGGTATCAAAAGCAACCGCTGAAGGATCATGCCCTTGTGCAGTTAAAACTATATCTACATCCACTTTTTGCGCCCAAAGTTTTAATTGCTCAATCGCACCTGCTCTAAAAGTATCACACGCTCCTAAAATCACTTTTTGATTTTGGTTTTTGTATAAATAAGCAAGCTTGGCAATACTTGTTGTTTTTCCTGCTCCATTTACTCCTAAAATAAGCTCTACAAAAGGTTTTTCTTGATTGGTTTCTTTTTTTTCATAAAGAAAATAAGAACCCATAACACGCTTTAAATCTTCTTTTTTTACTTCATTTTGAGGTGGTAAATAATAAATTATCTCTTCAACTATTTCATAACTTACATCTGCTTCAAGCAAAATTTCTTCAAGCAAATCTTTGGTTATCTTTTTATTCTCTCCTTTAACTCCAACAATATTTTCAAGAGTTTTTGCAAGTCCTTTTTTAAAAAAATTAAACATTAAAGTATAGCCTTTTGTATATCAATTTCTAGCATTTCTTCAGGAATAAGCCCTAAATACTGATTAATCAATTTAGAATGCTTGTTGTAAAGAAACATGGTAGGAATTCCATTTACCCCACCTAAAGCTTTAGCTAAAAGATAGTTATTTTCACCATTAGCGACTTTATAAGATATTTTATGCTGTTCTATAAATTTTTGAATCTCATCGTTAGATTTATCTTCTAATAAAACCCCAACTATATTAAAATCATTATTATACTTTTCTTGTAATTTATTAAGATGAGGGATTTCAGCAATGCAAGGGGTACACCAAGTGGTAAAAAATACAAACAAAGTTACCTTATCTTCATCGTTGAAATTTAAAACGGCATTTTCTTTTTTAACTGAAATTGATCCTCCATCAATCAAATTAAGTTTAAAATTCATATCATCACTTTGATTTATACTTGCCTCGGTGCTTAAATTTACATCATTTTGCTGCTTTTCTTTATCATTGCTACAAGCAACAAACAAACAAGATATTGCCACTAGTAAAAGTATTTTTTTAATCTTCATTATTTATCAATCCTTTATTATTCTTTATAAAAATGCTAAAATTATAACATACATAAGATAATATTTTTTTAAAGGCATATTAATGGAAAAAACAGATTTTAGGGCATTGCAAAAAATACGCCTTTTCAAACATTCAAGACTAAATTTCAAACAAGATTATAAAATATTTAAAGAATGTCTTAAAATAATAAAACTATTTAAAGCTAAAAATATTTTAATTTTTATTCCTTTGCATTATGAACCAAACTTAATAAAATTTCGCCATATTCTTAATAAAAATTACAAACTTTTTGTTCCATTTATGCAAGATAAAAGTTTAAAAATTGTAAAATTAAGATTGCCTTTTATTAAAAAAAGGTTTGGGGTTTTAGAGCCTATAGATTCTTTTTTTAAAGCAAAAATTGATTTAGCTATTGTGCCTGTAATTGGCGTCGATAAAAATTTAAAAAGAATAGGACATGGGCAAGGTTTTTATGATAGATTTTTTGAAAATTTAAATTACAAACCTCATATAATATTTGTCCAAAGTATAGATGCTTTAAGTCAAAATAATCTAACACAAAAGCATGATATTTCAGGAAAATTATACATAAACCCTTATAAAAAATATTACAAGAAAGAAAGAAAAAATGATAGAATCACTTATCGCACTTATAGCCGCTATAGTCGGACTCGGTATAGGATATTTAGTTGCAAAAAAAATCAATGATGCCAAATATGAAATTTTCGTAGAACAAGCCAAAGCCAAAGCCAAAGCTATAGAATACGAAGCGGAGCTTATTTTAAAAGATGCAAAAAATTCAATTCTTAATGCAGAATTAGAAGTTAAAAAAAAATACGAAGAAAAAACTCACAAAATTCAAAAAGATTTTAATCAAAAATTTGATGATCTTTCTAAAAAAGAACAAAAACTTCAGCAAGAAGAAGAAAAACTAAAAGAAGATAAAGAATACCTTTGCAAGTCACAAAAACACATTCAAGACTTACAATCTGATGTTGATAAATTAAAAAACAAATATCAAGAAAAACTTGACGATGTTTTAAAAATTTTAGAACATTCTACAGGACTTACACAAAATGAAGCCAAAGAAATCATTCTTAAAAAAGTAGAAGAAAATTCTCGCGAGCAAATTGCACATATAGTAAGAAAATATGAAGAAGAAGCAAAAAATGAAGCCAAAAGAAAAGCTAATTTCATCATTGCTCAAGCTACCTCTCGTTTTGCAGGTGAATTTGCAGCTGAAAGACTTATCAATGTTATTAACATTAAAAACGATGAACTTAAAGGACGTATCATTGGTAAAGAAGGGCGCAATGTTAAAACCTTAGAAATGGTTTTAGGTGTTGATATTATCATCGATGATACACCAGGTGCTATTATAGTAAGTTGTTTTAATCTTTATCGCCGTGCTATTGCTACAAAAGTTATAGAACTTTTAGTTGAAGATGGTAGAATTCAACCCGCGCGCATAGAAGAAATTCACGAAAAAGTGTGTAAAGAATTTGATAGTGCTATTCTAGAAGAAGGCGAAACCATAGTTATGGATCTAGGTTTAAATAAAATACACCCTGAAATTGTAAAACTCATAGGAAAACTCAAATACCGAGCAAGCTATGGACAAAACGCTTTAGCACATTCTTTGGAAGTGGCTCACCTTGCAGGAATCATTGCCGCTGAGTGTGGTGGGGATGAGAATTTAGCACGTCGTGCGGGAATTTTACATGATATAGGAAAAGCATTAACCCATGATTTTGAAGGATCTCATGTGGATTTAGGCGCAGAACTTTGCAAACGCTATAAAGAGCATCCTGTAGTAATCAATGCTATTTACGCACATCATGGACACGAAGAAGCTACAAGCATAGAATCAGCAGCTGTTTGTGCAGCAGATACTTTAAGTGCTGCACGACCTGGAGCTAGAAGAGAAGTATTAGAAGCTTTCTTAAAAAGAGTCAGTGAGCTAGAAGATATCGCTAAAAGCAAAGAAGGAATTAAAAATGCCTATGCAATCAATGCCGGAAGAGAAATTCGCGTCATAGCCAATGCTCAGCTTGTTAATGATGATGAAAGTGTACTTTTGGCTAAGGAAATAGCAGCTGAAATTCAAGAAAAAATGCAATATCCTGGTGAAATTAAAGTCAATGTTATACGTGAACTTAGAGCTGTAGAATACGCTAAATAAGGTTTATTATGCAAGATATGATTGATACTTTAATAAAATATGGTTATATTGTTTTATTCTTTTACTCTTTAGGGGGCGGAATGGTTGGAATTTTAGCCGCAGGAGTTTTAAGTTCTCAAGGAAAAATGGATCTTAGTTTTTGCATTGCTCTTGCTTTTATTGCTAATACCATAGGTTCAACTTTGCTTTTTATACTTGGAAAATATTATAAAAAAGATATTATGCCTTATTTTAAAAAACACCGACGCAAGCTAGCCCTTGCTATGATGAAAACAAAACAACACGGAATTATTTTGCTTGTAACTCAAAAATTTATTTATGGTTTAAAAACTTTCATTCCCATAGCTGCAGGTATGGCAAAATATAATTTTATTAAATTTTTTATTATCAATACTCTAGCTAGTTTGGCATGGGCTATTGTTCTAGGTTTTGCTGCTTATACTTTTGGGTATGTTATTGAAGCAATTTTTGATAAACTGAGTTTATATCCTTATACTGCTCCTTTATTTTTATTATTTTTAGCTGGAATAATTTGGCTCTATTTAAGTAAATTTTCCAAAAAATAATGTCTCTATGGAATTCTTTTTCTTACTCTTTTAAAGAATTTCATTATTTATTTTTATCTGTTGTTATTATTTTTATTTTTAATATCCTTTTAGAATATAATAATTTTTTAAACTTTAAAAACCAAAAACATTACTTTATAAATAACGCTCTATTAACGCACCAATATACAAAATATAATAAAAAAAATAAAAAATACTGGGTTTTAAAGTTACAAACTGAAAACTTCACTTTTTATACTACAAGTTTTAAGGATTTAAATTTAAGCAATAATCAACTTTTAAGCCTTAGAATTATCACCCATAATATTAACTTTAAAGACTATCTGAGCAAAAGTTTTTATGCACCTTCTTACGATTTTGAAAAATTAAAAGAAAAAGAATACAATCCCATTATATCTTACTTCTTAAATCAACATACAAATGAAAAAATTAAAGAATTTTATGGTGCTTTATTTTTTGCACTGCCCATATCTTTAGAGCTTAGAAACGATGTAAATTACTACGGCATAGCACACCTTATAGCAATTAGCGGTTATCACATAGGCTTGCTTTTTAGTTTAATTTTCTTTATTTTAGCTCCAATTTATAGTTTTTTCCAAAAAAGATATTTTCCTTATAGAAATTTACGTTTAGATTTAAGTATTTTAATTTTTACACTACTTTTAGCTTATGCTTGTTTAATAGGATTTGTCCCTTCTTTTGTGCGCTCCTTGATTATGGCTTTTTGGGTTTTTTATCTATTGTGTAAAAATATAAAAATTATTAATTTCTTTACGCTTTTTTGTAGTATTTTATTGTGTATTTCTCTTTACCCTAGACTTTTATTTAGTATTGGATTTTTATTTTCTATTTTAGGTGTTTTTTATATTTTTTTATATATGCATCATTTTGCAAATAAATTTAATAATCTTATAAATATTATTTTGCTTAATATTTGGACTTTTTTTGCTATGGTTTTACCTGTGCTTTATTTTTTTCCACTTATAAGCTACCAACAAATTTTAGGTATTATTTTGAGTGGAATTTTTGTAATATTTTATCCTTTAGTATTATTTTTGCATCTTATAAACTATGGAGATTTGCTCAATTTTATCTTAGATGAATTTTTTAAATTTAAAATTTATGGAACTAATATCTATATCCCATTTTGGATTTTTATAAGTTATCTTATTGCTTCTTTAATCTCTGTGCGATTTAAATATCTAGCTTTTCTTTGTATTTTTGCGAATTTTATTCCCTTCATTATGATTGTAATTTAGAAAATAATAGAGTTTAAGCCCAAAAAGATAAATAATCCAAGAAATATAAATCCAAATAAAAAAGAATAAAATAGTAGAAAAAGATCCATAAACACTAGCGTATGTTTTATTATATACCACATAATATACAAATAAATTTTTTCCTATATACCAAATAGCACCCGCTCCAAAAGATACTAAAGCTAAACTTTTAAGAGTTCCCTTATGAACAGAACTTGAATAAGATATAAAAAATAAACCCCAAATAATTACAAAGGGTAAAATTTCAAAAAAATTAAACCCTATTTTATAATCATCTAAAGTTTGTTGGATAAAACCTGAAATATAAAAACTAAGCCCAAGCCCCAAAGGAACAAGAGTTAAAAGAGTCCAATAAGAACTAATGCTTTGCCAAAGTCCTTTAGGTTCATTTTTAGTAATACGATTGATTACAAAATCATAGCCTGAAAAAAAAGCTAAAGAAGTAAATGCCATAGCAATAAGACCTACAATACCCAAATTTACACTATTTTTTAAAAAAGTATCGATGTAAGTAGCAACAACATCTTGTTGCGTTGGTATTAAAAAAGCAAAAATTACTTGCTTTGCTTTTTCATAATAAGCTTTAAAACTAGAAATTTGCGTAAAAACAGAAAAACATACAAATAAAATAGGTATTAAAGATAATACAGTATAAAAACTAAGCGCTGCTGCATAATTTAAAATTTCCTTATCACGCAAATTTAGCAAAATAGTAAAAAAATTTTTCACCTTCTAAAGTCCCATTTTAAAAGGATTTAGTATATTATTTGGATCAAAAGCTTTTTTAATATTTCTCATTAAATTCATTTCGGCTTCAGAAAAAGCTAAATTCATAAAAGGTGCTTTAGAAAGCCCAATACCATGCTCTCCGCTTAAAGTTCCTCCAAGTTTCACTGTTAATTTAAAAATTTCTTCCACAGCTTCATAGCCTTTTTTCACCTGCTCTTTATCATTTTTATCAGGAACCATAACATTAGTATGCACATTTCCATCCCCTGTATGTCCAAAACAAGGAATTTTAAAACCATATTTTTTAGAAATCTCATCTATACCTTCAAGCAAAGCAGGTAGTTTAGAACGCGGAACTGTAATATCTTCATTAAGTTTTAAAGTTCCATACATGGCAATGCTTTGAGAACAATTTCTTCTAGCAAACCAAATATCTGCGGCTTCTTGTTCGTCTTTTGCTATTTTAAATTCACTAGCTCCAGCTTCTAAAAAATAATGTTCTAAATTTCTTAAATCCTCATCAATAGCCTCTTTAACATTACCATCCACATCAGCAATCAAAATAGCTCCAGCTTCTATAGGCAAACCTTTGTTAAATTTACTCTCAACCGCTCTAATGCTAAGATTATCTAAAAATTCCATAGATACAGGACTTACACCGCTAGCAAGACTTTTGTAAACCGCATTCATAGCACTTTTTACACTTGGAAAAATAGCAAAAGCAGTTTTTTTGAATTTAGGTAAAGGTATTAATTTTAAAGTAAGCTCACTTAAAACTGCCAAAGAACCTTCACTAGCGATTAAAATTCCTGCCAAATTATAACCTGCTACATCTTTAATAGTGCGTTTTCCTGCACGAATGATTTCTCCGCTAGACAAAACAGCCCTTAAAGCCATCACATAATCTTTTGTAATGCCATATTTTGCAGCTCTCATTCCCCCAGCATTTTCGCTTACATTACCCCCTAAGCTAGAATACTCCATGCTAGCAGGGTCAGGCGGATAAAAAAGTCCGTATTTAGCCACTTCTTTTTGTAAATGTATATTAATAACCCCAGGTTGCACAACAGCCACTAAATTTTCAAGATCAATTTCCAAAATTTTATTCATATGCTTTTCAAAAGCAAGCACCACACCGCCATTAACAGCTAAAGCTCCTCCTGTAAAACCAGATCCTGAGCCTCGTGGTATGACTATGATATTATTTTCATTGCAAAATTTTAAAATTTGAGCAATATCTTCTTCATTTCTTGGAAAAAGAACCCCATCGGGTAAATAATGTTTTTTTGTCGCATCATAGCTATAAGCTCTTTTGTGAATTTCATCAAAATAAGCGTTTTCTTCTCCTAAAAATCGTTTAAAATATTGTTCAAATTCTTTTTTCATGTTTATTGCACCTTAGGAAGATTAATCAAAGCATCATAATATCTATAATAATTCCCTATTTCTTGAGAGTTAAAATCAAAAAAATTACTTTTATATCCACCTATACGAGAATAAAAAGGAACCTGAACGCTAGTTGGCTTGCTTATAGGCACTTCATAAAGCTTATTAAAATCTTGACAATCCACAACTTCTGCTTGATTTTCCAAAGCCACAACCAAAATGCCAACCGCATTATCATCACAAAATTGCCTAAAATCTGAACGCTTAGGAGAAAGAGTGGCCGTTCTAATTAATTGTGCTCCAAAAATGTCAATATGGGTAAAATATATCTGCGGAAATTCTCTAACAAGTTCATTATAAGTTTGTTCATCAGGAGCAATTACCAATCCTCTATCATAAAGAAAATTTAAAACAACCTCATCACCTACTTTAGGTAAAACATTTGGTAAAGGCAAAGCATCTTGCTTAAGAGCTGAAAAAACACTAAATTCTAATTTTGCCAAACCATTTTTTTTATCTATAACACTTGCTCTAGCGATGATACTTTGCGAATTGCTAAAATGTTGCACTACTACGCCACTTGAATAAAGTTTTATATCATCACTATCTTTAATATAACCATAAATATCATCAACTTTTACAAGTTCACTTTTTATAGGTTTTAAATCAAATCCAACCGCAAAGAGGCTAAGGTTTAAAGCTAAAAAACACACTATAGTTTTAAACAAATTTGCTCCTTAAATAAAAATTTATAGAATTATAATCCTTTTTTGTTAAGCAATTGTAAGAAAAATAAAGTAAAATATAGCTTTCAAATTTCAAAATTCTTTTAAAAATTAAGGTTATCTCATGAAAAAATTATTGCTTTTATTTATTTTTGTTGTTCAAAGTTTTGCAGCTTTAAGTGTTGAAGAGCTAACTTGGGATAATGGAGATACCTTGCTTAAATTCTTACAAAGAAATTCCATACCTATGTCGCTTTATTATGGACTTGATAGAGAAGATCAAGAACTTGCTTCTGATATAGCCTATAAAATAAAATATCAAGTTTTAAAAGATGAAAACAACAACATAGAACAAGTTTTAATTCCAATTAGTGATGATTTACAAATTCATATCTATAAAGATAAAGATGGACAATACACTCTTGCTTTTACTCCTGTATCTTATCAAAAAGAAGATAGAATTTTACATTTAACCATTAAAAGCTCTGCTTATCAAGATGTCTATGAAGAAAGTGGTAGCAGTACTTTAGCTCGTGCTATGGTTCGTGCTTTTCGAGGAAGTATAAATTTTCGCAATATCCAAAAAGGTGATGAAGTAACCCTATATTATGAACAAAAAAGACGCATGGGTAAACTTTGGGGCGATATAAATATAAAAATGGCAATGGTAGAAATCAATAAAAGCGCTAGAGAAGTCTTTTCTTATAATGATATATTCTATGATCGCGATGGCAAAGAATTAGAATCTTTTTTACTTACAAAACCTGTGAACTACACTAGAATTTCCTCTCCTTTTACAACAGCAAGATATCATCCTATATTAAAACGCTATCGCGCCCATCTTGGTATAGACTATGCTGCACCTACTGGAACTCCTGTGAAAAGTGCTGGCAAAGGAGTAGTAACCTTTATAGGCACAAAAGGTGGTTATGGAAATGTAATTCAAATCAAGCATGACTCAGGTTATATGACTTTATATGCCCATCTTAGTCGTTTTGCAAAAATTAAAAACGGACAAAAGGTAAATCAAGGACAAGTAATTGCATATGTTGGTTCAACAGGTATGAGCACAGGTCCTCATTTGCATTTTGGAGTATATTTAAATAATAAAGCTATAAATCCTGCATCTGTTGTAAAAATCGCCAAATCAGAACTTAGTGGAAAAGCAAAAGAGAATTTTAAACATATCATAGCTGGATACGAGCAGGTTGTTAAAGAAGCCCTAGCCTCGAATCAGCCTAATCCTCCAAAAGAAGAAGATTTTGAAAACTATATAGAATTTTAATTACTCAACAACGCTTTATCTTTTGCATTGATTAAAGAATTTAGAAGAGTTGCAAGCTCTTCTTTTTCTTTTTCATTAATTTCACAAAAATCTGCATCAATCAATTGTTTTACCAAAGCTTCATTTAACAAATCTCCATCGCCAAATTCTCTAGCTTTTTGAATGATTTTTAACACTCTTAAATCTTTTCTTTCATACATTTTAATCCTTTAAATAAACCACACTCACAAAACGCTTAGGCGTTTTATCACGACGATAAGAAAAAAAACTCTCATCATCAAAACTACAAATTCCACAATCTTTAATATTTTCAATGCCTAAATTTTGCGCTTGAAATTTTACTAAAGCTTTTAAATCAAGTTTATCATCTTGAACAAATTCTTTAAATTCTTTTTTAGCAAATTCTAAAATTTCTCCATCTATTTCATAATTTTTAGCACAAATTCCAGGCAGGATAAAAAGATGAAATTTATTCTTATCTAAATGTGAATTTTGCATAGCAATTTGATCAACGCATTCTTTTAGGATATTTTCAAAGCTTCCTTTTCTACCTGAATGCAAAGCTGCTATAATGCCACTTTCATGATATAAGATCAAAGGCAAACAATCCGCACTTAAAACACAAAGAGCAGTATTTTTTTCTTTACTTACAAGTCCATCACAGCTAAGATTTTTTAAATTTTCATCATAAATAATAACTTTATGAGAGTGAATTTGATCCATAAAAACACATTTTTCAATATCTTTAAAACCTAAATGAGAAAATAAATTCTCATTATGAATTTTAGCCCTAAAAACATTATAATCCTTATCAAAAGCACAAAAAATACCTACTTTATCATTTTCTAATAAAGATAAGAAATTCTTTCGACTTCTTCCCATGATAATCCTTTGTTTTTACCTTGCAATTGCGCATAAATATAACGAGCAAGTAAATCACTTTCTATATTTATTTTTCTACCTACTTGATAGTCTTTAAAAAGCGTTTCTTTAAAAGTAATAGGAATAATAGTAAGCCTAATACCATTTTTTAAAATTTCATTGATAGTAAGACTTACTCCATCAACGCCTATACTTCCTTTTTCTGCCATAAATTTCATAGCTTCTTTAGGTAAAGATATATGAAAATCCACTCCATTTTCATCTTTTTGAATTTTTTCAAGTATACCGATAAAATCAATATGTCCTTGCATAAGATGTCCATCAATTCTATCGCCATATCTTAAAGCAGGTTCTATATGAACTTTATCTTTTAAATTTTCTATAGCCATATGAGTGCGACTTTCACGAGAAAGCTCTACTTCAAAACCCCCTTCATAAAGTTTTGTTACACTTAAACAAGCTCCATTTACGGCTATGCTATCGCCAAGATTTGGGCGATATTTTGCTTTTAAGCTTAAAGTATTGTTTTGATAAGATTGAACTTTAGCAATTTCTCTTATGAGTCCATTAAACATTTTTTACCTTAAAAAATCTTATTTAATAATTTATTCACCGCTTTATCAACTTTATCGCCCGTACTTTTAGCACCATCACTCACACCGCCACCTACTACATTTTTAATAGAATTTAACACACTTCCTGCATTTAAATTCACTTTAGGATTTTCCGTAGTTCCTGTAATACTTCCTTTAAAATTGGCTCTATCGAGTTTAATATCAAAAGGCAAATTTAAAGCTCCGCTTTTAGAATTTAAAGCTCCTGATTGTACTAAAATATAAGAACGATCTGCTTGCATATTAAGATCAAGTTTGATATTTTCTTTTTTAATCAAAGCTTTAGCATTAGCAGTGCGATAAACATCATTGGTAATATCTTTTAGTGTTAAAATTTTTAAAGCATTGGTAATAAGATTTGGTTTTAATTTACCCTCTTTCATATCCAAATTAACCTCTCCTTCTTCGCTTAAAAGATTGTAATTTGCCTTCACATCTGCCTTACCTTGATAAACATCCATAAAATCTAAACCTTGAGCTAGACTACTTAAATCCACTCCATTTAAATCAGCAAGCAAAAGGTTATCTTTAAGTGTGCTTTGAAGCCTCCCTTCAAATAAATTTGGACTATTTACAACAAAATTTAAATTCTTATCAAAACCTACCTTTCCATTAAATTCTGCCTTACCTTTAAGTTTTCTATCCAACAAAAAGCCTAGTTTTGAAAAATCATTTATCTTTAGATTAAAATCCGAATTTAAAAGCATTTTGCTTATATCAAAACTTCCTTGTAGCTTTGTAAGATCAGCTAAAGATGAATTTAAAACAGAATCAAATTGAGCGATATTGTTTTTAAAATTAATTTTGGTATTTAAATCATAACTTGTATTGTTTGGAAAATTTTTATTTAAAATTTTACTTAAAGTTGTAGCATTTAAAATACCTTTAGCTTCTAAATTTGCTTTACCATTAAGGTTGTTAAAATCGATATTATCTAAATTAATTTTTGCATTAACAATCCCACTGGCATAATTTGGCATACCTGCTATAACAAAAAGTTTAGATAAATCAAGTTTATCAATGTTTAAATCAAGTTTTTTACCATTTGAATCAGCCTTGATTACACCATCTGCCAAATTTGCATTTGCATTTAAATTTTGTATTTGAGTGCCTATAATATGAGCTTTTGCAGTAAGATCTGCCTTACCTTGTAATTTTTGTCCTGCTATAGCACTAAACTGGGATAAGTCATCAATAAAAGCATTTAAATCTGTATTTAACTCACTATTTTTTAAATTATAAGTTCCTTGAAGTTTTTTGATATTAAGCAAATTTGAAGCAAGCAAAGCATTGTAAGCAATATTGCTATTTTTTGCATTTGCTTTAGCATCAAAACTAAAAATTGTATTTGGAAGCTCTATTTTAGCTATTTTTTTAAGCTCATTGGTGTTAATCTTTGCATTGTTTATTTTTGCTTCAAGATCAAAATTAGAAAAATCCAAATCCGCATTTAGAAGTTTAGCATT
This sequence comes from Campylobacter sp. 2014D-0258, assembly GCF_008000495.1. Classification (NCBI taxonomy): domain Bacteria; kingdom Pseudomonadati; phylum Campylobacterota; class Epsilonproteobacteria; order Campylobacterales; family Campylobacteraceae; genus Campylobacter; species Campylobacter sp. 2014D-0258. Next base: position 240,408 of record NZ_VOAR01000025.1, read on the forward strand.
TAAATTTCCAGAAACCAAAGCTCCATATCCTGCAAGAGCTAATAATTTTTCCAAACTTGCTTCATTAATATCTGCAAAAATTTTATTATTTTTCAAACTTGCCTTTACTTCTCCACCAAGTCCAATAACTTGAGCATTTAAACTTGATAAGGCATTATTTACAACACTTGTTTGACCTATCACACCCAAACTACCATTTAGTCTAGTTTTTGTAAGTTTTTCAAGCTTTACAAGAGAAGGAATACTTAAATTAAAATCAATACTTAAAGCATTCTTACTCATATCATAAAGGGTTTTTTGGGTTTGTAAGTTAAGATAATCATTGTAAATTTTACTTACAGCATAAATCTTATCTTCTTTAACATTGGCCAAAATTTCTGCTTTAGGATTAGAATTTAAAGGCAAATCTAAAGAAAAATCTTTTTTTATCGCCTCATAGTTTATATAATTTGTATCAAGTTTTATGATGATATTTCCATCAGGTTTTAAATCCTGTGCTGAAATTTTTGCTTGAGCATTTAAAAAACCTTTAGCGTAACTAGGGTAAGATAAAAGATGAAGTATTTCTTCTATCTTAAGATTTTGCGCATCTAAATTTAAAGCAATAGGGCTGTAATTATACATTCTTGCATTTAAAAGTACATTTGAACCTAACAAATAACCCTTTCCATCTAAAGTAAAATCGCTTGCTTTACCTTGAATTTTACCGCCAAAAGAAAGGTTTTGATTTAAATTTAAACCTAAATTTTTAGCATAATTTTGCTTTAAAGAAATAAGATAGTCAAGATCAAATCCAAGCTTAAAAGGACTCAAAGCTCCCTTAAGATTAAAATCTACCATATTTGCGATATTTGCTTGCAGCTCAAGACTTGAAAAACGTAAATTAAAATGCGTGATATTTACATCTAATCCCGCACTTTCTTTGATCTTTTTTTGCGCTATATTTGCCACTATATTATTACCAAAACTTGTAAAAAGTATGGTATAAATAGCAATTAAAAGCACAACAACAAAAGCTATAACTCCATAAAAAATCTTTTTCATTTTTATCCTTTAGTTTATTTTATAAAATAACTTTAGTCTATAAAACTAAACTTTTATAAATATTTTAGTTTAAAGTATTGACAAAATTCATTTTTTATAGTATGATATTATCACTCTAAATAAAAGAGTGCTAAAATCAATATTTTTAAGGATGGACAAAAATGAATTTTCAACCTTTAGGAAAGCGTGTTCTAGTTAAACGCGTAGAAGAAACTAAAACAACAGCCTCAGGCATAATTATACCAGATAATGCTAAAGAAAAGCCTTTAATGGGTGAAGTAGTAGCAGTAAGTAAAGAAATCACTGATATTGCAAATGGTAATAAAATCGTGTTTGCTAAATACGGTGGAACAGAAATTAAACTTGATAATAATGAATATTTAGTTTTAAATTTAGATGATATCTTAGGAATTTTAAAATAATTTATAAAAAAGGATAAAAAATGGCAAAAGAAATTATTTTTTCAGATGAAGCAAGAAATAAACTTTATGAGGGTGTTAAAAAACTTAATGACGCGGTAAAAGTAACTATGGGGCCAAGAGGACGCAATGTTTTAATCCAAAAAAGCTTTGGTGCTCCAAGCATTACTAAAGATGGCGTAAGTGTTGCTAAAGAAGTAGAACTTAAAGATAGTCTTGAAAATATGGGCGCTTCACTTGTAAGAGAAGTAGCGAGTAAAACAGCTGATCAAGCAGGCGATGGAACAACTACTGCAACGGTTTTAGCTCATGCAATTTTCAAAGAAGGTTTAAGAAATATCACAGCAGGTGCAAATCCTATTGAAGTAAAACGCGGTATGGATAAAGCTTGCGAAGCTATAGTAGCAGAACTTAAAAAACTTTCTCGCGAAGTAAAAGATAAAAAAGAAATCGCACAAGTTGCTACAATCTCAGCCAACTCTGATGAAAAAATCGGAAATTTAATCGCTGATGCTATGGAAAAAGTGGGCAAAGATGGTGTTATCACTGTTGAAGAGGCAAAATCAATCAATGATGAATTAAATGTAGTTGAAGGTATGCAATTTGACAGAGGTTATTTAAGCCCTTATTTTATCACTAATGCAGAAAAAATGACAGTAGAGCTTTCAAGCCCTTATATCCTTCTTTTTGATAAAAAAATTGCAAATTTAAAAGATTTATTACCGGTTTTAGAACAAATTCAAAAAACAGGCAAACCACTTTTAATTATCGCTGAAGATATTGAAGGTGAAGCGCTTGCAACTTTAGTTGTAAATAAACTTCGCGGTGTTCTTAATATTTCAGCAGTAAAAGCTCCAGGTTTTGGCGATAGAAGAAAAGCTATGCTTGAAGATATAGCGATTTTAACAGGTGGAGAAGTGATTTCTGAAGAACTTGGAAGAACTCTTGAAAGTGCGACCATACAAGATCTTGGACAAGCTTCTAGCGTAATCATCGATAAAGACAACACAACCATAGTAAATGGCGCAGGTGAAAAAGCAAATATTGACGCAAGGGTAAATCAAATCAAAGCACAAATTGCTGAAACAACTTCAGATTATGATAGAGAAAAATTACAAGAAAGACTTGCAAAATTAAGTGGCGGTGTTGCAGTTATTAAAGTAGGTGCAGCAACTGAAACTGAAATGAAAGAGAAAAAAGATCGTGTTGATGATGCTTTAAGTGCTACTAAAGCAGCAGTTGAAGAAGGTATAGTAATTGGTGGTGGCGCAGCGCTTATCAAAGCAAAAGCTAAAATCAAACTTGATCTACAAGGTGATGAAGCAATCGGCGCAGCTATCGTTGAAAGAGCTTTAAGAGCACCTTTAAGACAAATTGCTGAAAATGCAGGCTTTGATGCAGGTGTGGTTGTAAATAGCGTAGAAAATGCTAAAGATGAAAACACAGGATTTGATGCTGCAAAAGGTGAATATGTTAATATGCTTGAAAGTGGAATTATCGATCCTGTTAAAGTAGAAAGAGTAGCTTTACTCAATGCAGTTTCTGTAGCTAGTATGCTTTTAACCACAGAAGCAACAATTAGTGAAATTAAAGAAGATAAACCTGCTATGCCAGATATGAGCGGTATGGGAGGAATGGGTGGCATGGGCGGAATGATGTAATATCTGCTCCAACCTCTTATCAGCAAGGATTTTCCTTGCTGATTACCAATTTAATTTAAAAACACTCCCTTGATTTTCTACAGATTCGCAAATAATCTTAATATCATTATCATCACAAACTTTTTTTACCAAAGAAAGCCCTATACCAAATCCTCCTTGATCGGTATTAAATCTTGTATATCTATCAAAAATATGATTTAAATTTGACTTTGAAATTCCACAACCTGTATCCGCGATACTTAAAAAATTGGCTTTTAAAATTATAGAAATTACTCCACCTTTTTTATTGTATTTAATAGCATTGCTTATAAGATTATCAATCAATTTAGAAATTTGACTTTTAGGAGCAAAAATATTTGCTTGATTTAAATCAAGCTTTAGTGTAATTTTTTTTTGCTCAAAAAATACTTTAAAATATTCCAATCTTTCTTCAAGTAGTATTCTTAAATCAAATTTTTGTTTTTCTGTTTCTAAGGTATTAGGGAAATTATAAAAAACAAGATCAGAGTACACTTGAGACAAACTTTTTGCAGCAAGCTTAATCCTTGTAAATTTAGTATTATCTCCTAAATTTTGATGCTCAAGTTGTTCTATACTCATCAAAATAACACTTAATGGGGTATTGAGTTCATGAGTTGAATCTTTAATAAAACGATTTAGTGTGCTGATTTTATCCTCCAAAGGCTTTAGAGCAATTTTTACTAAAATATAAGATATTAAACCCAATATGCAAAAAGCCATAATAGCAAAACTAAAAACTTTCGTTCTAATCCAAAAAAGATCTTTGTCAACATCTTCACCCTGTATTAAAATTTGCAAACCATCGTTAGTATTTACTTCTTCATTGCTAGCATGTCTTAAAAAATAATGATCTGCACTCATAGGAGCAAGGAAAAAAACCTTATTATCACAAATACCTCTACCTTTAAGCTCTATCTTTGCCTTTCTTAAATCAAAATCTATATTACTAAAAACAATCTTTTTAGCATCAAATATAGCAAATTTTAGTGCTGTGCTTTGAGCAATATTTTTTGCACTTATATCTATAGGGGTAAAACGAGAATTTAAGATGCTTATAACAATGTTTCTATGATTTTCTCTCAAAGTGGTACCCTTTAAAACAACTAATTCTTCATATAATTTTTGATACCATAATGCAAAAAAAATAGTTAAAAAAATACCTGTAGTTGTTAGGTAGATTAATAAAATTTGCCTAATGACTTTTTTAGCCATAGCAATATCCCCTGCCTCTTTGATTTATAATTTTTTCTTTTCCTAAAATTTTACGTAAATTTTTCACATAAGCCCTTAAACTTAGCTCACTAGGCTCCTCATCATAATCCCAGAGTTCTTCAAAAATTCTCTCTGTACTTAAAAAGTTGTTTTTATTTTTAAGTAATAAAGACAAAAGTTTAATCTCTTTACTCGGCAAAGCCAAAGCTTTATTATTATGATAAAGAATTTGTGTAGTAAATTCGAACCTAAGTCCATCCCCTAAATCTTCAAAATCTTCATTTTTATGTGAAAAAGCTCTTTTAAGCAAAGCTTTAACCCTGATAGATAACTCGGCAAGTTCAAAAGGTTTTTTTATATAATCATCACAACCTGCGTCAAAGCCTTGTTTTAAATCGTTTGTTGTGTTTAAAGAAGTCATGAAAATTGCTGGAGTTTGCTTTCCGCTTTTTCTTAATTCTTTAAGTAATGAAAATCCATCTCCTAAAGGAACTTTTACATCTAAAATCCAAAGATCAAAATATCTTTCATAAGCCATATCTAAAGCTTCTTGCGCATTATCGCATAAAAATACTTCATATCCCTCATCGTTTAAAAACTCTTCAATGATCTCACTCAAGCTCAAATCATCTTCTAAAAGTAAAATTTTAGCAGCCATAATTTAAATCTTTCTAACTTCAAATCTCTTAAATATATATCATTGTATCAAAATTCTTATCAATTATTTAATAAAATTTCATTTTTATTTAATTTATTTTTATCTATAATCCTTTCATACAAATAAATTTTTCCTTAAGGAGTTAAAATGCTTCCAAAATGGGATAACAGCTATAGTGTGCACAATGCTAAAATTGATGAGCAGCATAAAAAGCTTTTTAAACTTGCTGCAAAAGTTGAAGTTGTATCAGATAGATCTGTAAGTAAAAATGAAGTCAAAGAACTTTTGGCTGAATTTTTTAATTATATGAAAGATCACTTTAATGATGAAGAAAAATACATGCAGCTAATAGGCTATCCAAATTTAGAAGAACATCGAAAAATACATAAAGAAATCATCCAAACCATGATTAATTTAATCAAAGATATCAAATCAACCAATGATCTTAAAGAAAAACTTTATATAGTGGCTAAAAAGTGGCTTTTAGAACACATACTATATGAAGACATGAAAGTTGAAAAATGGAGAAGTTCTTCTTTGTCTACAGATGATGGTGGCGATGTTAGCTTTGAAGCAGCAGAAGATGAAGATAATGAGCATCCACAATTTTATCTTTATACCTGTAATTGTCCTGGTAAAATTCACGATGTTCCTTATAGCATTCATCAAAAAATAGAATTACAAGGTCATAAATTTACTTGTAAAACTTGTAAACAAGCTATAAAATTTTACAAAAAATATTCTTAAGGAGGATAAAATGAAACGCAATGTAAAAACTTATTCTTTTAGAATGCCTTTAGAGCTTAAGGAGCGTTTGGATAATTTAAGTAAAAATCTTTCTAAACCAAAATCAACCATAGTAAAAGAAGCTATAGAGGCTTATCTTAATGAAGTTGAAGATTTTTCTTTTGCTGTTAATGCCCTAGAAGAACTTAAAGATGGGGATTATCAAAAGGCAAGTAAAAAAATAGATAAAATTGTCAAAAATCTTAAACAAACAAAATAAAAAACTTTATCACAATTTTTTTTGTGATAAAGACTTATTAATTTTTTATATTAAAATACATTTATGAATATTAAAAATGGAGTTAAAAAAGTGGCTCCGGATGTAGGATTCGAACCTACGACCAATCGGTTAACAGCCGACTACTCTACCGCTGAGCTAATCCGGAATATTTAAAAGTAAAATGTGATTATAGTGAAATTAAAAAACTTTGTCAAGGGTTTTTACACAAAAATACATTTTTTATGTAAAAAAATTAATTTACTCCTTAACAATAACACTTTTTAAATTTCTAAAATAAAACAAATTTACCCCATCTTCATATAAATAATCAAGCTTCATTCCATGTGTTTCTAAAATAGTATTTACAATATAAAGCCCTAATCCAAAACTTGATTTTTGTTTTGATCCTTGAGTAAAAGCTTGAGTATAGTATTCTAAAGTATTGTTAAGCTCAGGACCACGATTTTTAAAACAAATATAATCATCTATAATATCAATTTGCACAAACCCATCTTCAGAATGTTTAATACCATTATCTATCATATTTTTAATCGCCGTAGTAAAAAGTTTAAAATCCACATTTACAAAAAAACTTTCTTCCATAAAAATACGTATATTGCTATCATCTCGCATTGCAATTTCTTTGGCTTCATCTAAAACATCTAAAATATTGTATTTTTTTCTATTTATAAAAGCAGCCCCTGAAGTAATTTGCTCAATAGCAGCAAATTCATTAATTAAAATTTCAAGTCTAGTAAAAACCCCATTTAAGCGCTCTTTATATTTATTATCTTCTATCATTTCTAAAGTTAAGAGCCCCTTAGTAATAGGAGTTTTGAGTTCATGCATAATATTTCTTAAAAAAAACTGACGAGATTGGTTTAGCTTTCGAATTTGAACAATGGCTTGATAAAAAGCTTCACTTACTTGTGAAATTTCATCCACCCCAGTGCTTACATCTTCTATATCACTGAGCTTTCCTTGGGCAAATTTATCAATTTGTTTTTTAAGTCTTTTAAGTGGTTTTAATTTTTTAAATATATAAATATAAAGCAATACAAGAATACAAATCACAGCTACAGCTATAGCTTTGATAATAAAATACCTATAGGTTTGATAATCTTGATCCTTATAAAGATAAACCTTTCCATCATAAATAATATTTAAATACACCTGTCTATTATAAGAAATAATCTCGATTAAGCCATTGTTAACCTCAACCCTAGCTAAAACATCACCTCTAAAAAGAATTTTACGGATCTGCTTTGCTTCTGTTATCTCATCCATTTTATTATAATTTTTTGTCTGCTCTTCAAATTCTTTTTCACTGATAACTCCTGCAAAATTTAAGAGCCTTGCATTAGCTATCAAAGAATATTTTGTATTTAATTCTCTAGTATAATTTTGCTGATCATATTCTATAAGCCACAAAAAGCCAAGTACAACACTAACCCCAGCAAAAATAAAAATAAAAGTTATAGTATAAAAAATCGAAGATTTATTCATTGAGTAAGCTTATAACCTATTCCACGTATAGAGTGAATATATTTTGGAGTTTTTGGATCATCTCCCATCTTTTGACGAATTCTACTGATAATAACATCTATACTTTTATTACTAGAATCCTCACTAATAGAAGAACAATTATAAACAAGCTCTTCACGACTTACCACTCCACCCTCTTTTTTAATCAAATAGCTTAAAATATCAAATTCAGCATTAGTTAAAGTAAGCTCTTGTCCTTTCATGGTAATAATATGCTTATATTGATCATAAACAAGATCTTTTACACTTTTTGCTATGGCGCTTTTTGTATTTGAAATACGTCTTAAATGACTTTTAATACGTGCTTGTAATTCTTTTGGATTATAAGGTTTTGGTAGGTAATCATCTGCTCCAAGCTCTAAAGCATTAACCTTATCTGTAATATCATGTCTTGCGCTTGAAACAATAATAGGCGTATCATACTTTTTACGAATCTCTTCACACACTTCAAGCCCATCAAGCCCTGGCAAAGAAAGGTCTAAAATGATAAGCTGATATTCTTTTAATGCAAGCTTAGAAAGACCTATATAAGGTTCATGAGCTATATCAACTTTCATATCAAATTTTTCCAAATATTCAGCTGTAATTTCTGCTAATTCTAAATCATCTTCTATCATAAGAATATTTGTCATAGTTTTCCTTTATTTTAAACTTAATTTTAATTTTAAACTAAAATTTATAACGAAAGGAAAATCCTTCCGTTATTTTTATTTAAGCAGAAGCAAAGTCGCAAAACCATTGCGATATACCCAAACTTTGGTAAATTCTTTTTTATTAACTTGTTTTAAAGCTTGTTCTAAATCTTTTAAATTTTTAATTTCACTTTGTCCAACACCTATGATAATATCACCCTCTTGGAAACCAGAATTTTTTCCTTTGCTCTTTTCTTTAACACTATCAACCAAAACACCATTAACATCTTTTGGAATTTGCAAACGATCCTTAAGTCTTGGATCTAAATTTCTCAAACTCAAACCATCAATCAGATCACTTTGTACGCCTTTAGGATTTTCTTTTTCACCTTTAAGAGTAAAACTTGCTTGCTTATTTTCTCCATCTCTTTCGTAACTTAATGAAATTTTTTGACCAATCTCTAAAGTTCCTATATAATTTTTAAGATCAATAGGACTTTTTATAATCTTATCATTAACTTTAGTAACTAAATCTCCACGCTTAAGCCCTGCTTCATCAGCACTTGAACCTTTTTGAACATCAGTGATTAAAGCTCCTTCTTGATTTTTGTAAGCTTTTTTAGTATCACCTTGCAAAGCTGAAATAGTCACACCTAAAAATCCTCTATCAATCTTGCCTTTTTCAATAAGTTTTTTAGCTATATCTTTAACCATATTTGAAGGTATAGCAAAACCTATGCCGTTATTTCCACCGCCACGAGAAAGAATAGCTGAATTAATACCTACTAAATATCCACGACTATCCACCAAAGCTCCACCTGAATTTCCTGGATTGATAGAAGCATCTGTTTGTATAAAATTTTCATATTGATTTAAACCTATATTGTCTTTGTTTAAAGCAGATATTATTCCACTTGTAACACTAAAACCGACTCCAAAAGGATTTCCAAGTGCAAAAACAACATCTCCTTCCATTAAATCATCAGAATTTGTAAAAGTAATAGCTGAAAGATTATTAGCCTCTATTTTTATAACAGCCAAATCTGTTTTTGGATCTTTACCTATAAGTTTTGCTTTATATTCTGTATCGCTTCCTGGTAAATTCACTGTAATCGTATCAGCATCATCTACAACGTGATTATTTGTTACTATATAACCATCTTTTGAAATAATCACCCCTGATCCCAAAGAACTCACCACTTCTTTATCATTTTTTCCTTTTCTTTGAGGAAAATCAAAATCAAAAAATTGTTTAAAATAAGGATCATTAAAAAAATCATCCAAAGGACTTGGACGATTTGCTCTTGTAATAGTTTTTGAGGTAGAAATATTAACCACTGATTTTTTTGCATCTTTAATAGAATCATGATAAGAAAGCACTGCATTTCCAGCAGCAGGATTGACACGATTAGCCGTTGTGGTCGATTCGTTAAAATTAATACTTGCAGCAAATAAAGCACTTGCTAAACTTAATGATAAAAAAATCTTTTTCATTTCATTTCCTTTTGTTCTTAAAGATAAATTATCTCGTAAAATATTTTACTGTCTTCATAGTATAAAACCGAAAATTTACAAAATTGTAAATAAAACCTTGAGTGATAAAAATTTATAAAACTTGATTGACTTAGGCTAAAGTTTATGTTATAATTTAATCCTTTATATAATCAAGTAAAAATTTTTAAGGAAATATAACATGAATAGTTTATACGAAACTCTTGGAGTTAGCAAAAATGCTAGTGCAGATGAAATAAAAAAAGCTTACCGTCGCCTAGCTAGAAAATATCATCCTGATATCAACAAAGAAAAAGGCGCAGAAGAAAAATTTAAAGAAATTAATGCTGCTTATGAAATTTTAAGTGACGAAAAAAAACGAGCTCAGTATGACCAATACGGCGATTCTATGTTTGGTGGACAAAGTTTTCATGATTTTTCAAGAAATGCTGGTGGGGTAAATTTAGACGATATTTTAAAAGATCTCTTTGGAGGAGGCTTTGGTGGACGCTCAAGAGGGGGTTTTAACGGCTTTTCTTCAAAAGGCTTTAGCAGTGGTTTTGGAGGATTTGGAGGTTTTGAAGAAGAAAATTTAGACAGCAATCTAGAGCTTCACATTCCTTTCGAAAAAGCTGTTAAAGGCGGGGAACATAGTTTTAATTTTCAAGGCGAAACCATTAAATTTAAAATTCCACACGGTATAAAAGAAGGCGAGAAACTAAGAATTCGCTCTAAAGGAAAACAAAGCAGAAATGGAGCTAGAGGCGATTTAATCATTATTGTAAAAATAGAAGAAAGTCCTATTTACACAAGAGAAGATGATGATTTATATCAAAAGGTTGATATTTCTTTAAAAACTGCACTTTTTGGTGGAAAAATAAATATAAAAACACTCAAAGAAGGCAAGGAAGAAGCGACAATTAACATAACGCCTAATTCAAAAAATAACCAAAAAATTCGTTTAAAAGGTTATGGGGTGCAAAATAGAAAAAGTGATATTTATGGGGATATGTATTTGATTTTAAATGTTGTTTTGCCAAATTTAGATACCCTTGATGAAAAATTTATAGAACTCTTAAAAGAAAAATTACCTTAAAGAAAGGAATAAAATATGGAACACCATTATGATGAACCTGTATATTTAATCAGTGTTGTGGCTAAAGTTTTAAGCATACATCCACAAACCTTAAGGCAATACGAAAGAGAAGGATTGATAGAGCCAAGTAGAACCGATGGAAAAATAAGACTTTATTCTCAAAGGGATATTGACCGTATTAAACTTATATTGCGTTTAACAAGAGACATGGGAATCAATCTTGCTGGAGTAGATGTTATCTTAAAATTGAAAAACCAACTTCACGAATTTGAAAATTTAATTGATGAACTACGCTTAGAATTAAGCAAACAACAGGATAAAGAAGCGGCTAGCAAAGCCGTTGTTAAGCATAAAAATAGCTTTGATTTGATTTTTTATGAGAAAAAATAAAAAATAATGGATAATTTTTTAGAAATTTTTTTAATCACCGTTGCTATAGCTATAGTTTTAAATGTCATATTTAAAAAATTTGAAATTCCAACTATCATTGGATATATAGCTGCTGGAGAAATCATTTCTGAAATTTATCATTTAAGTGGCAAAGGCGAAATCACCCATATAGCCGAATTTGGTATAGTGTTTTTAATGTTTACCATAGGGCTTGAATTTTCTTTTAAGCATTTAATGGCAATGAAACAAGAAGTTTTTTTAAACGGCTCTTTGCAGATGCTTACTTGTGGCTTTGTTTTTATGCTACTTGCTATAGGAATTTTAGGACTTGGAGATAAAAGCGCTACCATAGTAGGCTTTGCACTAGCACTTTCTTCAACCGCAGTGGTGCTTAAAATTTTAAATGATAATGGCGATATAAATGAGCAATATGGTAGAAAAGCATTGGGAATTTTGCTTTTTCAGGATATAGCCGTTATTCCTTTGCTTTTGCTTGTAGATATTTTTTCATCCAACAATCAAAACATAGAAAAACTCCTTTTTACCACTTTAATTTCAGCACTTATTTTAATCACTTTATTATTTTTCATAGGTAAATATCTAGTGGATAGAATTTTTAGACTCATTATCCACACCTCTTCTCAGGAAATTTTTATTAGTACTGTTTTATTTATGGTTATTGGAGCAAGTTTTCTAGCAAATTATTTTGGATTTTCTTATTCTTTGGGTGCTTTTATAGCAGGTGCTTTGATAGCAGAAACAAAATATAAACACAAAATAGAAGCGGACTTAATCCCATTTAGAGATTTGCTTTTAGGGCTTTTTTTCATAACTGTAGGCATGCAAATTCAACTTGATGTAGTGGCGCAAAATTGGTTTTTAATCATAGTTTTAACTCTTCTTGTAATGGCTTTAAAATTTGGCATAGTTTTTGGCTTTTTATTTCTTTACACCAAAAAAAGAGTAGCGCTTAAAACAGCTTTTGCCATAGCGCAAATTGGCGAATTTGCCCTAGCAATTTTTTCTCTTTTACAAGCAAAAAATATGCTTGATATCAAAACTTCACAAATTTTAATTGTTGTTTCTATTTTAACCATGATTATCACGCCTTTTATTTTAAACAATATAAGAAAAATTACCAATGTTGTAGAAGATATAGCACTTAATACCAACGCTGTGCAAAATATTGACAGCAATATCAAGCTTAAAAATCATCTTATTGTTTTTGGCTATGGACGCTTAGGACAAGAAGTCGTACAAAAAATCAAAAACACAGGCGTACCTTATCTTGTTTTAGAAAGTGATTTAAATTTAGTAGAACTTGGAGTTAGTCGGGGTGAAAATGTCGTTTTTGCCAATGCTGCTCAAGAAGAAACCTTAAAAATTGCCAATATAGAAGAATGTGCCGTAGCTATTATCACAGTTACAAATGAAGCTAAACTTGAAATTTTATGTCAAGTGCTAGCTAATTATCCAAAACCTATAGATACTATCATTCATGTAAATGGAACTTTGAAAAAGATGCTTTTTTCTAGCATAGATGAAAATATACGCATCATTCGCTCTGAAAAAGTAATCGCTAGAAATTTAGTTCAAGAAGCACTAGAATGCCGCATTCATAAAAATACCTAAGGAAGAATTTTGACAAAAAATGAAGAAAAAGCCTTACGCGTAAAATACCTAAGAAATCTTGAAAAATTTTTCAATGGCGCTATATCTGCACTTAAAAAAGAAGATTTTGATAAAACTAAATTTGAAGAAAGAATGTTAAAAAATGCTAAATTTTTTGAAAAAAATCCCGCGGTAAATCTTAACTCAACCTATGCAAAAAATCTTGAATTTTTTGTCAATGCTTGTTTAGATTTTTCCAAAGAAAAAAGCGAACTTTTAAATCTTGCCAATGCTTTAGATAAGCAAAAAAAACAAGGTGAGAAAAAAGAAAAACACAAAAATTATTTAAAGGATTATGAATGATTAATGTATTTTTTGATATGGATGGAACTTTAATCGATAGCGCAAATGCCATTTCTTGTGCAGTTAATGAAATAAGGCAGGATTTAAACCTAGCTCCACTTTCAAGAGAAATCATTATGCAAACCATCAATACTCCTAATATTGACTGGGCAAAAGAACTTTATAATATAGAAAATTTCCATCATTCTAGTTTTAAAGAAGGCTATGAAAAATATTTTGTCAAACACTATGAACAAAGCGTGGTGCTTTTTGAAGGAGTGAAAGAACTGTTAGAATTTTTAAAAAGCAAAAATTGTTTTTTAGCTATTGCTACTAACGCCCCGCAAAGCTCACTTTCAAACATACTTAAAAAACATCAAATCATTCCTTATTTTGATAAAATTTTAGGCGTAAGTTTAGGCATAGAACCCAAACCTCATCCTATGATGCTAGAGCTTTTAAAAAGTGAGGCTCCATATAAAACAAGCGTTTTTATAGGGGATAGTCAAAAAGATAAAGAATGTGCTAAAAATGCTAATTTGCCTTATTTTCATGCCAAATGGTATCAAAAAGATTTAAAAGAAAATGAATTTAGCAACGCTAGTGAACTTAAAGGCTTTTTAGAAAAGTATTTATAAGTTTTTTAATGAAATTTTAGTTAAAATTAGAAATAAATTTTAAAAAGAGTAAATTATGAGTGAATTATTAATAGAAATTGGCACAGAAGAATTACCTGCTATTCCTTTGCTAAAAGAATTAGCTAATATAGAAAAAAAATGGAAAAATGTTTTAGAAGAATACCGCTTGGTAAGTGATTTTAAATTTTATTATACTCCGCGTCGTTTAGTTTTTTTTCATGAAAATTTTGCAGACAAACAAGAAGATAGCTTTGCTGAATTTATAGGAGCACCTAAAAATGTCGCCTATAAAGATGGAGTTTTAACTCCTGCAGGGCAAAGCTTCCTACAAAAAGCAGGGATCAGTGAAAATGAACTCGCTTTTAAAGAAATCAAAGGCAAAGAAGTTTTATACCATCAAAAAGCTATCAAAGGTTTGCAAAGTCAAGAAATTTTAGGAGAAATGATAGAAAAATTTCTAAAAAGTCTTAGTTTTGGCAAAAGTATGCGCTGGGGTGCAAATTCTTTTGAATTCATCCGTGCGATCCGTTCTATAGCTTGCATTTTAAATGATGAACTTGTTAATTTTCAAAGTTATGGGGTAAAAAGTGCTAAAAAAACTTTCGTTCACAGAAGCGTAAGTTATGATTTGCAAGATTTTAACAATGCAAAAGAATATTTTGAACTACTAGAAAAAAACTATATCATCCTTGATCCAATCAAAAGAAAAGAAAAAATACTTGAGCAATTTAAACTCATAGAAAGTCAAAAAAATATACAAATTGGAGAGGATGAAGAACTTTTAGCTGAAGTAGTTGCTATCACAGAATATCCTAATGCACTTTTAGGAAGCTTTGAAGAAGAATTTTTAGAAATTCCTAGCGAAGTCATCATCACTTCAATGAGAGAAAATCAACGCTATTTTGCAGTTTTTAACGATAAGGGCTTAAGCAATCATTTTATAGTAGTAAGTAATGCAGCATGTAAAGATTATTCAAAAATCATACATGGAAATGAAAGAGTTTTGCGTGCAAGACTTAGCGATGCAATGTTTTTTTATCAAAATGATTTACAAAATGGTTTAAAACCTGAAAAACTTGCCAAAATGACCTATCTTGAAGGTTTAGGCACAATGCAAGATAAAAGTTTAAGAGAGATTAAAATTGCTGAAATTTTATGTCAAATGCTTCATAATGATAAAATCGAAAATATCAGCACAGCACTAAAATACGCCAAAGCAGACTTAGCCACACAAATGGTTTATGAATTTACTGATTTGCAAGGCATTATGGGAAGTTATTATGCGCAAAAAATGGACTTAGATTATGAAATTTGCTTAGCCATCAAAGAACAATATCTTCCTAATTCCGAACAAGCTCCACTTCCAAGCACGGAATTTTCAAGCATAGTAGCCCTTGCAAACAAGCTTGATACCCTTATAGGACTTTTTAGCATAGGAAAAATTCCAAGCGGAACAAAGGATCCTTATGCCTTAAGAAGAGCTGCCAATGGGATCATTAAAATCGCTCTAAATTTAAATAAAGAATTTGATATCCAAATTTTATTAGAAAAACTTTCAAGTCATTATAAAAGCTTTGATATGCAAATTTTAAAAGATTTTATTTTTGAAAGGCTTTATACTTTTTATACGGTCAATGCTTCTTTTGTAAAAGCGGTTTTAAGCTCACAAAATACAGATCTTATCCATATCAATCAAAGCGTAAATGCTCTTATAGAACTTAGCAAAAAAGACAATTTTAATGAAAATTTTGCAACCTTTAAAAGACTGGCCAATATCGCCACTAAAAATCCTCATAAAGTTGATGAAAGTCTTTTTGTTCAAGAAGCAGAAAGCAAACTTTACAAAGCTTTTCAAGAAAAAACTAAAGCCAACTCTTTACAAGAAAAACTTGAAAATCTTTTTGCACTTAAGCCTTTTATTGATGAGTTTTTTAATCAAGTGATGATTAATGCTGAAGATGAAAAACTTAAAAATAATCGCCAAGCTTTGGTTTATGAAATTTATGCGGAGTTTTTAAAAATCGCCGATCTTAAAGAGTTAAGCCTATGAAAGCCTTATGGCTTTTTTTAAGCTTTACTCTTTGGCTTTTTGGAGCTCAAAATTTAGAACTCATCAAAGGTCAAGCTTTATTTTTGGAACTAGATAAGAAAGATTTTTTATCTTTGAAAAATAATGATAAAAATATTCCCACCTTTGCACATCCTAAAAATCAAGAAAAAATTCTAGCTATTTTTTCCTTACCTTACAAAAATCCCCCGCAAAATACAAAACTTATAGCATTTTATAAAGATAGAAAAGAAGAAATTTTCATAAAAACTTTAGAAGGTAATTATAAAAGTGAAAAATTGCAAGTTGAAAACAAAAAGATTTTTCCGCCAAAAACCGTACAAGAACGCATCGCTAAAGAACTAAAAGAAGCCAATGCAATTTATAGTTCTTATACTCCAAAAGCTTTATTTAACGGTGCTTTTAATATACCTTTAAATTCTTTTATCACAAGTGATTTTGGCAAAGCAAGAACTTTTAATGAAAAAGTAGCAAGTTATCATAGCGGAACGGACTTTAGAGCCGCTACAGGAACACCTATTTATGCAGCCAATTCAGGTATAGTAAAAATCGCAAAAGATCGTTATTTTGCAGGAAATTCGGTAGTCATTGATCATGGCTTTGGAATTTATTCACAATACTATCATCTTTCTAAAATCAATGTTAAAGTAGGACAAAAGATAAAAAAAGATGAGCTTATAGGACTTAGCGGAGCTAGTGGTAGGGTAAGTGGGCCGCATTTGCATTTTGGAATTTTAGCTGGAGGCAAACAAGTCGATCCTTTGGATTTTGTATCTAAATTTAATGCTATTTTTCAATGAAATTTAGTGACTTTTTCCATGCTTGGCTACATGAAAGCTATTATAAAAATGCTGTAAGTATAGGAAAAAACGGAGATTTTTTTACTGCTGTGAGCGTAGGAAATCTTTTTGGCACACTTTTAGCCAAGCATTTTTTAAATTTAATAGATAAAAAAATTTTACAACCCCCTTTAGAACTTGTAGAAATAGGCGCTAATGAAGGCTATTTAAGTCGTGATTTTTTAGCCGCTTTGCTTGAATTAAGACCTGAAATTTTTTCTCAAATTTCTTTTTTCATCATAGAACCACATGAAAAATTAAGAACTTTACAAAAAAAGACTTTAGAAGGAGTGGAATTTACTCACAAAAATAGTCTTAAAGAATGCCATTTTAAGAACGCTTTTTTCTTTTGCAATGAACTTTTTGATAGTTTTACCTGCGAACTTATAGATCATGATAAAATGGCATTTGTAGAAAATTTTAAACTTATTTTTAAAAATATGGATGAAAATTTGATCATAAAATGCAAAGCTTTAAATCTTAAAAAAGGTGAACTCAGCTTAGAGCTTGAAAATTTTTTTAAAGATTTAGATCAAGCTTGCGAGAGATTTATATTTGCGGGATTTGACTATGGAACTTTGAATCCACAAAATTTTAGCCTAAGAATCTATCAAAAGCACGAAGTTTTTAGCCCTTTTGAAGTATCTTTAAAAGATTTTTTCAGCAAAAGCGATCTAACTTATAATGTCAATTTTACTCATCTTCAAAAACTCATCAAAGAATATGATTTTAAACCTTTAGCTTTTAAAAAACAAAGTCTTGCTTTAATGGATTTTGGTTTTGAAGATTTATTAGAATACACAAAAAATAAAAACATTAAAACTTACGAAAGTTTTTTATCTCAAGCTAAAATTTTATTTTTTAATTTTGATGAAAAATTTCATTTTTTCGAATTTCAAAAAAACTAAAATTTTATATTTTTCATACTCGCTAAACAAACCCCCTCTCTTAAACCCTCATCAACGACTAGAAGTTTATGTTTATCAAACAAAGCATAAAACAATAAACAACCTGCACTCAAATAATTTTTTCTCATCGTGCCTACTTCTTTTATAGCCTTTTTTTCTTCCATATGAAAAAGTTTAATAGCATAATTTAAAAAATCCTTATGGCAAAGTTTTTTACCATTTACTCTAGTTGCTTCATACTTTTCATAGCTTATATTTTGTTTTAATGCGCTAAGTGTAGTAGGAACTCCGGAATTTAAAACCACCGTTTTAGCCCCTAAAGAACGAAGTTCCTTTTTAATCATAGCCACCTCATCAAAAGCCCTAAAAGCTAAATGCTTTAAATAGGGATTTGCAATTAAAAAATGAATTTTAAGTTTTTTATCTTTAATATTGATGATAAATTTAGGATATTTTTTTATCAATTTTTTATAAGGAATACAAGTTTTATAATAAGAATGGCAATTTTTTTCATAAAAACTAATAATACCAAAATCAAAACTTTTAAAACTTTTTCTAAAAGAAAGCTCACAAGAAGCCCCTCCTAAATCACAATACGCAAACTCTCCCCAAATTTTAAGCCTTCTTAAACCTGATTGCATACCTAAAACACTGATCTTAGCTTCACTTTTGGCATCTATAAGCTTAAAATCAATCCCAAATTCTTCTTTTAAATGGGCAAAAATTTCATTTGTATTGCTTGCTTTTCTAAAAGCTGCAGTCGCTACAGCTCTTGCCTTGCTTAAATCTTGCTCTTTGGCTAAAATACTCAAAGCATTTTTTAATCTTTGTATGGCTTCTTTAGAAATTTCTCCACTTTGATTTAGATTTTTCGCTGCCCCAATAACAAATTCATATTCTTTTAATTTATTTAATTTTTCATCCATTTGTACTGCTCTTAAAGTATTCGAACCAAGATCTATACCTAACATGACTTTCCTTGTTTGATTTTATAGTATAATAGCAAAAAAGTTCTAAAGGAAAAATATGCTTTTAGGTGTAAATATCGATCATATCGCAGTGTTAAGACAAGCTAGAATGGTAAATGATCCTGATCTTTTAGAGGCTGCTTTTATAGCAGCTAAACACGGAGATCAAATCACTTTGCATGTAAGAGAAGATCGCCGTCATGCTCAGGATTTTGACTTGGAAAATATTATAAAATTTTGTAAAAGCCCTATCAATTTAGAATGTGCTTTAAATGATGAAATTTTAAATTTAGCTCTTAAACTCAAACCCCACCGCGTTACTTTAGTGCCTGAAAAAAGAGAAGAGCTTACTACAGAAGGGGGACTTTGTTTAAATCATGCTAAATTAAAACAAAGCATAGAAAAACTTCAAAATGCAAACATTGAAGTTTCACTTTTTATCAATCCTAGTTTAGAAGATATAGAAAAATCAAAAATTTTAAAAGCCCAATTCATAGAGCTTCATACAGGACATTATGCGAATTTACACAACGCACTTTTTAGCAATATCTCTCATACTGCTTTTGCTTTAAAAGAACTTGATCAAGATAAAAAAACCCTGCAAACTCAATTTGAAAAAGAATTGCAAAATTTAGAACTCTGTGCCAAAAAAGGCACAGAACTTGGTTTAAAAGTAGCTGCAGGACATGGTTTAAATTACAAAAATGTAAAATCCATAGTAAAAATTAAAGAAATTTGCGAGCTAAATATAGGACAAAGCATTATAGCAAGATCTGTATTTACAGGACTTCAAAACGCTATTTTAGAAATGAAAGAACTTATTAAAAGATGAAAAAACTAGCCATTAGTATAGGCGATATAAACAGCATAGGACTTGAAATTTTAGTGCGTTCTCATGAAGAACTAAGCAAAATCTGCACACCTTTTTATTTTATCCACGAAAGCTTACTTAATAAAGCTTTAAAACTTTTAAATTTAAAACTTTTTAATGCAAAAATCGTAGCTTTTAAAGATGACAAAGACTATGAGTTTAATTTTATAAAAAAAGAAAATTCTCTTGAAATTTACTCTTTTTGCCTTCCTTTAGGCTTTAAAGTGGATGAAAATTTTGAAATCAAAGCCGGAGAAATAGATGCAAAAAGTGGACTTTATGGTTTTCTAAGTTTTAAGGCGGCAAGTTATTTTGTCTATGAAAAACACGCCCATGCCTTGCTTACTCTACCTATACACAAAAAAGCTTGGGAAAATGCAGGACTTAAATACAAAGGACACACCGATGCTTTAAGGGATTTTTTTAAAAAAAATGCCATTATGATGTTAGGTTGTAAAGAACTTTTTGTAGGGCTTTTTAGCGAACATGTACCTTTGGCTAAGGTGAGTAAAAAAATCACTTTTAAAAATTTAAGCATCTTTTTAAAAGATTTTTACAAAGAAACGCATTTTAAAAAAATGGGGCTTTTAGGTTTTAATCCTCACGCTGGAGATTATGGAGTTATAGGTGGAGAAGAAGAAAAGATCATGGAAAAAGCTATAGCCTTTGTTAATGCCTTTTTACACTCTAAAAAAGATGAAAAATTTTTCAAAAAAGCCTTAAAAGATGAAAATTTACAAAAAGAATTGCTTTTAAATTTTAAAGGCAAGGGCGCTTATCTACCCTATCCTTTAGTAGCTGATACTGCTTTTACTAAGGCTGGTTTAAAAAACTGCAATCGTTTAGTGGCTATGTATCACGATCTTGCCCTTGCTCCTTTAAAGGCCTTGTATTTTGATAAAAGCATCAATGTGAGTTTAAATTTACCTATCATACGCGTTAGTGTTGATCATGGCACGGCCTTTGATAAGGCCTATAAAAATACCAAAATCAGCACTAAAAGTTATTTTGAAGCAGCTAAATTTGCAATCAATTTAAGCCCTAAAACTTAAATTTAGCCCTAGAATCAATCAAATCTTCTTTAGCCAAGCTATCTATAAAATCTTGCAAATCTTTATTGGTATTTAAACTTTGAGTGAGTAAATTTTCATATTTATCAACTTTATTTTTAAAAATTTGCCCTAAAGCTTCTTTAGTTTTTGTATCTTTTTTTGCTCTTTGCGTAAGCTCTAATAAAGCTTTAGCATAAGCTTCTTGCATGCAATCACTTGCATTGAGTAAAGGTAAAATAGGATTTTCCCCTGCTTTTGTATTTTGCATATTTTTTATACAAATTTTTCTTTCTTTAATCATCTTTTTTGAAATAGCTTTAAAATCTTTTTTTGTCTTTTTATCTGCTTTTTTTGAAATATTTTGATACAAACTACTATAAATGTTATCTACTAAAGCAAGTTTTTTATTATCAAATTCATTACGCACGCCAATTTCATTGCATATCATAAGCTCATCATCACTTTTGCCATCATCTTTCACCTTAGAACAATCAAAACTAGGTTTTACTTCATCTTTGTAAATAAGCTCATCAAAACTCAAAGCCCCTAAACTCACCAAACTTAAACCGAGCAATAAAATAATTTTTTTCATTTTTACTCCTTTAAAATTTTTATTTTATTTTAACAAAAATATTTTGAATTTTTTAAGGAAATTAAGCCTTTATTTTATTATAATGCGTTTTTATTTTTTATAAGGAAATTAAAATGCAAAATTACAAAAAAGCTCTTTTTGCACTAGCTCTTAGTGCTTTTTGTATGGGTGTAACCGAATTTGTCATGGCAGGAGTTTTGGTTGATGTTGAAGCGTATTTTAGCGTAGATGCAAAAACCGCAGGATATCTTACAACTTTATATGCCATAGGTGTTGTTATAGGTGCTCCTCTTATCACCATACCTTTAAGTCATTTTCATAGACATACACAACTTTTAATCAATCTTGGAATTTTTGCTTTAGCAAATTTCATCATCTTTTTTAGCCAAAATTTCTATCTTACAGCATTTGCGCGTTTTATAGCAGGAACACAGCATGGGGTGTTTTTTGTCATTGCTACCTTAGCTGTAAGTGCTATAGTACCTAATGATAAAAAATCAAGTGCTCTAGCTATAATGGTCACAGGACTTACCGTAGCCTTAGTTACTGGAGTACCACTTGGAACTTTTATAGGACATTATTTTGGCTTTAAATTTATCTTTTTACTTATTTTTATCATTACAAGCCTAGCATTTTTTGGAGTATGGCATATGATGCCCAAAAATTTACATCCTAGTCCAACAAGTCTTAAAAATCTAATCCCTGCTTTTTCGCATCAAAATTTGTTAAAAACTTATACTATAACCATTTGTAGTTGTGGGGCTCAATTCGTTCTTTACACTTATTTGCAAAAATTACTTGTAGAAATAAGCGGTTTTAAAGTCCAAGATACAGCTTATATCTTGCTTTTATATGGAATTTGCGCAATTTGCGGGAATTTATGGGGCGGAAAAATAGTAGATAAAAAGGGTGCTATTTTTTCCCTGCGTCTTATTTTAAGCATACAAGTTCTAGTATTTTTAAGCGTATTTCTCACCATGCATTCTAAAATTTTAATCATTTTTAGCGTAGCTTTGATAGGATTTTTTGCCTTTTCCACTATACCTGCGCTAAAAATGCTTAGCATTGCTAAAGCTAAACGCCATACTTATAAAGTCATAGATAGTACAGTAAGTGTGAATGAAGCAGCTTTTAATGTAGGCATAGCCTTAGCAAGTTTTTTAGGTGGGATTGTTTTAGCAGGATTGGGTATAGAATTTAATGCTTTATTTTCGGCACTTTTTGTAAGCCCTGCTTTGATTTTTGCCTTACTTTTTGCCAAAGATAAATTAAATTATAAAAAATTTCAAAGAAAAAGTTTAAAAAAGATATAAATTGGAATAGAAATTGCTTGTTTGTTTAATGTAAAGTTAAATAAAGGAGGAGAAAATGGTAGTAGATAATACTCAAAAAACATCAAATGCTATTTTTAGCACCACAACAAAGGTTAAAGAGAAAAATACTTCAGCAGATGAATTTCAAGCCATATTAAATGAAGTAAAAAACAAAGAAGAAAAGGAAGAAGAAAAAACAAGCTCAAGCAAATTTACTAACGAAGATATTGATCTTAGTGCTGTTAGAGAAGATTTTAGATCTTATGCTTGGCAAAAAATGAGAGAAGATCAATACAAAAAAAATGAGGAGACTTTGCTAAATAAGCTTTTTGCTACAATTGACGCAGGAAATGCCGCAAACAATACAAAGGCTTAATATGCAAATCAATCAAAACTCAAACTACATAAACGAGAATTCTAATAATTCTCGTAAAATTTCTAATAACTTCAAGCAAGATGAAAATTCTTTATGGAATACCCCTTTTAAAGTTTTACTTAAAGAAGTAGAAGAATTTGTCGGCTCCAAAATTAAAAAATTTAAGGAAGAACTTGTATTAAACAAAAAAACAGGAGAGTACGAAAAAAAAATGGTTCCTGATGAAGAAGCTTATAGGGAACACATAAGATTAAAGCTAGAAGAACAAACCAAAGAAAAAATCAGCACTCAAGTTAATGAAAAAATTAACGGGAAACTTAATCTCGATCTTGAAAAACAAGATATAAAAAACAACAAGCAAGAATTTAATTCCAGAAAGTCAAATACACAAGAAGGAATAAGCTATATGCAAATGCAAGCCGAAGCTAAATATCACACTAAAAATAGTCCAATCTTTGGCAATAGCAAAAAACAAGAAGAAAATAATAAAGATTTTTTTAATGTTTTTTCAGCGCCTGTTGGCTCTTCTGTGTAAAGCAAATATCGAGAAATTGATAATTTAATTTATCAATTTCTGTTATAATTTTGCTAAAAACAAAGGAAAATAATGATTTTTATTGATGCTTGCTTTAAAAAACCTACACCCTACACCCCTATTTGGATGATGCGTCAAGCAGGAAGGTATTTGCCAGAATATATGGAAGTAAGAAAACAAGCGGGTGATTTTCTCTCTTTATGCAAAGACTATAAAAAAGCTTCTGAAGTTTCTTTACAGCCTATTGATATTTTAGATGTAGATGCAGCAATCATTTTTTCAGATATCTTAGTTGTTCCTCTTGAAATGGGTATGAATTTACGTTTTGAAAAAGGAGAAGGGCCTGTTTTTGATAATCCTATTTCAACCCTAGAAGATTTAGAAAAACTTGACGATCAAAATGCACATAAAAAATTAAATTATGTCTATGATGCCTTAAAGCTTACAAGAGAAAAATTATCTCAAAACAAGGCTTTAATAGGATTTTGCGGAAGCCCTTGGACTATAGCTACCTATATGATAGAAGGAAGTGGAAGTAAAAATTATGCAAAGTGTAAAAAAATGCTTTATCAAAACCCAGAACTTTTACATAAAATTCTAAACAAACTAACTCAAGTTTTAAAACTTTATTTAGAAGAGCAAATTAAAGCAGGTGCTAATGCTATACAAATTTTTGATAGCTGGGCAAGTGCTTTAGAATATGATAAGTTTTTTGAATTCTCTTTTAATTATATGCTTGAAATTTCAAATTTTATTAAAAGCAAATACCCAAATATACCTGTAATTTTATTCCCTAAAGGCATTAGCGGTTATTTGGATAGAATCGATGGTAATTTTGATGTTTTTGGAGTTGATTGGAGCACTCCGCTTGATTTAGCACGTGATAAACTATCGCACAAATACACTCTTCAAGGCAACATGGAACCTTGTAGACTTTATGATAAAAATGCCATCAAAGAAGGAGTCGGAAAAATACTAAAAACCATGCAAAATAAAGCTCATATTTTCAACTTAGGACATGGGATCTTGCCTGATATTCCTGTTGAAAATGCAAAATATTTTATCAAGCTTGTACAAGAAAGTTCAGCTAAATGAAAATACTCTTTGGTCCTGTTAGCTCAAGGCGTTTTGGAAGATCTTTGGGTATAGATTTAAGCCCTAGTAAAAAACAATGCAATTTTGATTGTGTTTATTGCGAGCTTGATCCAAAAAAAGCCCAAGAAAAACAGGATGAAATTATCAGCATAGATAAAATTATCTCCGAAGTTAAAGTTATGCTTGAAAAAAATGTTGAATTTGATTTTCTTACCCTTACTGCCAACGGAGAGCCTAGTCTTTATCCTTATTTAAATGAGCTTATTTTATCTTTACGCAGCATTGCTAAAGATAAAAAATTGCTTATTTTAAGCAATGGTACAGCTGTATTAGATGAAGACAAATTTAATGCTTTGCTAAAACTAGATGTGGTCAAATTTAGCCTGGATAGTGCAGTTGCTAAAACTTTTTATCGTATTGATAGAGCTTTAAAAAACATTGACTTAGAAAAAATGATAGAAAAAATGGCAGATTTTAGAGCTAGATTTAATGGAGATTTGATTATGGAAATTCTAGTTGTTAAAGATCTTAACGACAATGAAGAAGAATTTAAAGCACTCAATCAAGCTTTAAAAAAAATCATGCCTTCAAGGGTTGATCTAAGCACCATAGATAGACCTCCTGCTTATGCCGTTAAAAAAGTAAGCGAAGAAAAACTTTTAGAACTTTCTAAACTTATAGA
The DNA here is from genome assembly GCF_008000495.1 of Campylobacter sp. 2014D-0258. Lineage (NCBI taxonomy): Bacteria > Pseudomonadati > Campylobacterota > Epsilonproteobacteria > Campylobacterales > Campylobacteraceae > Campylobacter > Campylobacter sp. 2014D-0258. The sequence goes on from NZ_VOAR01000025.1 coordinate 265,473, forward strand.
TTCTACTCCAGTACTCTTAGCCAAAAGGCATTATGAAGGTAAAAAACTAAGCTTTAATGAAGAAGAATTATTAAAAATGCTTCATTTACGCTCACAAAGCGAAATAGACATTGAAGTAAAATTTGATGAACAATCCAAAACTCTCTTAAATCAACTTATCAAAGAAAAAAAGGTAAAAATTCTCGATTTAGCTGGAGTTAAATTTTATAAAGTTTAGGCCTTTGGTAAATACTTTCTAAGTAAAGTTATAAGATCATTTCTACTTACATCACTTAAAACTTCACTCACACAATCAAAATCCCTAACTTTTTCCTTTGAAAAAAAGATGATATGGCTTTGTGGATGCTTTTTTTTATAAGCACTTAGCAAATTTCTCATTTGCTCAAGATCAAATTTAATTAATTCATAATCAAGCAAAATCAAACGATAAGTCTCTTTACTTAATTCTTGTTTTAATTGACTAAAAGAATTTATACATATATTTTTATCGCATTGTTTTTCTATTATATTAAAAAATAAGGTTGCATCAAAATCATTTTGTTTAAAAAGCAATACATTATTTTGATAAGGGGTTTTAAATTTTAAAGTGCAAACCTTATCAAGCTTGTTTTGCAAAATATTTTCAAGATCTTTTTTTTCAAAAGGTAAAGTTAAAAAATACTCATAATGTGTATTTTTATGGCGACCCATCACTATAAAATCATAGTTTTTCTTTACATTTTCATTTAAAATTTTATCCTTGATAAAAATCAAGTGAAAGTCATTAACATCAAAACTTAAATTTTTAAAACAAGTACTTTCTATGCCAAAATACGAAAGTAAATTTGCAAGTAAAAAATTCTCAAGCTCATCATTATTAACTATAGCCACACTTGCTTCAAACTGCAAAACCTTTCCGTGAGATGTCCCTATAATGCTTTTATGATGCTCTAAAGCCTCATTTAATTCTAATCTAATTTGATCTTTTTGAGAATTTAAGGCATTTAAAATCAAAGAATTAATTTCTTTATTATACCCTTCATTTAAGCAACGCATTGCATTAGATATATTTCCAAGCTGATATAAATTTTCCTCTAATAAATGCAAATATCTATCTTTTTCATGGGATATTTTAGTTAAATTTTGCCCCGTAGTTTCAAATTTTTCCTTTAACAAATCAAGCGCACTATCAACATCAATCTTTTTTTGAAAATTTAAAAAATCATTTTGCATGTAAAAAATTTTTTGATATATTTTGTTTATATTTCTATTTTGTCTAAAAGCAAAAATAAAAAGTGTTAAAGATAAAACAAAAATGCTAGAAAACATACCTATTTTCAGTTGTTCAGCAACACTATCAAGCTTTGAGATATCAATACTTAAATACGCTAAAATTAGATTAAAAATAAAAATTATCCCTGCTAATATCAAATCAATTTTCCTTTATCTTTTGTGCCGCTTTCTTGCCTACAAGCATTGCAAGATCTTTAAAATCAGCCTTATATATAGATTCAAAATTTCCATAATACGCTAAAAGTTTTTGTATAACCCCTGAACTAAGTCCTAAATTTACAAGCTTAGAACTATTCAAGTCCTGTTTTTTCTTAGTATTTTGATGAAAACTGATAGCAAAACGATGCGCTTCATCTCTTAATTTCTGTAAGAATTGTAGTTTTTTATCGTTAATACTTAGGCTAAATTCTCCTTTTAAGGAATGAATTTTATCTCTAGCACCTCCTTTAGCCCTATGTGCTTTTGCATCGATTTTTTCTTTTGAAATAGCTAAAATATCGACATTTGCCCCACTACTTACAATGATTTCTTTAGCCAAATCAAGCAAAGCCTTTCCTCCATCTATAAGCCATAAGTCAGGAGGGGGTATTTTATCAAAGTCCAAAGCCCTACGCATTAAAACTTCACGCATTTGATCATAATCATTTTTATGTTTTAAATGAAATTTGCGATATTTTGACTTATCCCAAGAATTTGCACTATAAGTTACCATAGCTCCAACATTTGCCACGCCTTGCAAATGAGAATTATCAAAAATTTCTATATCATTTGGTAAATTTTCAAGCTCAAAATAAGACTTTAATTCTTTTTGTATAGTAAAACCATGATTTTTTTGCTCTTTTTCTATATTTAAAAGGGCATTTTGAAAAGCCAAATCACAAATTCTTCTTTTTTCTCCTATTTTAGGAATTTTAATACTGATTTTTTTATCAAATCTTTGGCTTAAAATTTCTTCTAAAAGCACTCTATCTTCAAATTCTTCATAAACATAAATAACATTTGCAAGCCAAGGAATATCCATGCTAAAATTTTCTAAAATCAATTGCTTGTAAATTTCATTTTTATCCCATTGTATATCATTTTTTATAGGAGTAATCTTAGAATTTGCACTGATAATTTTTCCATTTTGCACTACAAAACGCAAGGTTGAAAGCATAGAATTTTTAAAAGCTAAAGCAAACACTTCAAAATCTTCTAATTTTGCAATATCTATTTCAACCTTAACTTCTAAATCCTTAATCGTTACAATCTGATCTCTTACTTTAGCTGCTTCTTCATAATTTTCATTCTGTGCTAAAACAAGCATTTGTTTTTCTAAATTTTTTATTAAAATACTAGGATTTAAAAGCGCGTGCATAGCCTCATCTAAAATTTCAAGGTATTTTTCCCTGCTGATGCGTTTATCACAAGGTGCAAGACAACGAGAAATTTGATAAAAAATACAAGGGGATTTACAACTTGCTTTTTGCTTTAAAGGATAGTATAAATAAAGCGCATCTAAAAGCTCTCTAGCGCCTTTAAAAAAAGGGCCAAAATATTTAATTTTGCTTTTTTTTACTAATTTTCTAGTGATCTCAAAGCGTGGAAATTCTTCTTCAAAATCCACATAAATATAAGGATAAGTTTTATCATCCCTTAGCAAAATATTATATTTTGGATGCAGTTGTTTGATAAAAGAATTTTCCAAAATCAAAGCATCGGCTTCTGAATTAGTAGTGATAAATTCCAAATGTATTGTTTCTTCAATCATTTTTTGAATTCTTAAAGAATTTCTTGGGTTTGCATGTAAATTTGGAGTAAAAGCATAATAAGATTTGATACGATTTTTAAGATTTTTAGCCTTACCTACATATAAAAGTTTTCCTTCTTGATTAAAATATTGATACACTCCAGCACTATTAGGAAGAGTTTTTAACTCATTTTCTAAATTCTCTTTAGTCAAGATTAGAACCTTTTTTTATAAGCTCTCTTAAATCTTCAAATTTCTTAAATAATTTTTCATCTTCAAAGCAATTTTTAAATTCACCCTTAGAAAGCTCCAAATAAGAATTTTTAGAGAGTTTTTCATCATTTTTGTTTTTATTTACCGTATAAGTGTATTTTTGAGAAAAGATTTTTATATCTTTTATATCAACAAATCCACTTAAAGGATATTTTTGTCCATACGCTTTTATGAGAAATTTAATATAAATTTTGCTATCATCATGATTTAATTCTTGATAAGCTGCTGGATGTAAGGTTATTATATTTAAAATATGATTTTTTACATAAATTTTAGCAATCAAACGTTGCTTAGCAAGCGGAAAAGAACTTAAAAAATCTTTGCAAAAAAATAAGGTTTTTAAAGGCTTATAATGAGGTTTATCCATCAATTCATTAATAACAGCACTAGCGTTTTTAGTCATCTTAATATTATTTCTTTTTCCCATAAGATGATTTTAGCATTTCTTTTCTTAATTTTCTTCTGTGCTTGCGGATATAAAGGCAACCCTCAATACACAAGCTATGAACAAAATGGTTCGGTAAAAACCATTAAAAAATACGAACAATTACATAGGTGGTAAATAATGAAAAAAGCAGATATTTTAGTTTTAGACTTTGGCTCTCAATACACTCAGCTTATAGCAAGACGCTTAAGGGAACAAGGAGTTTATGCAGAAATTTTACCTTTTAATGTAAGCTTGGCTGATATTAAAGCGAAAGAACCAAAAGGTATTATTTTAAGCGGAGGTCCAGCAAGCGTATATGCAACTGATGCGTATTTTTGCGATAAAGGCATATTTGACTTAAATCTACCTATTCTTGGAATTTGTTATGGTATGCAACTCATGGCACATCATTACAAAGCTACAGTAGCACCTGCAGGACATAAAGAATACGGCAAAGCAAACATAGAAGTTAAAAAAGATAGCGCTTTATTTAAAAATCTTCCAAAAAAACAAACCGTTTGGATGAGTCATTCTGATAAAGTAGAAAATTTACCTCAAGGTTTTGAAGTTTTAGCCACAAGTGAAAATAGCCCTTTTTGTGTTTTTGGAAATGAGGATAAAAAATTCTTTGCTCTACAATTTCACCCAGAAGTACAACACAGCGAATTTGGCAAAAATATCTTAAAAAATTTTGCTAAATACGCTTGTAATTGTGAAAGCGTTTGGAATATGGGTTCTTTTGCAAAAACTCAAGCAGAAAAAATCCGCGAAGAAGTAGGCAATGATAAAGTGCTTTGTGCTGTAAGTGGCGGAGTAGATAGTAGCGTAGTTGCTGCACTTTTAGCTAGCGCTATAAAAGAGCAAGTTATAGTAGTTTTTGTAGATAATGGACTTTTAAGAAGTGAAGAAAAAGAACAAGTTGAATTTATGTTTAAAAACACTTTAGGCATCGATCTCATCAGCATTGATGCAAGTGAAATTTTCTTAAGTCGCTTAGCTAATGTCACAGATCCTGAACAAAAAAGAAAAATCATAGGAAATACTTTTATAGAAGTTTTTGAAGAAGAAGCAAAAAAACATAAAGATGTAAAATATCTTGCCCAAGGCACACTTTATACTGATATCATAGAAAGTTCTGTTGTAGGTGTAAGCAAAACCATTAAAAGCCATCATAATGTAGGGGGCTTACCTGAAAAAATGAATCTTAAACTCATAGAGCCTTTAAAAGAAATTTTTAAAGATGAAGTGCGTGCCTTAGGACTTGAGCTTGGACTTAGCAAAGAAGTAGTTTATCGTCATCCTTTCCCTGGGCCAGGTCTTGCTATACGCATTATGGGAGAAGTAAATCGCGCTAGCTTAGAACTATTACGCAAGGCTGATGTAATTTTACTTGAGGAACTTAAAAGTACAGGTTGGTATGATAAAACTTGGCAAGCATTTTGCGTACTTTTAAATGTTAAAAGCGTTGGAGTTATGGGGGATAACCGCACTTATGATAATGCAGTTTGTATACGCGTTGTAGATGCAAGTGATGGTATGACAGCTACCTTCTCGCATTTACCTTACGAAATTTTAGAAAACATAAGTCGCCGTATCATCAATGAAGTAGAAGGTATAAATCGCGTTGTTTATGATATCTCAAGCAAACCACCTGCAACTATAGAATGGGAATAATCCATTTTTTCTAGCTCTTATTTTTAATATAAAATTTTTATAAAAATAAGGCTAGAATTTATTTAAGAAATTTCAAGGAAGAAATATGCATGGAAAAATAGCTATTTATATGGATTCTACAGGACGTGGAACCGTTACAAACTCAGCAAATACCTTTTTTGACTTTAATCGCCAAATTTGGAATGATAAAAAAAGTATGCCAAGTGTTGGTATGCTTGTGGAATTTAGAACTCTTTCTAGCGAAAAAAAAGCAGAAGACGGCAAACTCGTTCAAACAAGCAAAACCATAACAGGTATAAAACCTTCAAAATTTCAAGAATTCAAAGAAGGGGATTTTATCACTGAGCATGATTTTTGGAAAACTGATAATGATGATGAATTAGAAGACTTGCAAAACTCAAGAAGAAGTGCTTATATAACAGAACTCTATAGAACAACAGACTTTGACACTATAGAAAAAATTCCTCTTTCTTTTACTATACCTCAAGCTATACAAAAATATTTTGCCCATGAAATTTTATCCGTAGAAACGCTTCAAGCCAATCTACAAGATGAAAAGGAAATTCCTTGCATACTTGATTATCTTATACTTAAAAGATTTTTATTTAAAGCTTATGATACTTTAATTTTTATGGATAATAGCATAGACCAAACCCAATTTAGCGCATTAAAAAGCATCATGATGCATTTAGAGAATTCATACAAGCAAATGATAGCTGATCAAAAACCAAATATCACTAAAATTTTTAACGAAACTTTTTTATCTTTGCAGTGTCATTACCAAGCTTTAGTAGCCACCATAGATACAAGAAAAAATCGTCTAGCCTCGCTTGAAGCACAAATGAAAACTTTACAATCTGAAATAAATCTTAAAAGCAATGCGGCCAATGCAGACCCTGAAAAACTTAAAGCAAGACAAGAAAGATTGGCTAAACTACAAAAAGAAGCAGAATACTACAGAACAACACTAAAAAGACTTGATGCTATAAGGGAAGATTTTTATAAGAAAAATTACAATATTTTCGAAAATGCTTTTAAACTTTCACGAGAAAAGCTCTTTAAAAAAATTGTCACAGGTTTAAATCTATGCGCAACCATAATGGATGTTAAAATTTGGCACTTATCTTTAAAATCATCAGGGGTTAAAAATTCTTATTTTACTATGAGTAATATAGAAAATTCTTTCTGTTCTCTTTCTTTTGCAGAACATTACTTAAGCCGCTTAAATAAATCCGCTCTAAATCCTTTTGATCAAAAACTTTTAGTGTATATTCAAAAAATCACAAAAGAACAAAGAAAAAAATTTTTAGTTGTCACATCAGATTTAGATTTATTATGCAAATTAAAAATTGAAAACTTTTCACAAAATCCGTATTATTTAGTAAAATACGCACCTAAAAAAGTGAATTATCAGTCTTTAATGCGTGATAACACCTTTGATATAGTCTATATTGATGAAAAACATGTTTGGGAAAATGTTGCCGATATTATTTTACAAGGAAAGCATTTTGACAAATCAGGAAAAACCAAATTTAAACTGATTTAAGACATAGAAATTTAAGCTAAATTAAGTTATAATTTCCTTGCCTAAACAGTTTGTGGTATTTAAAGTGATCCAACACATTTTTATTAACTGCGATTGTGTGATTTACCGTGTTCTGTGGCATCGTTTGAGCTTTGAAAAAAGCGAGAAGTTGCAGCCTTTAAAAATTACCTAGCGGTTTTCTTTGACTTTTTGGGGTCAATCTTTGTTAAACGGCTGTTTGGGTTTAAAAGGAGATATAAATGAAAATAATGATTTTGGGTAGTGGTGCAAGAGAATACTCTATTGCTTTAGCCTTAAGAAGAGTAGACAAAAATTTAGAGTTTTATTTTGCTCCTGGAAATGGCGCTACCGAAAGTCTTGGAACAAATTTAAACCTAAAAGATCCAGTAGTTTTAGCAACCTATGCAAAAGAAAAAGGTTTTGATCTTTGTATAGTAGGAAGTGAAAGTTTTTTAGCTGAAGGGGTTGTAGATATTTTTAAACAACAAGGACTTGCTATTTTTGGGCCAAGTAAAGCTGCTGCAATGCTTGAAACCTCAAAATCTTTTATGAAAAGCTTTCTTAAAAAATACCGCATCAAAACAGCCAAATTTTTAAACACAAATGACATTGAAAAAGCAAAAAATTTTATATATAGTTTAACCCCTCCTATAGTAGTAAAAGCCGATGGACTTTGCGCAGGAAAAGGTGTTATCATAGCTAAGACTCATGAAGAAGCCATAGAAGAAACAGCTAAAATGCTGAGCGGAGAAAGCTTTGGAGATGCTGGAAAACTCGTTGTAATTGAAGAATTTTTAGATGGTTATGAATTAAGCATTTTTGCAGTATGTGATGGCAATGATTTTGTTTTACTTCCTGCAGCACAAGATCACAAAAAATTACTCGATAATGATCAAGGGCCAAATACTGGTGGAATGGGTGCTTACGCCCCTAGCTCTTTGGCGAATGAAAGTTTGCTTAGAAAAGTTCAAAAAGATATTATTTTACCGACTTTAGCAGGTATGAAAAAAGAAGGAGCGGAATTTTGTGGCGTTTTATTTATAGGCGCTATGATCGTTGGAAATAAACCTTATGTATTAGAATTTAATGTTCGCTTTGGCGATCCTGAATGTGAAGTTTTAATGCCTTTAATCGAAGATCCTTTAGAGCTTATTTTAGCTGCTACTCAAAGACGCTTAAGACACGCAAAAATCAAAATCAAAAAAGAATTTGCAGTAGGGGTTGTATGCGCGAGTGAAAACTATCCTTACAAAAGTTCACCAAAAAGTGAAATTACTGTAAATAACATTCCTGAAAACTCTCATATTTCTTATGCTGGAGTAAGCCTAGAAGATGGCAAATTAATGGCTGATGGTGGAAGAGTTTTAGTTTGCGTTGGCACAGGAAAAAGTATAGAAGAAGCGCAAAAAAATGCTTATAAACTTTGTGATAATGTAAATTTCAAAGGAAAACAATACAGAAAAGACATCGCTCATCAGGTTCTGAAATGAAAGAAAATTTACAAGACCGCTTAGAGCGTGAAAATCTAAAAATAGCAAGTTTTGGAAAAAGAGTTCTAGCTTTTTTAATCGATGATATGGTTATTTCTTTGATTGTGTTTATCATTTTTTATGATCGTCTAATCCAAGCAAAAGATTTATTTGAAACAACTCAAATTGTAGGAAATTTTTACCTTGGCTTCATCTTGCTTCATTTTAGTTATCAAGCAATTTTTACCTATCTTTATGGGGCAAGTTTGGGAAAAATATTATGCAAAATTATCATCTTGGATGAAAATCTTCTTGATAAACCCAATCTCATTCAAAGTTGCATCAGGTCTGCCGTAAGACAAGTTAGTGCTATGGCGTTTATGCTTGGATTTGCTTGGGCTTTAAGCAATGATTTACGCAAAGCTTGGGAGGATTATCTAGCAAGGACAATAGTAGTCGATGTGGCGTAAATTTTCCCTATTGCTAGGAACTAGCATAGCTTTAAATGCAGCACAAGTTGATATTTACGCTCTTGATGCAAAAAAAGAAGGTGATATTCTTACTGCGAACAATGATGTTATTATTTTTTCTGATTTTTATTTCATCACTGCCAATAAAGCAATTTACAATGAAAAAACCGGAGATGTTGAGCTTTTTGGCGATGTTAACATCCTAAGGGGACAAAACGAAAGATCACATTCTGATTATGCTAAAATCAACCTAAATTCCAATCAAGCCGATTTTAGTAATTTTTTCTTTTCCAATAACAATCTTGAAGTATGGTTTCAAAGCAAAACAAGTCATCTAAATGATAAAGTCTTTGAAAGCAAAGTTTCAGCAGTTTCAAGCTGCAATGTTGAAGATCCTGATTGGGAAATTCGTTTTTCAAAAGGCTGGCTTAACCGGGAAACCAATTTTGTTCATCTTTACAATGCAAGATTATATGTTAAAAATACCCCAGTTTTTTATCTACCTTATTTTGGATTTAGCGCTGATACTCATAGACAAAGCGGGCTTTTAATCCCAAAAATCGTTTTAAAAAGTAGCGAAGGCTTATACTATGAACAACCTATTTATATAGCCACTCAAGAAAATTGGGATTTAGAACTTAATCCACAAATTCGAACAAACCGTGGTTTTGGACTTTATTCTACTTTAAGATTTCTTGATTCTCCATATTCAACAGGAGAATTAAATTTTGGTGCTTTTAGGGAAAATAGCTCCTATTTTCACGATGAAAATTTGAAAAATCAAACCCACTATGGAATAGAACTAAAATACTCAAGAGATGATTTAATCAAATCTTTACTCAGTGATAATTTTCAAGAAGGTCTATGGATAGATGCAACCTATCTCAACGATGTGGATTATTTAAATTTAGGAAGTAGGGATTATCGAGATCTTAACTCGCTTGTAACCTCCAAAATCAATTATTTTTTAGCTGATGAAAACAATTTTTACGGAGCTTATGCAAGATATTATATCGACACATCTAAACTTAGCAACAATACAACCTTACAAGAATATCCAAGCTTTCAATATCATAGATTTTTAAATAACCTTTTTGATGAACGCTTGCGTTATTCATTTGATGCTTCATTTCATAATTTTTACCGACCTGCTGGTTCTTATGCAAATGAGCTAAATTTAGACTTGCCTATCTCGTATCACAACGCTTTTTTTGGAGACTTTTTACACTTTACTTTTACAGAAAGATTTTATGCTTCTTTTGTAAATTATAGCAACAATCCCGAAAGAAACCATGAGCATTATTTCAGAAACACTCATGATTTTAATCTCTACACCGATCTTTCAAAAGCTTATGGAAATTTCTTTCATACTTTAAATTTAGGGGTGAATTACATTTTGCCAGGAGCAAAATCAGGTAAAATCACGCAAGATTATCTTGAAGAATACGACAAAGAAAACGAACATACAAGTCTTTATGCTGTGCAATATTTCTATAACAACGAAGGACAAAAAAAACTCAAACACAGAATTTCGCTTGACTATCTCAATAAACAAAATGAATTCTATGAACTTGAAAATCTTTTAACTTATTATTTTAATGAAAACATCAATCTCAACAGCGAAGTGCTTTACTCTTATGAACAAAGTCGCTTTACCAATGTCATCAGCCAAATAGAAGTCAATACAAATTCAAAATTTAATTGGATGTTTTCTCATGCTTATCAAAACGATGAGTATGGAAAATATAGCTTTATTGGTACAAGGGCAAATTATATTGCCACACCTAATTACAATTTATTTGGTGGAATTTGGTTTGATACTCAAAGAGCTCATGCAAACATGTGGGAACTTGGTTATACCTACCAAAGAAAATGTTGGAACTATTCTTTAATGTATAGAGAAAGAATCGATCCACAACTCACAAGTGGTGGTATCACAGCTAAAAATCAAAGCGGAGTTTATTTTATTTTCAACTTCTATCCTTTAGGAGGAGTAAAATACGATTTCTCTTTAGCAGAAAGTGAAAACAAAATTTAAAAAGGATGAAATTTGCTAAATATTTTAAAAAATTTTACGAATTTATTATCTGGTAAAAAAGGAAAAGTAATGCAATACAGCATAGAAATTAACAAAAATACAGAAATATTTGATATAGACAAAGTTGCCAAACAAGCTGCCGGTGCTGTTTTAATGAGACAAGGCAAAAGCGTTGTTCTAGCTACAGTTGCAAGAGAAGAAAAACAAGTTGAAGAAGATTTTTTACCTCTAACCGTCCAATACATCGAAAAAGCTTATGCCGCAGGAAAAATCCCTGGTGGTTATGTCAAAAGAGAAACCAAGCCAAGCGATGCAGAAACCTTAACAGCGCGCATTATTGATAGAAGCTTACGCCCTCTTTTTCCAAAAGGCTATACTTATCCGACTCAAATCGTTGTGATGGTTCTCTCAGCTGATCCTAAAGTAGATTTGCAAGTAATGAGCTTAAATGCCGCAAGTGTGGCACTTTATCTTAGTGATATACCTATGAAAGCTCCAGTATGTGGTGTGCGTATAGGAAAGATAGATGGAAATTTCATACTCAATCCAAACAATGAAGAACTTCAAAATAGCACCCTAGATCTCTATGTAGCAGGTGTAAAAGATGAGCTTTTGATGATAGAAATGAGAGCCTTACCTGATCAAAAAGAAAATGAAATCTTTATCGAAGCTCCTTATGCTGATGTTTTAACTCAAACCACTTCACAAAATATGAATGAACTTAGTGAAGATGAAATTTTAGAAGCTCTAAATTTAGCTCAAAAAGCTATATTAAATGGTTCAAATGCTTATGAAGAAGCTTTTAGCAAACACAAAAAAAATTCTCAAATCGAACTAAAAAATGAGATTGAACATCCTGAAATTTTAGCTTTTATAGAAAATAATTTCCAAAAACAAATCAAAGAAGCCATCAACCAAATGGCAAAAAGCGAAAGAGCAAGCGAACTAAATAAAATTGCTAAAGAAATTTTAAATCTTGAAATCGCTAAAGACTGGAGCGAAGAAAGTGTCTTAAATACCTTAGCTAAAGTCAAACGCAAACTTATTCGTGAGCAAATTTTAAATGAAGGTAAAAGAGCTGATGGTAGAAGTTTAAACGAGGTTCGTCCTATCAGTATAGAAACCAATATCTTGCCAAACGCTCATGGCTCTTGTCTTTTCACTCGTGGACAAACTCAAGCTCTAGTTGTTGCAACCTTAGGCGGAGAAAACGACGCTCAAATGATAGACTTGCTTACAGAAAAAAATCCTATAAGCGAACGCTTTATGGTAAATTATAATTTTCCAGGTTTTTCAGTAGGCGAAGCAAGTCCTATCAAAGCTCCAGGAAGAAGAGAACTAGGACATGGAAATTTAGCCAAAAGAGCACTTTATCCAAGCGTGGATGAAAACTATCCTTATGTAATCCGCTTAGTCAGTGAAATTTTAGAAAGCAATGGATCAAGTTCTATGGCAACGGTTTGTGGCGGATCTTTAGCCTTAAAAGCAGCAGGAGTGCCAAGCTTAAAACTTGTTGCAGGAGTAGCCATGGGGCTTATCTTTGAAGATAACAAGCATGCTGTTTTAACAGATATCATGGGACTTGAAGATCATGATGGGGATATGGACTTTAAAGTAGCTGGTAGCAAAGACGGCGTTACTGCTCTTCAAATGGATATAAAACTAGGCGGAATCGATCAAGAAACACTAAAACAAGCTTTATACCAAGCCAAAGAAGGAAGAATTCACATCCTAAATATCATGGAAGAAGCTGCAAAAGAAATCATAATCAATGAAGAAGTTTTACCTAAACTTGAGCTTTTTAGCGTTGATCCTTCAAAAATCGTTGATATCATAGGACAAGCTGGAAAAACCATCAAAGAAATCATAGAAAAATTTGGCGTTTCTATAGACTTAGATCGCGAAAAAGGTGAAGTAAAAATAGCAGGTAGTCAAAACGAGCAAATCAAAGCCGCAAAAGACTACATCATAAACATCACAAGCTCTCAAAAAGGAACTAAAAAAGGCTCTAAAGACAAAGATATATCAGGCTTTGAACTTGGGCAAGAATTTCAAGGTATTGTGAAAAAAATCGCTCCTTTTGGAGCCTTTGTGGAACTTAAAAATGGTGTTGATGGTTTATTGCATAGTTCAAAAAGCAAGCATCTTAATTTAAGCGAAAACCAAAGCTTAAAAGTTAAAATCAGCGAAATTAAAAACGGAAAAATTTCTGTGGATTTGTGTGAGTGAGTGAATTTCTAACTCATCCTTTTGAGCCTTTTTTTGACAAAGATTCTAAAATCTTAATTTTAGGATCTTTTCCTTCTATTAAATCAAGACAAGACGGCTTTTATTATCAACACCCAAGAAATCGTTTTTGGCCTATACTAGAAACACTTTTTGATGTAAAATTAGAAAATATCGCAGAACAACAAGCCTTTTTAAGAAAAAAACATATCGCTCTTTGGGATGTACTTCAAAGTTGCAAGATAAAAAATTCAGATGATAAAACTATAAGTTATGCAAAAGCCAATGATTTAAGCCCGATCCTTTCTCAAACCAAAATCCAAGCCATTTTTACTACTGGACAAAGTGCTTATAAATTTTTTATTAAATTCCACCCTCGCTTAGAAGCCATAGCCCTACCCTCAACTTCTCCTGCAAATTTAAATTTTTCTTTTGAACAGCTTTTACAAAACTATGAAATAATCAAAAAATTTACAAAATAACAAACTAAGCATTACCCCCCCCCCAAGTAAAACAAGAAAAAAGCTAGTTAATATCTAGCTTTTGTGTGTTATCCTTAAATTCAAATTCCACTCTCTTAGCTCCAAAACCTTTAGCAATAGCTTCTAAAGTATCCTTAGCGCTTTTATGAATTTTGCTTTCTAAATTTTGGATAAGATTTAAAGACAAGTCTTTAACCTCATCTTTGGCTTCTTTTATGAGTTTGTTTTTATCACTTTCGCTAAAACTAATCCCCGTACTATTGATAGAATCAGGCAGCAAAAAAGGTAAAAATTTAGCATTTTTTTCATCATAAAATTTCATATCTATGATGCTGTGTTTGTATCTACACTCTGGCATGATGATCTTATAAGCATCGTCCCCTAAAGGCAAAATATCAAAGTTTTTATCCCTTAAATCATACAAGAAAGTGATCTCAAATTCAAAAATCAAAGCAATCTGTCTTTCACTCAAAGACCATCCTAAAAGATTTTTCCAAATTCCATTAAAAGCGCTATCTTTTTTAGTGACAATCTCTTTACTAAAAACTTGAAAAACACTTAATTCTCCTATGGATTTAAGCTGCATGATATCACTAAAACTTTGCGTGCTTTTTTCTTCTATTTTAGGGCTTTTATACTGCCTAAAAAGCACTACAAACAAAAGTACAAGTAAAATCATCACTAAAACAAATAAAATCATTTCCATTTTAAACCTTTCTAAATTTATAAACCTTGATTTGAAAAGATATATTTTTTCTCAAACGCTAAGAAAATAAAAGCATTAATGATAAAAATCAAACACACAAAAGTAAAAACAAATTCCACGCTAAAATGTGAAGCCATAATCCCTCCGCCAAAAGCTCCACAAAAATTTCCCAAAAATTGACAAGTTTGATTAAAACCAAAAATCACACTTAAATTTTTAGCACTCACACTTTTTTTAAGCAAGGCATTCACACAAGGCAAAAGCCCTCCAAGTCCTACACCTATAAGTAAACGCACGAAAATAAGCGTATAAACATTACTTACTACAGCCTGCAAATAAAAGCAAATTCCACAAAATATCAAAGCTCCAAAAATAATCTTACTAGGCCCTATCTTATCGGCGATTTTTCCAAGTTTTGGTGCGAAAAAAAGATTGCTAATCCCACTTGCAGCCACTACTATACCCGCCCAAAGAGCCAAATTTCCACCTTGATGAATTTGCTCAACATAGATACTTAAAATCGGCATCACTCCAAAAGTACCAAATTGTATCACAAAAGTAGTGATAAAAAGAACGATAATAAGGGTTTTGTTTTCTTTCACTTTTTGAGTATTTTTCTTCGCCTCTTTTTGAATTTTTCTCTCATGGATGAAAAAATAAATCGTCACAAAAGAACAAGCGATCAAAAAAGCCACCATATCAAAAACCGTACTAATACTAAAAAATTCAGCCACAAAGCCACCAAACAAAGGCCCAAGCAAACTTCCACTTATAGAAGCCGTAGAAAGAGTTCCTAAAGCATAAGCGACTTTTTCTTTAGGTGCTATCACAGCAATAAACACAACAGCAGCAGAAGTAAAACCCGAAATTATCCCTGTTAAACCCCGCACAAAAACTACTTCTAAAGCACTATGAGCAAAGCTAAGCCATAAAGTTAAAACCGACATCCCAAAACTTGCACGAAGAAGCATATTTTTATAACCATACTTTGCACCCAAAAAAGCCCACAAAGGTGAAAAAACAGCCATAAAAAGTGGAGTGATCCCAAAAGCAAGCCCTGAGTAAAACGCTATTTCACTCGTATCAACATGTCCTAGTTCTTTGATATAAAAAGGCAAAATCGGAGCGATTTGACTAAGCCCCATACTTGTGGTAAAAACACCAAACCAACACACAAGCAAAGTTCTATTGAAATTTTCCATGGATTTATTGTATGATATTTTTTATAATTTTTAATTAAAACTCAAGGATAAAAATGAAAAAAATACTCTTTATATGCTTAGGCAATATATGCCGTTCGCCTATGGCAGAATTTATCATGAAAGATCTTGTCAAAAAAGCAAATTTAGAAAAAGAATTTTTTATAAGCAGTGCTGGAACTTCAGGAGAACACGATGGAGAAGGTATGCACTATGGCACCAAAAACAAACTTGCTCAACTTAACATAGAACACAAAAACTTCACAAGCAAAAAACTCACTCAAAAGCTTTGCGATGAAAGCGATTTTTTAATCACCATGGACAATTCTAACTTCAAAAATGTTTTAAAAAACTTCACCAACACCCAAAACAAAGTTTTAAAAATCACTGATTTTAGCCCTAGTCTAAACTACGATGAAGTCCCTGATCCTTGGTATAGTGGGAATTTTGATGAAACTTATAAAATTTTATCCCTAGCTTGTAAAAATTTACTTGTTTTTTTATCAAAATAATTTAAAACAACTATATATTACTTCTTGTTTACTTTTTAGGCTTATACTTCTAAACGAACCGAAAAACATTCATAAGAAAAACTCCTTAAAATTACACGCCTAGCTTAAATCCCTTTAGCTAGGCTTTTCTTTAGATGTTTTTATCCTTCGGATTTAAAATTTTTACTATTTTAAGTGCTTCTTAAGAAAAAACTCCAAATTTATGTGCTACAATTACGATGTTTTATTAATTTTTGACAAGGAGAATTCTCATGAAACTAGTTAAACTTAGTTTAGTTGCAGCTCTTGCTGCAGGTGCTTTTTCAGCAGCTAACGCTACTCCACTTGAAGAAGCGATCAAAGATATCGATGTATCTGGAGTATTAAGATACAGATATGAAAGTAGCAATCCATGGAGCAATGCAAATTTTGGTTCTGGTATTTCTGGAAAACAAGATCATAAATACAGAGCACAAGTTAACTTCAGCGGTGCTATATCAGACAACTTTAAAGCTTTCGTTCAATTTGACTACAACTCACAAGATGGTGGTTATGGCACAGATAGCATCAGTAACACAAGCGATACTTTAACAGTTCGTCAATTATATTTAACTTATACAAATGAAGATGTTGCTACAAGCGTAATCGCTGGTAAACAACAACTAAACACTATCTGGACTGACAATGGTATCGATGGTTTAGTTGGAACAGGTGTTAAAGTAGTAAACAACAGTATCGATGGTTTAACTCTAGCTGCTTTTGCAATGGATAGTTTCAATGAAGCTTCAGATACTACTGTAACAATTACTCAAGATAATAGTCAAAAAATTACAGGAGTTCAATTTAATCGTGGAAATCCTAAAGGTGATAGTGATGTAAGTGGTGCTTTAGATTGGAGCAAAAATATTTATGGTGCTGCAGCTATCGGCTCTTATGATATCGCTGGTGGACAATTCAACCCACAATTATGGTTAGCTTATATGAGTGATAATGCATTCTTATATGCTTTAGATGCAGCTTATAGCACAACTATCTTTGATGGAATTAACTGGACTATCGAAGGTGCTTACCTAGGAAATTCTGTAGATAATAAACTTAAAGATAGATTAGATGCAGCAAATGGTAATTTCTTTGCTTTAAGAGGCACTGTTGAGGTAAATGGTTGGGATGCAAGTCTTGGTGGTTTATACTATGGTAAAAAAGATAAAGTTACTTTAACCACAATTGAAGATCAAGGTAATCTTGGCTCTTTGCTTGCAGGTGAAGAAATTTTCTATACTAATGGTTCTAATTTAAATGGCGATATTGGTAGAAATATCTTTGGTTATGTAACTGCTGGATATACTTTTAATGAAACAGTTCGCGTTGGTGCTGACTTTGTATACGGTGGAACAAAAACAAATATAATTGGTCAAGGTGGTAAAAAACTTGAAGCTGTTGCAAGAGTAGATTACAAATACTCTCCAAAACTTAACTTCTCAGCATTCTACTCTTATGTAAATGTTGATACAGATCCTGAAAGCACTCATCATGATGCTGTAAGACTTCAAGCTCTTTACAAATTCTAAGAAGCTTTTAAGTCTAACTTCAAGGCGGGGTTTTGCTCCGCCTTTTTTTATGCCTGATTTTTAAAACTTAAATTTATATAAAAAGATTTTCCCAAGCTAAAAAGCTTTAGGAAAATTAAGACTTAAACCAATTAGCGATTTTTTCAAAAAGTCCTTTTTGCTCTTGATGCATACCATCTTTGATACCAAAACTTTCACTTAGTTTTTCTAAAAGTTCTTTTTGTTCATCGTTTAAAGAAGTTGGAAATTTGATAGAAATTTGAACGATTTGATTTCCTATGCGAGAACTATGAACATCTTTTACCCCTTCTTTTTCAAGAACAAATCTTTGTCCATCTTTAGCACCCTTTGGTAAATTTAAAGTCGCTTCACCGCGTATGGTGGGTACTTTTATACTCTCTCCTAAGATAGCCTGGGTAAAA
Organism: Campylobacter sp. 2014D-0258; assembly: GCF_008000495.1. NCBI lineage: Bacteria > Pseudomonadati > Campylobacterota > Epsilonproteobacteria > Campylobacterales > Campylobacteraceae > Campylobacter > Campylobacter sp. 2014D-0258. The sequence goes on from NZ_VOAR01000025.1 coordinate 283,465, forward strand.
AACACTGGAAATTCTATATATATATCATCATCATCTCTTATAAAAGTATCGTCTTCAGCAGCGATGATCTTAACATACATATCCCCTCTAGTGCCATTTTTTAAGATATTGCCTTTAGCATTGACACGAAGTTTCATACCTGTATCCACACCTTCTGGGATATTAAGCTCGACACTATCTTTGCTTTCATTATAACCCAAACCTTTACAATCACTACATTTTTCACTAGCCTTTTCTCCAATTCCTTGACAATCAGGGCAAGTTTGTGCAAAAGTGATAAAACCTTGAGAAACCCCAACCTGTCCTCTACCTTGACACTTTGGACAAGTTTGAAGCTTTCCATCTTTAGCCCCTGTTCCATTACAAGTTTTACAAGAGCATTTATAAGTAAAGTCTATATTTTTCTTACAACCAAAAACCGCTTCTTTAAAACTTAATTTTAAATTAACGATAAAATCTGAAGGGATTTTCTCATCATTTGAACTTTTTCTACGACGCGATGAGCCAAAGCCTTCTCCAAAAAAACTAGAAAATATATCTCCTAAATCCTCAAAACCACCAAAACCTGAGCTACTAGAACCAAATCCACCGCCTTTTAAAGCATCTTTTCCGTATCTATCATAAATAGCTCGCTTTTCATCATTGCTTAAAACTTCATAGGCTTCATTAACAAGCTTGAATTTATCTTCTGCTTCTTTATCACCTTGGTTTCTATCAGGATGATATTTTAAAGCCATTTTTCTATAGGCTTTTTTTATGGTTTCTTTATCAGCATTTTGCGTGATTTCAAGAATTTCATAATAACTTATTTCCACATTATTCCTTTAAAAAATTTAAAATTTTACTAGAATTTTAATTTTAAAAATTCAAAAATATAATTTTAGCAAAAATAAAATCAATAATTTATCAAATTTTAAATAAAATTATGTAAAAATTTTAAAGACTACATAAAAATTTACAAGGACACTAGAATGATTAATGTGTTGATGATAGAAGATGATCCTGACTTTGCACAATTATTATCTGAATATTTAGCGCAATTTAATATTAAAATCACAAATTTTGAAAATCCTAAAAATGCTTTAAATGTGGGTATTCAAGGCTATGATTGTCTGATTTTAGATTTAACTTTACCTGGAATTGATGGTCTTGAAGTTTGTAGAGAAATCCGACAAAAAAGCAATATTCCTATTATCATCTCATCGGCTAGAGGTGACTTAAGCGATAAAGTTGTGGGGCTTCAAATCGGTGCTGATGATTATCTACCAAAGCCTTACGATCCAAAAGAAATGTATGCAAGGATTATGAGTCTTATTCGTCGCACAAAAAGAGTTGAACACACTAATAATGAAAATATTAACTCTGCTTTCAAAATTGATGAAAGAAGACATGAGATCACCTATGAAGATAAGGTTTTAACACTTACTCCTGCTGAATTTGAAATTTTAGAATACCTTATCCAACAACACGGATATAGTGTTTCAAGAGAACAGCTTGTAAGTCGCTGTAAAAATCTAAAAGATAAAGATTCTAAAAGCCTTGATGTTATCATCGGTCGCTTAAGGGTAAAAATAGGAGATAGTTCAAAATCTCCAAAACATATTTTTTCTGTTAGAGGTATAGGATATAAACTGATAGGATGACAAAAAATTATTCTATTCATACCAAACTGATTATTTTATTTGTTGTTACTTTTTTCTTGGTTTGTGTGCTTTTTATCGTTCTTTTAAAAATAGAAGGGAATACCTATAATGAAGAAGAAAGTTTAAAACAAGAAAATCTTATAAAAAATTTACTCATCTCCTATGAAAACACTTCAGGTGTTGAAATAGGAGCTTATCTTGGAAACAGCGGTTTTAACGCTGTACAAAATCCCAATCTTGTAAAAGCTATAAGAAATAATGGACAATCACTTTTTAAAGCAGGCGGAGAGCTTTGTACTCTTTCTTCTTTAAAATATCATAGCAATCTTTATTTTGATGTTCAATGTAAAGATTTTGATGGCTTGTATGAAGAAAATACTAGTGATAGGGTTTATAATCTTTTATTGATAGGATTTTTCTCTTTTTCTTTGTTGGTTGTTTTTATGTATTTTTCTGTATTAAAATCCTTAGAACCTTTAAAAAAATTAAGAAGACAAGTTGCCGAAGTTGCAAATTGGGAACAACCTGATTTTCTAGACTATCAAGAAGATGAAGTAGGCAAGATCGCCTTTGAATTTCAAAAAGCTTTCAAGAAAAACCAAGAATTAATCCAATCAAGACAACTTTTCCTAAGAACAATCATGCATGAGTTAAAAACCCCTATAGGAAAAGGGAGAATCATTTCTGAAATGATCAAAGAAGACAGACAAAAAGAAAGACTTATCGCTATATTTTTACGCATGGATTCTTTGATCAATGAATTTGCCAAAATCGAAAATTTATTTTCAAAAAACTACAACTTACACTTTAAACCTAGTCGTTTTAGCGCTATACTTGAAGAAGCTAAAGAACACCTTATGATAGATGATTTTAATAAAGTTGTAAAAGTCGATATAAGATATGACGCTTTAATCAATGTTGATATGGAAATTTTCTCTGTAATTTTAAAAAATCTTATCGATAATGCCTTAAAATACTCAAACAATGGCACTTGTGAGCTTTTTTGTTGTAAAGAATGTTTTACCATTAAAAATCCAGGCAAACCTTTAGCAGAACCTATAGAGCATTATCTTGAAGCTTTTACAAGAGAAAAACACAATCAAGTCAAAGGTATGGGACTAGGACTTTATATAGTTTCAGAGGTATGTAAACTGCATAATTTTGATTTGATTTATTTTTATGATGATGGAAAGCATTGCTTTAAAATTTTCTTTGGAGATAAAGAAAAATAATGGTAAAAGGCCTGGAAAAATTCAATGAACTTGTTGAAAGTTTTGCAAATTTACCTACCATAGGAAAAAAAACCGCCATAAGGCTTGCTTATCACCTTTGCATAAATAATCAAATCGATGGTATGAAACTCGCACACAATATAGAAAATGCTATCCGCTTTATAAAACCTTGTGAGCAATGCGGTGCTTTAAGCGAAAATGAGCTTTGCGAAATTTGTAGCGATGAAGAAAGAAATAAAAACATTTTATGTATAGTTGAAAGCCCAAAAGATATACTAACACTCGAAGAGAGTCAAAGTTACAATGGGCTATATTTTGTTTTAGATGAGTTAAATGAAGAAAAACTTGAAAAACTAAAGCAAATCATACTTAAGCTAAATATCTCTGAGCTCATTTTTGCATTGACACATAGCATTAATTCTGATGCAACTATCTTTTTTATAGAGGATAAATTTAAAGGCTTAAACCTAACTTTTAGTAAAATCGCTCAAGGAATTCCAAGTGGTGTAAATTTAGAAAATGTGGATTTAATCTCTTTAAATAAAGCTATGAATTTTAGAACAAAAATTTAGTAATTTTTATAAGAAATATCGGCTAATTCTTGCAAAGAAAAATCCGCAATCTTTTCATAAGCAAAACCTTCCTTGCTTAAAAAATCAAGTAAAGTTTTTTCCATGATTTTAGCTCCTTGTATAAGCTCATCTGAAAGCTTAAAACTCATCGCTTCAATACGCTTTGGCACACAAGCTAAGATGTGTGTTTTAGGCAAATCTCCTGCAAGTTCCATGTATTGTAAGGTTTGAAGCATTTCTATTTCATGGGCACTTCCACTCCAGCTAATTTTATTAGGCATAGCATCATAAGGAAAGAAAAATACATCTCCTATACTCGCACCTTGCGCTTCTATACAGTCTAAAACGATAAGTCTATCGTATCGAGCGATGATATAGCTAAGCTGCAAAGCCAAAGTTCCACCATCAACAAAATCTAAAGTAAATTCAGAATGAGTGAATTTGTAGTTTTTTTCAAGTTGTTTGCAAAGATGAACGCCTAAGCCTTCATCCGCAAACATGATATTACCTATTCCAAGGACTAAGAATTTCAATGCTTTTCTTCTTTTACAAATTTATATCCGCTAATAATAGCATCCATAGCACCATCTTTACCTTTTACTGCGTTAAAAATCGCCATGTAAATATGTACTGGCACAAAAATCATAATTACCCACATCAAAATTCTATGATAAGTTCTTACATCGGCCAAACCGCCCATTGCAGCTTCAAGCGGTCTTAAAATATGATATAAAAGCCCACCTAAGCCCTCATGGTAAGTATGAGTATAAAGAATAAGCCCTGTAAGAATGATACCTAACATCACAAGATAAAAGAAAAAATAAGTTACAAATTGCAAAGGATTATAAACCCCTTTTAAATGCGGATGTTTTCCTAAGAAAATGTAAAATTTTACTTGTTCTATCCATAATTTGATATTAAAAATATCCCATACACTTCTGCGTTCTTTTGCGCTTACCTTATCGCAGAAAAACAAATATACTTTAAAAATAATACAAGCGATTAAAACAAAACCCACCGCTTGATGTACTAAGCGGTATTTTGCTTGCATAAAATTTACGGGTTCACCGTTACTAATAGGGCTTTGGAACACATAGGAAAGATAATACCCTGTGCCAATAAGAATCACTATAGCAATAGCTCTTACCCAGTGCGTTAAACGCAAACCTATGCTAAATTCATATTCAGCTTTTCTTTGCAATTTTTCTTCTTTGTTTTGCATGAAAGCCTCCTTATAAATTGACATTCACTTTATATTCACTTAGATTATTGCCCTTAGTATCCATTACATGCACCGCACAAGCAATACAAGGATCATAAGAGTGAATTTTTCTAATGATTTCAAGTGGTTGTTTTACATCAGCGATTTTAAGTCCTATCAAACATTGCTCATAACTTCCACCTACGCCATTTGCGTCTTTTGGACTTGCATTCCAAGTAGAAGGCACCACAGCTTGCCAATTTTCAATAACACCATTTTTAATTCTACACCAATGGCTTAATGTTCCGCGTGGCACATGCCCCATATAGCGTCCTTTGTATTCTTTAGAATTATCGATCACATAAGGAGCACAAGTACTCTGGTCTACTTTTAAATTTTCAACTAAATTATTAAACGCTTTTAAAGCATTATTTGCAACGATTTTTGCTTCAATACAACGAGCAGCTGTTCTTCCAAGTGTACTAAATACAGCATTTAAAGGAAGTCCTGTTTCTTTTAAGAACTCATCTACTACAGGAACAACATTTTGATTACCTTTAGCATAATTTACAACGATATTTGCTAAAGGTCCTACTTGCATAGGGTTTCCTTCATAGCGTGGAGCTTTAATCCAACTATATTTACCCTTAGTATCAAACACTTTAGAATGAACATTATTTCCATGATGATCTACGCTTTCCCCATCTACAAGTCCTGTATAATTTGGATTTGTTTTGCCGTCATAAGGATGTAAAGGTTCATTGTCTGCATACCAAGAATGAGTTGCCTCTTCAGTAATCTTATCTTCTTCTACTTCATAAACCTTGCTTAAATCTCCATTTTTGATAATACCACTTTCAAAAAGCCATTCATCTCTTCCGATTTGAAATTCTTTAAAGGTGTAAAGATTATTTACCCCTATATCATTTAAAACACTTGCTTCATGTGCATAAGCTTTTCCTGCCATCACAAGATCAGGATAATACGCACGATTAACAAAGTCTTGCACTTCTTGGAATTTAACCATATATTCACCCATTCTTGCAGGATCAAGTAAATCCATAACGCAAGTTACACCACCAACGGTTAAGCTTTGTGGATGTGGGTTTTTAGCTCCAAAAATCGCCATACATTGAGCAATGATTCTTTGAATTCTTAAACATTCTAGATAGTGAGAAAGAACGATTAAATTTTGCTCAGGAGTTAAACGATAAGTTGGATGACCATAGTACGCATTAGCAAAAGGTCCTAAATTTCCTTTATCTACAAAAGTTTTAAGTCTTTGTTGCACTTCAAGAAGTTTATCTGCACCTGTTGCATAAGGATTTGAAGTGTATTTAAAAGCTTCATCGCTTGCTTTTTTAACATCAGCACTTAAAGCACTTACCACATCAGCCCAATCAAGCCCATGAAGTTGATAAAAATGCACAATATGATCGTGTAAAAATAAAGCCGCATTCATTAAAGTTCTTGTTAAAAGCGCATTTAAAGGCGGAGTAATACCTAAAGCATTTTCAACAGCAACTATACCTGCTTTATAATGTGAAAAAGTACAAACTCCGCAAATTCTTTGCGTCATAAAACCCGCATCTCTTGGATCACGCCCTTTTACTATGGTTTCAATACCACGCCACAAAGTAGAGCCCGCATAAGCTTCTTTTACCACATTGTTATCATCAACAACAACTTCAACTCTTAAATGCCCTTCAATTCTTGTAATAGGATCTACGATTATTTTTTGACTCATTTTTATTCCTTATCTTTTTGCATGGAAGATATAACTGCGTGTGCTGCTATAGCAACGCCTGTGAGTGTAAGCACACCTATACCGATTTTATCTGAAACACTATCCGCACCCAAACCAAAAACAGTATCAAATTTACGACTAGCCATAGGCTCTTCAAAAGGTCCCATAGTATCCCAAAAATTAGGCTCAGAACAACCTATACAACCATGCCCTGCTTGAATAGGCCAAGAAGTGTGCTGGTTAAATCTCTCTCTTGAGCAGTTATTAAAAGTATAAGGTCCTTTACAACCTACTTTATAAAGACAAAAACCTTGTTTTGCTCCTTCATCTCCAAAAGCATGTACAAATTCACCTGCATCAAAATGTCCGCGTCTTTCACAAAGATCATGAATTCTTAAACCATAAGCCCATTTTGGTCTATTATACACATCAAGTGCTGGTAACTCACCAAATAATAAATAATGAAGCACATTACCCACTATATTTTTTTCACTTGGAGGACAGCCTGGAACATTGATCACAGTTTTACTTGTTACTTTGCTTAAAGGCTGCGCGTTGCTAGGATTTGGTCTTGCAGCTTGAATTCCTCCAAAGCTAGAACAGGTTCCTATAGCAAAAATCGCCAAAGCATTTTCACTTGCCATTTTTGAAAGCTCATAGCCTGTTTTTCCATGTGCACCTATGGTTAAAAAATGCTCCGTATCACCCATAGGGATACCACCTTCAACCATTAAAATGTATTTATTTTTATGCTTTTGAATGGCACTTTCTAAATTTTCTTCAGCTTGCCAACCTGCTGCAGCCATCACTGTTTCGTGATATTCTAAAGAAATATAATCAAAAATCAAACTATCAATCGTTGGAGTATCACTTCTTAACAAACTCTCACTACAGCCTGTACACTCAGCCATATGAAGCCACACAACAGGAAGCCTATCAGCAAGCTCAGCAGCTTTTGCCACCATAGGAGTAAAACTCGCTGGCAAAGCCAAAAATGCCGTCATAGCACCTGCCCATTTCATAAAATCCCTTCTAGAAAAACCTGACTTTTCTAATGCTTTTGTAATACTATCATTGTCTTTCAAAGAAGGAAGCTTTTCAAGAGTCGATAAACGCGACTCTATTTGATGATAATCAATCATTATATTTCCTTTATAACATGAAATTTATTCTCTATAATAATAAAATAAAGGAAGTTAAAATAAAGTTAAAAACTTACTCTCATAAGCAAATATTAGTATTACTCTTAATTAAAGCTTAATCATAAGCCTTTTTTGAGTTTTCGAATCAAAAATCTTGCAGGGTGAATAGCGTGGATGTATTTTTTTTCTAAATACAAGGGTTCATTATTTATCAATGCACACAAATACCTTGCCGCTAAAACACTTGTGCTAAAACCCCTTGATCCATGAGCAAAATTAAAATACAAATTACAAGATATTTTAGCTAGCTTTTGCTCCTTGTTTTTTGTCCATAATAAAGCTTTATATTCTTCTTTATAAAACACTTCATCATAGGCATTTCCAACTATCATAAAGCGATCACTCGAATAAGATCTAAAGCCTACCTTAGAACCTATGATTTCTAATTTTGTATTTTTATCTATAAATTCGGCTATATTTTCTATATTTTGTTTATCATCTTCTTCTTTTGATTCTAAACTTGCATCAAGCCTATCATAACTTGCTCCAATCACTTGCAAATCATCTTTTACAGGGCAAATATAAGCCTTAGAAGATAAAGGAAATGGAGTATTTAAAAAAGGTTTTAGATGTGTAACTTGACCTCTTACTTTGCTTAATTTCATCTCATCATAAAAAACAAAATCTTTTGTATCTGCACCCATAGCATAAATCAAAACCGCATAATCACTTTTAACAATATCATTTTTAAATTTTAAAGTAAAACACTCATTTTCAAATTTATAAGCTTGAAATTCATGATTAAAATATATACAAGCTTTACTTTTTTCAAAAAGATTTTTAACCAAATTTTTTGGAAAAATCACTCCACCCTCTTCTAAAAAAGCTTGATTTTTTGAAATTTTAAACAAAACATTTTCTCTTTGTGTGTCAAATCTTTCTTGCATCAAATCATTATGTGCAAACTCCACCACACCCTTAAATTCTAAATCTAAAATTTGTCTATAAAAACGGCTTGCTTCTATAAAAGAAAGCTCTGAAAACTCCCCTAAATTTACCTTAGGTTTTAAGATTAAAGAGCTTAAAATTCCACTTTCATTTCCACTTGCACCCTTGCCTAATTCTAAATGTTTTTCAAAAACATCTATCTCAAAACCTCTTAAACTAAGCTCATAAGCTAAAACAGCGCTTGATATACCTGCACCAATAATAGCTACTTTTTTATTTTTTAAAGATGAAAATGTTCTTGAAAAATACGCTTCTTTGTCTTTAAACTCAAGCTCATTTTCCAAATAAGCTTTAATCATTTCTCTTTTTCTAAAACCTTTGGTTTTTTCTACTCTAAAGCCATATTTTTTTAAATTTTTTTGTAAAAAACTTGCCGAAGAAAAGGTACAAATTTGTGTATTTTTTTTAGAAAGTCTTGCCACTTCAAAAATTAAATTTTCATCAAACATTTGCGAATTTTTATTTGGAGAAAATCCATCTAAATACCAAATATCAGCTTTAAAATCCAATTCTTTTAAAATAGTAATATCTTCAAAAACAAGATCTAAAAAACAGTCTTCAAAATAAAAACGATAAATCCCTTCTTTAGCTTTAGGATAAAATTTTAAAAATTGTTCTAAAAGCTCTTTAAACTCTTCATAAAATCCTAGTTTTTGATAAATTTCTCTTAATTGTTCTTTTTCGATATAAAAAGCTTCTATACTGATATAAAAAAGTTTTTTAGGACGCTTAGAAGGAGTGGTTTCTAAAAAGCGTTTCAAGGTAAGAAAAAAATTTAAACCTATGCCAAAACCACTCTCTGCGATAATGAAATTTTCTTGATTTTTCCATTCAAAAGAATGAGTGTAAACAAATTTGCTTTCATTTAAGCCATCTTTGGAATTAAAATAAAAATCATCAAAATCCAAAGAAAAAGGAGTATTATCCTTAAAAATTAGCTTAGCTTTTTTCATCGGTTATTATAAAAATAACTCTCAACTCCATCGGCAATACCCTTAACCAATAAATCTTGAAAAGCTTTATTGGCGATTCTTTTACCTTCATTTGGATGTGTAATATAGCCAATTTCAATCAAAATTGCAGGCATTTGCGCACCTACTAAAACCCAAAAAGGTGCTTCTCTTACACCGCCATCTACAATTTTATACTTTTTGCGTGTTTGAGTGAGTATATTTTTTTGTACATCAATGGCTAGTTTATTTGAAGCAACGATTTTTTCACGATTTAAGAAATTTAAAATACTTTGTCTTGAGAAATAATTAATCTCTTCAAAATCCCCTTGATTTTCTTTTTCTGCTGCCTTTTTACTTCTTTCACTTCTTGCAGGACTTAAAAAGAAAGTTTCCACGCCTTCGCTACTTTTGGCTTTTGTGGCATTTGGTGCTGCGTTAGCATGTATAGAAATAAATAAATCCGCTCTTTTATCATTGGCATATTTGGTTCTATCACGAAGATTGATAAATTTATCCGAACTTCTAGTATAAAGCACTTTATAACCGCGTTTTTTAAGTTCATTTCCAAGTTTTAAAGCCGTACTTAAAACTATATCTTTTTCTTTTAAACTTCCTTTTTTATCACTTAAAGCACCGCTATCTTTTCCACCATGCCCCGCATCGATAACCACAAGCTTTCCTGATTTGTAATTTGTATTTAAAGTTTTACTAGAACTTTGAGCTGCTTTTTTGTTTGCATTTTGATTTGTAGTTTGTATATAAAAACCTAAAGTGAGATTATTATTATCCAACTCCTTTAAAAGTTTAAATTCTTTAGGAGCACTCAAAACCACACGAACGGTTTTTGGATTGTATTGAGTAACTGTAATCACATTTTGTCCAAAAGTAAAGCTTTTTCTATTACCTTCTAACACACCCTTAAAACTTACAACATATCGGAATTTTTGATCTTTGGTATCAAATACTGCTATTTCTTTTTCATCTAAATCATCGCTTAAATTTAACACCACAGCATTAGAAATTTTATCCACATCTAAAACATATAAAGGTTCTTGATTTTCTTTTTCATTATTGGTTTTTTTATCTTGTTTTTTTGTTTCTAAAACTTTGGTTTTAATTTCTGTTTTTTGATCTTGCTTTTTCTCTGAAATTTTACTAACTTGCTCAGTCTTTTTTTGGCTAGTAGTTTCTTTTGAAAAAATTATTTTTTCTTCTTTAAAAGATATATCAATAGGAATTTTTTCTTTAGCATAAACCACTATGCGTATGGTTTTGGGATTAAATTGTGAAATCACTAAACGATAGTCATCAAATTTAAACTCTTTTTTACCCCCTTCTAAAACCCCATCAAAATCACTAATAAAACGATAGTTTCCTTTTTCGTCTAAAGCAAAACTTTTTAATTGATCCTTATCCAAATCTGCATTTAGTTCAAACTCTACACCTTGGTTTGTTTTACTTGACTTTAAAACATAAATTTTATCATCGCTTTTTGCTTTAGAAACGATACTGCTCTTTGGTGCTTGCGAAGTTTTAGAATTTGTTTTTTCTGTATTTTTTATTTGTTCGTTAGATGATTTTTTTTCATTTTTTTGAACTGTTTTTATAGGTTCAAAAGTTGATTTTTCAGTGTCTTGAGAAATATTTTGAACCTTAATATCTTTAATAACAGCCTTTCTTAAAGCATTGATACTTGCTTCACTTATACCACTTTCTTTTAACTCATTAGCATATGACTTGTCATCTAAATTTAAAGTATTTGAACTGATGATCAATCTTTTTAAAATTTCAATTTTAGTTTTTTCATCTTCATTAATAACACTTTGTATATAAAGGCTTTTAAGCTGATGGTGAAATTTTACTTGCACTTCGCTTTTAGAACCGATAAAATTTTTATCGAAATTTGCAAGTTCATTTTCATAAGCTCCAAAAAGAGTTGTGAAAGCAAATACTAAAAATACAAAAATTTTAGCCATTATTCACCATTAACCAATTTTTCCATAAGTTCTTTAACACTGATAAGCTTATCTAAACGATATCCATTTGCACCTGTAAAGAAAAGCCCTGTTTCTTTTTTACCTGACCACGCATCAAAAAGCCTATCTGCTATACAATACCCTACTTTAGTTGCCTCTTTTCCGCGTCCACAAGGCGCTACACAATTGCTTATACAATTGATCTTTGGACCTATTCTTTTATCTACCAAATTTAAAAGATTGGTTCTAACCCCACGTGCAGGATAGCCCACAGGAGATTTAATAAGCTCTATATCTTCTTCTTTAGAAGCTAGTAAAACGCTTTTAAATTCTTCGCTTGCATCACATTCAAAAGTTCCTATGAAACGCGTTCCCATTTGAACACCACTAGCCCCTAAAGAAATAGCGTTTTCTATATCTTTTTTATCCCAAATTCCACCTGCAGCAATCACAGGAAAAGACCCCCAATTTTTAGCCTCTTCTACCACAGGAGCGATTAATTTTTCTAGCTGATAATTTGGATCTAAGCACTGCTCATAAGTAAAACCTTGATGACCTCCACTTTTTGGCCCTTCTAAAACCACTGCATCAGGCAAGCGATTGTAACGGCTTTGCCATCTTTTGCAAATAATTTTTAAAGCCTTTGCAGATGAAATGATAGGCACTAAAGCCACATCAGGAAAATCTGCAGTAAATTCAGGTAAATTTGTGGGAAGTCCAGCACCTGAAACAATCACATTAAAACCAACTTCACAAGCATCGCGTGCTATTCTTGCATAATCATTACTTGCACATAAGATATTACACCCTAAAGGTGCATCGCCACAAACTTTTCTTGCATTATTAATCAAAGCTTGCAAACCCTTGCGTGAGTAAAAATTTTCACTTCCATAAGGCTTAGCATTTAATTCTTTACTTGCATACTTTCTTTCTTCATAATATCCTGTTCCCACAGAAGAAATGATCCCAAGTCCACCATTTAAAGAAACTGCAGAAGCTAATCTATCCCAGCTTATGCCTAGTCCCATTCCCCCTTGAAAAATGGGATATTTTATAGTATGTTTTCCTATTTGTAAGGGTTGTAAATTCATTCTTTTACCTTTAATTTTGCAAATTTTCTTTTACCTATTTGTAAGATGTATTCTCCTTGTTCTAAATGCATTTGCTCGTCGCTAACTTTTTGAGAATTTACACTTACTGCATTAGCACTGATGCTTCTTCTTGCCGCAGAAGTAGAACTTTCCAAACCACATTCAACCAAAGCCTTAGCAAGCCAAATTTTTCCTTGTATTTCAAACTCAGCCATATCACTTGGTAAAGCATTTTGAGAATGAATCCTATCAAATTCAGACTTAGCATTATTAGCCTCTTCTTTGGAGTGAAAACGCTCCGTAATCTCTAAAGCTAAATTTTCTTTAGCTTTTTTAGGATGTAAATTGCCTTGTTCTATATCTTTTTTTATTTGCGCGATTTCTTCTAGACTTTTTTGACTTAAAAGTTCATAATATCTAAACATCAATTCATCACTAATACTTAAAATTTTAGCATACATATCATTAGCTTTTTCTGTAACACCAATGTAATTATTTAAACTCTTACTCATTTTGTTTACACCATCTAAACCTTCGAGTAAAGGCATCATAATCACAGCTTGTTCTTTTCCTATATTATAAACCCTTTGAAGCTGTCTTCCCATTAAAAGATTAAATTTTTGATCCGTTCCGCCCATTTCAATATCGCTTTTTAAAGCCACGCTATCATATCCTTGAAGTAAAGGATACAAAAACTCGCAAATCGAAATAGGGCTTTGCTCTTTAAATCTCTTGGTAAAATCGTCACGCTCAAGCATTCTAGCTACACTAAAAGTTGAAGTAAGCTCTACTATACCCGCAGCTCCAAGTTCATTAAGCCAAGTAGAATTAAACTTAATCTGTGTTTTTTCTTTATCCAAAACCTTAAAAACCTGCGTTTCATAAGTTTTAGCATTGATTAAAACTTGCTCTTTATCCAGCTTTTTACGCGTTGCACTTTTTCCACTTGGATCGCCAATTTGTCCTGTAAAATCCCCAATCAAAAATTGCACAATAGCTCCATGTTTTTGCAAAAAAGCCATTTTTGTTAAAACCACGCTATGACCTAAATGTAAATCAGGTGCTGTAGGATCAAACCCTGCCTTTATGAAGAAATTTTCACCCTTTTCATAATAATTTTTAATTAAATTTTCTATTCTTTCTTCATCAATAAGCTCTGCACAGCCACGCTTAACTTCTGCTAATATTTTTTTTATATCCATAATAAACCTTTTTAACCTTCTTTATAAGCATCATTTAAAGATGTAAAATCTAAAATTTTACAACGAGATTTTAACCTATCCTTGACACTATCTGGGTTGATATTATCAGGAATTTCCATTGTAATCTCAAAATAATCTACCGCCGAATTTAAATCACTTGATAAATTAATTGTTAATAAATTTATCTGCATTTTAGCTAAAAATGCCAAAAATTCCGCTAAAACACCTTTTTTATTTTCCAAAGAAAAAATCAATTTATAAGATTTAGGGATGTTAGAATCCCATTTTATAAATACCATATCTTGATTATTATCTATCATTTTATCAGCTCTATCGCAAAGCTTATGATGGACAATAGCGTTACCACCTTTAACAAAAGCTAAAACAGCATCACCTCTTTTTGGATGGCAACAAAAATCAAAATCCACATTAGCGATTTTATGGTTGCAATATAGAGTAAAATTTCCTATTTTTTGTTCTTTAATCTCATATTTATCAAACCAATATGACTTCTTGGCGTATTTTTTAAGACCATTAACTATATCTTTTAAATAAGCACTATCTGTTGCTACTTGTCTAATACGTCTGGCTAAATTTTCTTTTTCTATCCAAGTTTCAATTCTGTTTTTATCAACTCCAAAAATAAAACTTAACATATTAATAGAACTTGCTAGATTAATCTCTCTGATTTTTTGCTTACAAAATTCCCTTATACTTGCTTTTGCTTTTCCTGTTTTAACACTATCTATCCAAGAACAGCGATAAAATTTATCATTACTAGTAACCACTCGCACAATATCGCCATTTTTAAGCTCGGTTAACAAAGGTACTTTAATACGATTTACATAAGCACTTTTTGCATGAAGCCCTACTTTGGTATGCACTTCATAGGCAAAATCAAGAACCGTTGCACCACGAGGCAAAGTGAAAATTTCTCCCTTAGGAGAATAAACTGCGACATCTTCAACATAAAGACTATCTTTAGCATATTCATAAAGTTCAATAGCATTATAATCTTCTGCATTTTCAAGATTGTTTATACTTTGCATTGAAATATCTGTAAGCCAATCAAGACGAGGCGCAACCACACTGCCATCTTCTTTATATTTCCAATGCGCTGCTATACCAAATTCCGCAATTTTATGCATATCAAAAGTTCGAATTTGTGCTTCTATAATACTTTTAGCATCAAAAAGTGTGGTATGTATGGTTTGATAACCATTTTGTTTAGGCAAGGCTATATAATCCTTAAAACGCGAAACCAAGGGGTTAAAATGTGTATGTAAAATTCCCAAAGCTAAATAACAATCACTTACTTTTTCAACCAAAATTCTTACCCCAAGCAAATCAAGAACTTCTTCAATACCAATGCCTTTTCTTTGCATTTTAAGATAAATAGAATAGCTATGTTTAATGCGTTTTTGAATTTCAAAACTACCTTGTCTAAAGCCATTGCTCAAAAATAAAAGTTCGATTTTGGAAATAAATTCATTTAAACCTAATTGCATTTCTTGATTATTGGAGTTGATATAATTGTCAATAAGCTTATACTCATCTGGCATAAGATATTTAAAACTAAGATCTTCCAAATAATTTTTTATGCTTGAAATACCGAGTCTATGGGCTATTGGAGCATATACAACTAAAGTTTCTTCGCTGATTCTTTTTTGCTTATCTTCTCTTAGAATATCAAGAGTAAGCATATTATGCAGCCTATCACATAACTTCACAATCAAAACCCCAACATCTTCAATGCTTGCTAAAAGCATATTTCTGAAAGTCAAGGCTGATTTAGTTAAACTTTTTTTAGATTTTGATGAAATGAGATTATCTTCTCTAATTTCTATAATTTTAGTAAGTCCTAAAACAAGTTTTAAAACCTCAGAACCAAACTGCTCTCTAAGTTCTTCTTCAGTGCAGTTTGTATCTTCAATCACATCATGCAATAAAGCAGCTAAAATATTGCTTTTATTTTCACTTAAAAATCCAACCAGTGTTGCCACTAAAATAGGATGTACCGCATAAGGCTCTCCACTTTTTCTAAACTGCCCTTCATGGCAAAATATACAGTAATCTACCGCTTTTTCAAGAATGGCATCATGGCCACAAATTTCGAAAAGCAAAGCCTTAGCAGCTTCTAAATCTTTACAATTTTTTACATTATCGATTAATTGTTCAAGCAATAATTCTTCATCGATTGGTTTCAACTAAACCCTCTAAAGTGATTTTATTTTCTGCAATTTCATATAAAGCTATATCTGCAAGTTTATTTTTATTTTTATCAAAGTCTACCAAAGGGGTTGCTCCATTTGCCAATTGTTCCGCTCTTTTTGCTACCACTAAAGAAAGGCGATATCTATTATTACCCATTTTTTCCAAAGCTTTTGCCGCTACTTCTTCTATTCTTTTATCCATAATTTTCTCCTTAATTATTTTTAACGATTGAACAAAGGCTAGTATCACCTTGTATGATTTTAAGTAAATTACCCTCTTCAAACATATTACAAACCACAATAGGAAGTTTGTTATCTTTAGCTAAAGCTATAGCTGTATCATCCATCACTTTAATATTATCTTGCATAGCCTCATCATAACTTAAAGTATTTAAAAATACTGCATCATCAAATTGTTTTGGATCTTTATCATAAACTCCATTAACTTTTGTAGCTTTTATTACCATATCTGCATCAATTTCCACAGCTCTTAAAATAGCTGTTGTATCTGTAGTAAAATAAGGGTTTCCAGTACCTGCGGCAAAAACCACAACACGACCCTTTTCTAAGTGTCTTTGCGCTCTTCTCATAATATAAGTTTCACAAAATGCTTCCATCTGAATGGCGCTTTGAACCCTAACTTCAAGTCCAGAGCTTTCTAAAGCTTCTTGTATAGCAATAGCATTGATAACCGTAGCAAGCATTCCCATATGATCTCCACTTGTCCTTTTAATCAATCCGCCCTTAGCAGCACTTACTCCGCGAATAATATTACCACCGCCTATAACTATGCCTACTTCTATTTGATTTTTTATAAGTTCTTTAATCTCTGAAGCTATGAATTTTAAAATAGAATTTTCTATACCAAAGCCATTTTCACCTGCTAAAGCCTCTCCTGAAAATTTTACTAAAACTCTTTTTCTCTCTTGCATTATTTCTCCTTATTTAACTTGAAATTATATTTTAAATTCCATTAAATTTAGCTAATTTAAGCTAATGAGTTCCAAAGGATTGATATGAAAATTTTTTTGAGTTACTTCAAAAGTAAGATCATTTTTTATTCTACCCACTACGGCACCTTTTTTAATATTCTTACCAACTTTAATATTAGGAGCAATCTTATCTAAATGTGCGTATATTGTATGTATGCCATTATCATGTTCAACAATAACAACTCGAGCTAACATACTAGTATCTTTGGCAAAAACTATTTTTCCATCTAGCACATTTTTAACAACTGCATCGCTTTTATTGCTTCTTAAAACTACATTCTCGTTAAAAATTTTAAGATTGTAAACAGGATCAACATAATTTCCAAATTTTTGCTTCACAGTAAAAGAATCCAATGGAGCTATGGTTTTTTTTCCTGTGTAACGCTTGACTGAACTTCCTTGATAGCTTGAACCTAATTGTCTTATTTTTTGATTATTTTTTACTATTTTAGTATCATTTTTGTTTGAATTTGCATCTTCTTTATCATTAATAATTTTTAATTGATTTAATGTTTTTCTAAGCTCTTCTTGCTGAGCTTGCAAATCATCGAGTTTTTTTGCATATATAGCTCGATCTGTTTTTTGTTTATTAATTTCGCTAATTTGTTTTTGTTTTAAACTTTGAAGCTTGGCTAATTGAGCGTTGTAATCCTTAAGACTTTCATTAATTTTATTAATCTGAGCTTGTTTATCATCAATAAGCCTGCTTACTCCCTCATAATCTTTAGAAATTTTAAAAATTTCTTCATTTAAAACTTTGTTTAAACTTCCTAAAATTTCAAAAGCCATAAAACTTTCTTCACTTTCAATATAGCCTTGAGGGATAGGTAAATCATAAGCAAAATCTTTGGCCATTAAAGATATAAGCTTACCTTCCATATTTGATTTACTTTTAAGCAAATCTTCATTTTGGCTTGTAAGGGTGTTTAACTCTTGATTTTGAGCCTTAGCACTTGCTTCAAGCTTAGAAGTTTGTGAATTTAAGCTTTCAATTTGCAAACTTAGATCTTTCAAACTTTTTTCACCATTTAAAATGTCGCTAGCCAAATCTTCAAGTTTTTTATTTAACTGTTCTTGTATGCGTTTATTTTCTTCTAAACTTTTTGTTTTTTCATTTATAGCGTTTGCTAAACTTATATCAACAAACAAAAAAAAACAAAAAAAGATAAGAATATTTTTTCTCATCTTTTAACCTTAAACATAACCGTATTTACACACAACAAGCAAATAAACAAAGTAGCTAAAAAAATTAAAGTCAAATGTAAAATAAAATTAATAGGTGGAAAAATAATATCTACAGCCTTTAAACTTTCTTGGATAATAGAAAGATCAAAAATTTGGGTAAAAAAGGCAAGTAAAATAACAAAAGCAATAAAACAATCAACCACAACCACCTTATAAAGCATAAAAGATCTAAACCAAAACGGAGCTCCAAATAAACACATAATTTCAATACGATCGGTATGTTCATAAAGCCAAATTCTCATCTGTTTTAAAAACAAAACAAAGGCAAGTAAAATAATGATAAACAAAAATAACCAAAAAACAAATTTCATCAAAATAAGCAAAGAGTATATCTTATCATGGGTTTTGGAAAAAGTTTCAACCTTACTAACACCTACAATATTTAAAAGTTGATTTTTAATCGAATTTAGTTCATTTTGATCGGGTAAAGAATTTAATTTTAAAGTATAAAATTTTGGCAGAGAATCTTTTAAAACTTTCAAATTCTTTTCAGAAACATCATTTTTCAAACGATCAATTAAATCCTTAGGATCTAAAGATTCAAGTCCAGCAAAAAATGGTACTTTTGTTTTTACTACATTCTGATCAAGTTCAGTTTTGCTGACAACTATAATATTATAATCTTTATTAACAAGTTCTTCATAATGCTTCAAAGTTGCATTTGTAATCAAAATAAATTCAAAAGCAAACATCATAAAAAGTAAAGGTAAAATTAAAGATAAATGTGTTTTAAAAAATTTCATTCATTTTTCCATTTTCTATATTAAAACGACGATAATCCACTCTTAAATTACTAGGAATTCTATGTGTTACCACTATAACACAAGTTCCTAAAAGCTCTCTAGCAGACTTTAAAAGAGTCCATATAATATCAGAAGAATACTCGTCCAAATTTCCCGTTGGCTCATCGCAAAGCAAAAGCTTTGGATTATGAGCTAAAGCCCTAGCCATAGCGACGCGTTGT
Organism: Campylobacter sp. 2014D-0258; assembly: GCF_008000495.1. Lineage (NCBI taxonomy): Bacteria > Pseudomonadati > Campylobacterota > Epsilonproteobacteria > Campylobacterales > Campylobacteraceae > Campylobacter > Campylobacter sp. 2014D-0258. The sequence goes on from NZ_VOAR01000025.1 coordinate 302,646, forward strand.
TGCTCACCACCGCTAAGTTGATTAGGTAATTTATCTGCTTTAAAAGTTAAATTTACATGCTTTAAAAGCTTAGTAGCTTGATCATGGCATACTTTTTTGCTATAACCTTTAATCATTAAAGGCAACATAACATTTTTTTCAACACTATATTCTTGTACAAGTTTATAATCTTGAAAAATAATCCCTATTCTTTGACGTAATTTTAAAAGTTCTAAATTTCCAATTTTATTCATCAAAGATCCACATACTTCAAGTTTACCAGAAATAGGTTCTAAATCTCCATAAAAAGACTTTAAAAGCGTACTCTTACCACTCCCACTTTTACCCGTAATAAAAACAAAATCATCATCCTTAAAAGCAAAACTCGCTTCTTTAATAACTAGTTCATCATAACCTAAAGTAAGTTTATTTGCTTGGATTAAATTAGGCATCCTTTTTCCTTAATTTCCCTTTTTAAATTTTTAAATTATGCTTTATTTTTGCTTAATTTTCAAGAAAAATTATATTTTAAACTGAACTTTTAAAATTTCTTTTAATTCATTTATCGCTTTAATATTTTCTTGAATTTTAAATGGTTCTTTAAAAACAAAATCAATCGTTTTATCAAGATGTAAATAACAATGTTCAGGCTTATTAAAAGCTCCAAAAGCAACCTTTAAAAGCAAATTCTCATCTTGTTTATAGATGCTTTCAAAATGCAAGAAAAAATCATCTTTTTTTATAGTAATATTTTTAAAATTCTGCTCTATTTTTTTCAAATCCTCTTTAGAAAATTCAACCGATGAGAGATTAAATTCATTTAACTCATAGTTTTTACACTCTTGGTTAAAATTCCACACCCAAAGATCATATATATTTTTTTCTTGCTTTTTCCACCTATCTTCATATTTGCTTGAAATTTCTAAATTTTCATTTTTTCTAAGACTAAATTTTGGAGCAGGAAAAGTCAAAAATTGTTCTAGAGTAAAATTAAAATACTCAAAACTATCTGTTCTAAGCTCAAAACGACCATTTTGGGTTAAAACCCTAGCACATTCTTTGCAAAAATCTTTCCCAATAACTCGCCTATGAGGCTTTTTGTCCCAAGGAACAGGAAAATGTAGAAAAATCTTTTCAACTGATTTTGATTTTAATACACTCAATAACAATCTCGCATCACTTTGGATTAGCAAAATATTATTTACATTTTGTGCTTTAGCAAGTTTAGCCACTTGAGTTAAAGCTGGGTTGTAAATTTCCACCCCTAAAATTAAAACATTTGGATTTTCTTTTGCTTGATAAAGCAAATGTCTTCCTGATCCAAAGCCTATTTCTATATAAATTTTACCTTGAAGTCTAGATAAAAGCTCATCAAAATTATCAACGATAAATGGTGTTTTTTCAATTAAAGCATTATTTTTAAGTCCAAAAGCTTCATTGATAATATCCTCACAAAAACCTTCTTTAAAGATTTTTAAAGCCTTTTGCAAATAACCTATTTTAGAAGGTTTTGTATGTTTATCGCCTTTAATCACAAAACCATTTTGTGCTTTTTTAATCTGCAGAAAAAAACTCTCTTCTTGAACCTTTGTATAAATAAGACTAACATTATCATTCTTAGCAAGCCAAAGAAATTCAACATCATCCTTACTATAAGGCAGATTTATTTCTTTGATCTTTTTACTTTTAAAATTTGGCACTACTGAGCCGCCTTAACTTTGCTTGAAGGTTCTGAACGAAGCCCGGCTGAATCAATAGCAATAACTTCATAACTATATTCCACCCCTGGCAAAGCTTTTACATCTTTTAATCGCTTTTCTTTAATGCCTTTAAAAACTGCATTTTGCTCCCCGCCATAGCGTCTTACTTCATACTCAACAGCTCTAGTATCATTATCACTCCATTCTAAATTTATCCCTTCGCTTGTACTTTGAGCCAAAATAATACTAGGAGCCAAAGGGTTGCCTAAAGTTTTACCTTCTACACCATCTTTTGGCATAGGACTTTCAAGACCATCTTTATCCACCATTGTTACTTTATAATACTTGCTTTTACCTGCTCCTTCTACTATATCCTCATAAGAATTTTTATCAGTCTTTGCCAAAACACTAAAAGGAAGGAAGCTTGAGCTCGTAGAATAAACTTTATAATAAGAAAAATCTTCATACGTAGGAGCATCCCAAGTTAAAATGATTTTACTAGAACCATCTGTGCTAGCACTTAAATGCTCAACTTGAGGAGGTAAAGCCTTGCTTGTAGAACTTACAACTTGACTTGACCCACTCTTTATCCCATTAAAACTCACAGCAATAATTCTATAACTTGAATTTTCATTAGGCTTTAAATCACTATCGATGTATTCAGCGTTTAAACGATTTTTTACTTCTGCAATTTTTTTAAATTCTTTATCATCACCTTTGGTTCTTTCAATAATATAAGAATCAACCCTAAAATCAGGATGCGGACGCCAAATAAGTTTAATACGATTAGGCAAATTAGTCACAGCTTGAACAAAAGGAACAGCTTCAAGTCTTGGAGCTGTGCTCACTTCTATAACCTTGCCATCTTCTGAAATTTGTCCTTGCTCATTAAAGCTTTTCATCATATAACGATACTTAGTACCAGGCTCTAATTTAGTATCTACATAATGAGTTTGAAACTTATCTTTAATAGTGCCTACAAGTTTAAAATCAGGATTTTCATCACTAGAACGATACAAATAAAATCCTTTAATATTTTCATTATATAAAGGCTCCCATTCAAAAGCAATATTACTCATATCACTAAGACTTTTTAAACTTTCAACCTTTGGCAAGCTTTCATTTACAGCAGGCTCTTTACTTGAAGCTAGCGAATTCATTTGCGAAACACTACAAGCGCTAAGCAAAAGAGTTAAAAAACTCAAGTAAAAACTCAAGCGAAATCTTTTCATCATTCTCTCCTAAATTAATTTGTTCAAACATAATATTTTTAAAATCTTCCATCAAAGGTGCTTTAACAAAAATTTGTTCTTTGGTTTTTGGATGGATAAAATACAAAAAATAAGCATGTAACATTATCCTACAATCATACTTACCCTTATAACCATACAAACTATCACCTAAAATATAGCGATTTAAACTAGCCAAATGCGCTCTAATTTGATGAGTTCTTCCTGTAAAAAGCTTAGCAGCCATCAAAGTTAAATTTTCAGTTTTTACTACATTTATAAAAGCTGATTTTGCGTTTTTACTGAATTTATTTTCCTTATCTATGGCTATTTTTTTAATAGCATTAGAAGGCGAACGCATTAAAAATTTTTCTACTATAATTTTATCTTCTTTTAGTGGCAAATCAATTAACGCAAGGTAAATTCTTCCCATGCTTTTATCTGCAAGCTGTTCGCTTAATTTTTGATGGGTGAAATTATTTTTCGCTATCAGTATAGCTCCGCTTGTATCTTTATCTAATCTATGAACAAGACCAGCTCTTATCTCTCCTCCTAAATTTGATAAAGTATATTTTTTTTCTATTAACCAATCCACCAAAGTGGCATTTTTAACGCTACTTGCTCCATGAACGACTAAATTTGAAGGTTTATTTAAAACAAGTAAGTCTTCATCTTCGTATAACACATCAATATCAAAATCCACTTCAAACTGAGGTTTTATCTCATTGCAAAGCTTTAAACTTGCAATAGAAATAATATCACCATTTTTAAGCTTAAATGAATTTTTATCTTGAATTTTATCATTAACCTGTACGCAATCTTTTTCTATAAGTAAAGCAACTTGATTGCGACTTTGGTTTAATTTTTTAGCCAAAAATACATCAAGCCTTGAATTTTCATCTACTAAAAAAGTTTGCATTTTTTCCTTAGAGGTTTTGATAAATTTAAAATTTTAGTTTATAATTATAGCTTTATATTACCAACTGAAGGCAAATTTTGTTTAGATTAGATAGAAGAATTTTAACTCATTTTGACTATATGCAACCCATTTTATTTTTACCCATAATTCTTATTTCATTTTTCTTAATCTTTGAAGCTAATCCTTTTTTAGCAGAAAAACAGTTTGTTTATGCCTGTGTGGGATTGCTTGCTTTTATGGTTTTTTTCTTCTTTCCCATAAGGAAATTTATTTGGATTATTCCTGTTGCTTATTGGATTAATATTTTTTTATTGCTAAGCGTAGATATTTTTGGGGTTGAAAAATTAGGTGCTAAAAGATGGCTTGAAATTCCTTTTACTCACTTTACTATACAACCTTCTGAAATTTTTAAACCTAGTTTTATTTTAATGCTTGCCTATCTTATTTATCAAAATCCTCCTCCAAAAAATGGATACAAACTTAAACAATTCATCAAACTTAGCTTTTACATCATCTTGCCTTTTTTGCTAATTGCAAAAGAACCTGATTTAGGAAGTGCTATGGTTTTACTACTTGTTGGTTTTGGAGTGCTTTTTATCATGGGAGTTCATTATAAAATTTGGTTAAGTATTGTTATAGCTATAAGTGTTAGCTCTCCTATTATTTATACACATCTTTTAAAGCCCTACCAAAAGCAAAGAATTCATGATTTTATTTCAGAAAAACCAAGTTATCAAGTAGCCCAATCAATGATAGCTATTGGAAATGGTGGTTTAACCGGAAAATCTCAAGATGAAGCTACGCAAACTCATTTTAAATTTTTACCTATTTCAACTAGTGATTTTATTTTCGCTTACATGATAGAAAGATTTGGATTTATTGGGGGATTGACATTAATTATATTTTATATTTTACTTATTTTTCATCTACTTAGTTTAAATTATAAGCTTAAAGATGATTATTTTGCTAGAGTTGCTATTAATTGTGTTGCATTATTTATTTTTATTTATGCGGCAGTAAATATCTCAATGACTATAGGTTTTGCACCAGTAGTTGGGATCCCTTTGCCTTTTTTTAGTTATGGTGGAAGTTCTTTTACTATTTTTATGATTTTTTTTGGAATTTTACAGCATTTAATCACTTTTAGATATTTTTGGACGGATATAAAGGCTAAATAAAATATTTTTAAGCATTAATAAGATATAATTTTATCTTTTAATTCAACTTAGGCGGATTTATAGCTCAGTTGGTTAGAGCAACCGGCTCATAACCGGTTGGTCGCAGGTTCGAGTCCTGCTAAATCCACCATTCTACATATAAGCTATAGACTCTTTCTTTAAAAAATAACTTTTAGTTCTTTAAATATTTCAATCTTATATAAAAAAGTATGTGATGTGATTTTTTGAAAGATAAAGTGGTGGTTAGAGGCAGAATCGAACTGCCGACACGCAGATTTTCAGTCTGCTGCTCTACCGACTGAGCTATCCAACCACAATGATTTGATAAAGTAAAAATGTAATTGTATCTTTTTTTCTTTAATTTAAGTTTAAATACAAAAATAAAATTTTATTTCCCTTAAAGTTTTAATAAGATAGAATACCCGCTTTAGATCATTATCAAATGGAAATTTTTTGAAACAATTTGGACTAGATAGACGAACTTTTAAAATTTTACTAGCTGGTTATATTATTATTGCATTGTTTGGGGCTTTATTGCTACATTCAAGCTGGGCACATACAACTCCTATTGATTTTTTAGATGCCTTTTTTACAAGCACATCTGCTGTTAGTATGACAGGATTAGTAGTTAAGAACACTGCGGTTGATTTTACCTTAGCAGGGCAAATTATTATCTTAGCTTTGGTGCAAATTGGAGGCTTGGGATATATGGGTATAGGTTTATTTGTTTATATACTCATACGCAAAAAAGTTGGTTTTAGTGCAAGAAATTTACTAAAAGAGTCTTTATTTTATCCATCAATGGATGGTTTATTTAAATTTTTTAAAAAGGTTTTGCTGTTCATTTTTACTATAGAATTGATAGGTGCTATACTTCTTACCATGCGTTTTGCCCTTGAAATGAATTTTAAGAAAGCTTTATGGTTTGGAATTTTTCATTCTATTAGTGCTTTTAATAATTCTGGATTTACTATATTTGAACATGGACTTATAGCTTATAAACATGATATAGCAATTAATCTTATTATCACTTCTTTGATTATTATTGGAGGGCTTGGATATTTTGTTTTGGTTGAATTATACTTTTTTCAAAGAAAAAAATTGCAAAATTTAAGCCTACATACAAAAATGGTTGTTGTTGCAAGTATTTTTCTTATTTTCTCTTCAACGCTTATTATTTTTGCTTTTGAATACTCAAATCCTCAAACTATAGGACATTTTTCATTTTTTGATAAAATTTTAAGCTCATATTTTATCGCTATTAATTACCGCACAGCAGGATTTAACACCTTAGATATGGGACATTTGCATGATGCAAGCTTATTTTTTGGATCATTGTTTATGGTTATTGGTGGTGCACCAGGTGGAACAGCTGGGGGTATGAAAGTAACAACTGTAATGGTTTTATTGCTCTATGCTTATTGGAGTATCCGCGATGGAAGAGTTAGAATTTTTGGACATGAAATTCCAAGAGAAACTATATCTAAAGCTTTTATTATAGCTGTAGGTTCAGCTGTTTATATAGTAATAGCTGTTATTTTGCTTTCCTTGCTAGAGTCAAAATTTGATTTTATAGCCTTGCTTTTTGAAACTTCTTCGGCTTTTGCAACCGTAGGAATTTCAGTGGGAAATGGTGGAACTTTATCTTTATGTGCTTTATTTAGTGATCCTAGTAAGGTGATTATCATCATTATGATGCTAAGTGGCAGGATAGGTGTTTTTGCTTTTTTACTCTCGGTATTCAAACAAGACAAAGCTATTCATTTAAAATTCCCTGAAGGAAAGGTTAATTTATAAAGGTAAAATCGTGAAAAATCTTAATTATGGAATCATAGGACTTGGAAAATTTGGCTCAGTTGTAGCAGATGAACTCATTGCTGGAGGTCACACTGTTATCGTTGCAGATAAAGATGAGGAAGCTTTAAAAAGCATACAAAATCCTCCAAGCTATGCTTATATTTTAGATTCTACAAATATTTCAGCCCTAAAAGAAGCAGGCTTTCATGATGTTGAAGTTGTTATTGTTAGCATAGGAGAAAATGTTGAAAAATCAATCCTTACTCTTATGGCGCTTAAAGATATAGGTGTTAAAAATATCATTGCTAAAGCAACCTCTAATATCCATGGTCAAATTCTTTCTAAGTTAGGTGCAACAAAGGTTATTTATCCTGAAAAAGAAAGCGCTAAAAGACTAGTAAAAGAATTTTTAACCAAAGATGCTGATTATGAAGTTTTTGATCTTTCAGCAAATACTATACGAGCTATTAAGATCAATATAGATGAAAAATTAGCAGGAAATTCTTTAAAACATGTAGCACAAAATATGAAAGTAATTTCTTATAAAAAATTAAATAGCGACTGGGAAATACTACCTGATTTAGAAACCACGACAGTTTATAGTGGAGATGTTGTAATACTCCTTGGAACAGTTAAAGAGCTTAGAGAATTTGAACACTAAGCAAGATTTAAAGCCTTGCAAGCCTTTACAAAACGCTTTAAGGCTACTTTTTCTTTGGTAGAAATTTTATGATATATAACTTCATCTAAATAATATCTAACATCTTTTATATCTAAATCTCTTGTTTTAGCATAATTTTGCAGTATATAATAAGGAATTTTAATCTTTATTTTTGGAAATTTTTTCAAAATTTGTTTATATAAAGCTTTTTTTTGCACACAAGAAAATCTAGCAAAAACAAAAGGCAATCCTGTTTTTTCGTGCCATTTTGCACATAAATCGATATATTTAGAAGGATCTTTTAGATAAAGCTTTAAAGCCTTATCACCTATAATTACTTTTCCATCTTGTTTTAATACTTTAGCTAAAGCATTTGAAGTTGCTGAACTTGGATCTTTGGCATTTGATGTATTTTTTTCTACTAATACACTTGAAACTCTTTTATTAGCACAAATACCCAAATCTAAATTTTTATATTTTTTTCTAGCGCTTTCTATGCTTGAAATGATAGCTGCATCAATTCTTCTATAAAATAAATCTTTATTTAGCTTACTTGGAACTCCTTTTTTATACTCCATACTTGCTTTATAACCATTGGGTAAGGGATATTTTTTAAGATATATATGCAAAGGTAAAAGATTAATATAATCAATTTTTCCAAAAATCATCTCTTTTAAAGAGTGTTAAACACTCTATCTCCTGCATCTCCAAGCCCTGGGATAATATAACCTTTTTCATTTAAACCTTCATCAATACAAGCCACAAAAACTTCTACATCATCATGCATTTGGCTAAATTTTTTCAAACCTTGTGGAGCAGCAAGTATGGATATAAATTTTATTTTTTTAACTCCTTGGCTTTTTAAAAAATTACAAGCCTCTATAGTAGTCCCACCTGTAGCAAACATAGGATCTATAACAATAGCAGTGCGTTTTTTTGCATCTTTGGGGAGTTTTTGAAAATAAAAATCCGCCTTTAAAGTTTCTTCATTTCTCACAAACCCCAAAAACCCAACACTTGCATCAGGAATCATCTTAAAAACACTTTCAAGCATTCCTAATGCAGCTCTTAAAATAGGACAAATCATAATCTTTTCATCAAGTTTTTTTACTGTAGTTTTTTGTATAGGTGTTGAAATTTCAATTTCTTTTAAAGAAAAATCTTTACTCGCTTCAAAAAGCAAAAAAGATGAAATTTCATCGATTAACATACGAAATTGAAAGGGCTTTGTCTCTTTAGCCCTTAAAATTCCTAATTTATGTTCGATCAATGGATGATTGATACAATGAATATTTTTCATTTTAAGCTTTCAAAATAAGCTTTCTCATCAAAATTTTTCACCTTAGCCACACCATCTTTTACCGCAGCTGCTGCTACAGCTGTACTTACTGCAGCTTTTACTCTTTCATCAAAAGGTTTTGGTATAACATAATCTCTTCCAAATTCTAAAGTGCTTAAATTATAAGCTTTTTTAACCGCATCGCTTACAGGAAGTTTTGCAAGATCTGCTAATGCTTTAGCAGCCGCTACTTTCATATTTTCAGTGATTTTACTTGCACGCACATCTAAAGCCCCACGGAAAATAAAAGGAAAACCTAAAACATTATTGATTTGATTAGCATAATCACTTCTTCCTGTTCCTACAATCGCATCTTTTCTAAGTCTAGCCACATCTTCAGGCATCACTTCAGGGATAGGATTTGCCAAAGCAAAAATCACAGGATCTTTTGCCATGCTTAAAACCATTTCATCATCAAGAATTTTTGGCGCACTAAGTCCTAGGAAAACATCAGCTCCTTTTAAAACTTCTTTTAAAGTCTTTTCCTTAGAATCAACAGCAAATTCAAGTTTTTGAGGAGTTAAATCATTTCTATCTTTAGAAATCACTCCTTTACTATCTACTAAAATAATATTTTCAACCCCTAAATTTCTATACATCTTAGCACTTGCTATACCTGCGGCACCTGCGCCACTTACAACCACCTTAGTATCTTTAAATTTTTTACCACTTATCTCCATAGCATTCATAAGCCCTGCAGTTGAAATAATAGCTGTTCCGTGCTGATCATCATGCATTACAGGAATTCCTAAATCTTGCAAAGCCGCTTCGATTTCAAAACATTTTGGAGCAGCTATATCTTCTAAATTTATCCCGCCCACAGTTGGAGCCAAAGCCTTGCAAAAATTTACAATCTCTTCTATACTATGAACATCAATTTCTATATCATAAGCATTGACATTGGCAAATTTTTTAAACAAACAAGCCTTACCCTCCATAACAGGTTTTGAAGCCTGTGCTCCTATGTTTCCGAGTCCTAAAACAGCAGAACCATCGCTTACTATAGCTACTAAATTAGCCTTATTTGTATAAGTATAAGCAAGATCTGCGTCTTTAGCGATTTCAAGGCAAGGTTCTGCAACTCCTGGGCTATACGCCAAAGATAGATCATGACTTGTAGCCATTGGCTTACTTGGCACAATATCAATTTTCCCACCTAAATGGTATTTTAAAGCTTCTTCTTTTAAATTCATTTTATTTTCCTCTAACTTTTAAAAAATTTTCTATTCTTTTTTTACACTCATCAACCCCTAAAAATTCTAATACTTCAAAAATACTAGGACTTACCGCACCCCCTGTTAAAGCTATGCGTATAGGCTGAGCCAAATCTTTTAACTTTGCTTCTTTTTTTTCTAAAAAATCATTTGTAAAATCTTCAAAATCTTTACCTGTTTTTTGATCTTTAAGTGTATTAGCAAATGCTTGGAGCAATTCTAAATTATTTTCGTTAACAAATTTTTGCACTGCATTTTCATCATAATTTTGCGGTGCATTAACTATGCTTTTTGCACCATTGATAATATCATGCAAGGTTTTTGCACGCTCTCTTAATAAATCAAGTAAAAATCCTGCCTTTTCATAAACAGATAAATCAAAACCAAGATCCTTAAGCTGACGATTAATCTCTTCAAAAGGTAAAGTTTTAATATAATGAGCATTAAGCCATTCAAGCTTTTTAGCATTATAACAAGATGCGCTTTTATTAATATGATAAGGATTAAAAAGTTTTTTCAAATCTTCTAGCGAAAAAACCTCGTCATCGCCATGACTCCAACCTAAACGCACAAGAAAATTAAGCAAAGCTTGAGGTAAAATTCCCATTTCTTTGTATTCCATAACATCAGTTGCCCCATGTCTTTTTGAAAGCTTTTTACCATCTTCTCCATGTATCATAGCCACATGAAAAAATTTAGGAATTTTAAAACCCAATGCCTCATAAAGCACAATTTGTTTAGGAGTATTTGAAAGATGATCATCCCCGCGAATCACATCACTTACCCCCATTAAAGCATCGTCAATAACAACAGTAAAATTATAAGTTGGAGTTCCATCACTTCTTGCAATGATAAAATCATCCATTATATCCTCTGCTTTAAATCTTACCTCGCCTTTAACCCCATCTTCAAAAACAATCTCGCCACTTTGAGGCGCTTTAATACGCACAACAGGTTCTATACCCTGAGGTGGCGTGCCTGTAAATTCTCTATATCTTCCATCATATCTTGGGCGCTCTTTGGCGGCTTCTTGCTTGGCGCGCAATTCTTCTAATTCTTCTTTACTCATATAACAATAATACGCTTTACCTTCATCTAAAAGCTTTTTAACATATTCTTTATAAAGATCAAAACGCTCTGATTGGTAAGTTACTTCTCCATCATGTTCTAAACCACACCATTTAAAAGCTTCGATAATTGCTTTAGTAGCTTCTTTGGAATTTCTTTTTAAATCCGTATCTTCAATACGAAGTAAAAAATTTCCACCATTTTTTCTAGCGTATAAATAATTATAAAGAGCTGTTCTAAGTCCACCTATGTGCAAATACCCTGTTGGGCTTGGAGCAAAACGCGTTGTAAGTTTTTCGTGCATTTTTTGCCTTTTCTTAAATTTTTATTGATATAATGCGATATTTATACTTAAATAAAGGTTTGAAATGAAAAAAATTTTATTAAGTTTTGCATTTTTTGCAAGTTTAGCTAGTGCAAATACCATTAATGCTATAGCTGTAGTTGTAGACAAAGAGCCTATTACAACTTATGATATAGATCAAACTATGAAAGCACTTAAAATTGATAGAAATAAAGCTTTAGGCGTACTCATCAATGAAAAAATGGAAATTTCACAAATGAAACAACTAGGTATTGTAGTCAATGATCTAGAGCTTGATGATGCTATAAACAAAATGCTTGCTCAAAACAAAACCACTTTAAATGCTTTCAAAGCAAATTTAAAATCCAAAAATCAAAGCTATGAACAATTTCGTGCAAATTTTAAAAAAGATTTAGAAAAAAGAAAGCTTTATGAAAAAATCGCAAGTATGGCAAAAACTGATTTTAGTGATGATGGAGCAAAAAAATTTTTCGAACAAAATAAAGATAAATTCACTTTTTATACACAAATTAATGCAAATATTTATCTATCAAACAATCCTCAAACTTTAGAAAATATCAAAAATACAAAAAAAACAATCCTTAAACCACAAAATGCATCTTTAAACACAAGCAATGCCGATCCAAGACTTTTAGGGCTTTTATCGCAAATTCCTGTTGGAGGCTTTTCCCCTGTTTTAAATGGAAAAAATGACTATGAGCTTTATGAAGTTAAAAGTAAAGATGGGGCGCAAACTCCTGAATATGAACAAGTTAAAAATGAGGTTTTAAACGCTTACGTAAGTGAACAAAGACAAAATTTTATACAGGATTATTTTGATAAACTCCGCTCTAAAATCAATATAGAATATTTAAGATAAAAATTACAATTAAAATTTCCCTTTAATAGGGAAATTTTAATGTCTTGCAAGATAATTTGTATCGTAATTATTATTAATAAAATCAGGATTTTCCATCATAGAAAGATGAAAATCTTTAGTTGTTTTTATCCCACTTATAAGCAACTCATCTAAAGCTACTTTCATTTTTGCAATCGCTTTGTTGCGATCTTCTGCCCAAACTACAAGCTTGCCTATCATAGAATCATAATAAGGTGGCACGCTATAATCTTGATAACAATGACTTTCCATTCTCACATTGCGTCCTGCTGGTGGAATGTATTTAGCGATCTTACCTGGACTTGGCAAGAAGGTTTTAGAATCTTCAGCTGTAATTCTACACTCTATAGAATGCCCATTTAGCTTAATACTTTCTTGAGATGGTAAGGCATAACCTTCTGCTACCTTAATCATTTGTTCTATGATATCAATCCCACTTACCATTTCACTTACACAGTGTTCAACTTGCAAACGCGTATTCATTTCTATAAAATAAAAGTCTAAATTTTTATCTACTAAAAACTCAAAAGTTCCCGCACCTTCATATCCTATAGCTTTAGCTGCCTTAATAGCAGTTTCATGAAGCCTAGTGCGTGTTTTTTCATCAAGCAAAATCGCAGGGGATTCTTCTATAAGTTTTTGATGGCGTCTTTGCATGGAACAATCTCTTTCGCCCACATGAATCACATTACCAAAACTATCTCCTATAACCTGCACTTCTATATGGCGTGGATTTTGTATGTATTTTTCCATATACATAGTACCATCACCAAAAGCTGTCATAGCCTCACTTTCAGCTGACCAATACGCTTTTTCAAGATCTTTTTCATTTTCAACCACACGCATACCACGACCGCCACCACCTGCAGCTGCTTTTAAAATCACAGGATAACCTATTTCTTTAGCCAGTTTTTTAGCCGCTTCAGCTCCTGCTAAAGCTCCATCACTTCCTGGGATTACGGGTACACCTGCTCTTTGCATAACTTGTTTTGCTTTTGATTTATCACTCATTAAATTCATAGCTTCTACAGAAGGACCTATAAATTTGATGTTATGTTTAGCGCAAATTTCAACAAAGTTTTGATTTTCACTTAAAAATCCATATCCTGGAAAAATCGCATCTGCTTCAGCAATTTCAGCTGCTGTGATGATAGCTGGGATATTTAAATAACTTTCAGAACTTCTTGCTTTGCCTATACAAATGCTTGCATCAGCGTATTTTAAATATAAAGCATCTTTATCTGCTTCAGAATACACACAAATTGCTTTTTTACCCATTTCTTTAATCGTTCTTAAAGCACGCAGTGCTATTTCTCCACGATTAGCAATTAATATGCTTTTAATTTCCATTTTATAATTTCTCCACCGCAAATAAAGGCATTCCAAATTCTACAGGCTGACCATCAGCAACTAAAATTTCAGCGATTCTACAATCAAATTCCGCTTCAATTTCATTCATGATTTTCATCGCTTCGATAATAGCTATAGTATCGCCTTTTTTAACTGTACTACCTACTTTTACAAAAGGTGCTGCACCTGGGCTTGGAGCTTGATAGAAAGTTCCTACCATAGGGCTGTTTATACTTGGTTTGTTCGATTTTGCGCTTTGACTAGGTTGAGCTTCATTTACAACACTTACATTGATAGGTTGTGGAGCTGGAACTGGAGGACAAACAGGAGCTGGAACATCGCAGCACATATCTCTTTCAAGTTCTATTTCAAAACCATCTTGTTCTTTGATCTTAATTTTACTAATATTTGCTTCAGCAAAAAGGTTTACTAACTCTTTAATTTCTTCTTTTGTCATAAAATTCTCCTACAAAATTTAAGAACTTAATCTTGTATTATATAAAAAAACTTGAAATTTAACTTTAAAAAATAAAAAAATCATAAAAAATATAGATTTTTAGGTTATAATTCCTGCAAAAATTTACAAAAACCAAAAGGTTAAAAATGGGTTTAAAAGCAGATAACTGGATAAGAAAAATGGCATTAGAACACAAAATGATCGAGCCATTTTGCGAGGCAAATATAGGAAAAGGTGTAGTAAGCTATGGACTTTCAAGCTATGGTTATGATATACGCGTAGGGCGTGAGTTTAAAATTTTTACCAATGTTAATTCAACTGTAGTGGATCCAAAAAATTTCGTAGAAGAAAATGTAGTAGATTTTGAAGGCGATGTATGTATAGTTCCTGCAAATTCTTTTGCCCTAGCTAGAACTATAGAGTATTTTAAAATGCCTGATGATGTCTTAGCTATTTGTCTTGGCAAAAGCACTTATGCAAGATGTGGCATCATCGTCAATGTTACCCCTTTTGAACCGGGTTTTGAAGGACATATCACTATAGAAATTTCAAACACTACGCCTTTACCTGCAAAAATTTATGCCAATGAAGGAATAGCACAAGTGTTGTTTTTACAAGGCGATGAAAAATGCGACACCACTTATAAAGATAAAAAAGGCAAGTATCAAGCCCAAACTGGCATAACCTTGCCAAGAATTTTAAAATAGGAACACTTGTTGCTTTAATTTTAAAAAACTTAAGCAAAGGAAGGCAAAATGTTTAACGAAAAAAATATCTTAATCACAGGCGGAACAGGCTCTTTTGGAAAAACCTATACTAAAGTTTTGCTAGAAAACTATAAACCTAATAAAATCATCATTTATTCTCGTGATGAACTCAAACAATTTGAAATGGCAAGCGTTTTTAATGCTCCTTGTATGCGTTATTTCATAGGAGATGTAAGAGATAAAGAGCGTTTAAGTGCCGCTATGCGTGATGTGGATTTTGTTATACATGCTGCTGCGATGAAGCATGTGCCTATTGCTGAATATAACCCTATGGAATGTATAAAAACAAACATCCACGGTGCGCAAAATGTCATCGACGCTTGTTTTGAAAATGGGGTTAAAAAATGTATCGCTCTTAGCACAGATAAGGCTTGTAATCCTGTAAATTTATACGGTGCAACCAAACTTGCAAGCGACAAGCTTTTTGTCGCTGCAAACAATATAGCAGGTAACAAACAAACACGCTTTGGTGTTACAAGATATGGCAATGTTGTAGGTTCAAGAGGATCGGTAGTGCCTTTCTTTAAAAAACTCATCAGCGAAGGAGCTAAAGAACTTCCTATCACCGATACAAGAATGACTCGTTTTTGGATCAGCCTTGAAGATGGAGTAAAATTTGTACTGAGTAATTTTGAAAGAATGCACGGAGGAGAAATTTTCATCCCTAAAATTCCTTCGATGAAAATCACTGATCTAGCTCATGCCTTAGCTCCTCATTTAAGCCATAAAATCATAGGTATAAGAGCAGGAGAAAAACTACATGAAATCATGATTTCAAGCGATGATAGTCATTTAACCTATGAATTTGAAAACTACTATGCCATAAGCCCGAGTATTAAATTTGTAGATAAAGATAATGACTTTAGTATCAATGCCCTAGGCGAAAAAGGACAAAAAGTAAAAGATGGTTTTTCTTATAGTTCGGATAATAATCCTTTATGGGCAAGCGAAAAAGAACTTTTAGAAATCATCAATCAC
Organism: Campylobacter sp. 2014D-0258; assembly: GCF_008000495.1. Lineage (NCBI taxonomy): Bacteria > Pseudomonadati > Campylobacterota > Epsilonproteobacteria > Campylobacterales > Campylobacteraceae > Campylobacter > Campylobacter sp. 2014D-0258. The sequence continues at coordinate 318,484 of NZ_VOAR01000025.1, forward strand.
ACCGAAGGTTTTTAAAATGCTTACCTATTCTCATCAAAACATCGATCAAAGCGATATAGATACACTTACAAAAGCTTTAAAAGATGAAATTTTAACAGGGGGTAAAAAAGTAAATGAATTTGAAGAAGCCCTTTGTGAATATGTGGGCGTAAAACACGCTTGTGTATTAAACTCAGCTACTTCAGCCCTTCATCTTGCCTACACGGCACTAGGCGTCAAAGAAAAAATCGTTTTAACTACTCCTTTAACCTTCGCTGCTACAGCTAATGCGGCCTTAATGGCTGGAGCTAAGGTAGAGTTTATCGACATTAAAAACGATGGCAATATCGATGAAAAAAAACTAGAAGCAAGACTTTTAAAAGATAGTGAAAATATAGGAGCTATTAGCGTAGTGGATTTTGCGGGCAATAGCGTTGAAATGGATGAAATTTCAAACCTTGCTAAAAAATACAATATCCCTTTAATCGATGATGCAAGCCATGCTTTGGGTGCTTTGTATAAAAGTGAAAAAGTAGGAAAAAAAGCTAATCTTTCTATCTTTTCTTTTCACCCTGTTAAGCCTATTACCACTTTTGAAGGTGGAGCTGTGGTGAGTGATAATGAAGAGCTTATCGCTAAAATCAAGCTTTTAAGAAGCCATGGCATAATTAAAAAAAGGCTTTGGGATAGCGATATGGTAGAACTTGGCTATAATTACCGCTTAAGTGATGTTGCTTGTGCTTTAGGGATAAGTCAGCTTAAAAAACTCGATCACAATCTTGAAAAAAGAGAAGAAATCGCAAAATTTTATGATAAAGAATTTGAAAAAAATCCGTATTTCTCCACGATAAAAATCAAAGATTATAAAAAAAGCTCAAGACATTTGTATCCTATTTTGCTTTTTCCTGAATTTTATTGTCAAAAAGAAGAACTTTTTGAAAACTTACTTCATGCAGGAATTGGTGTACAAGTGCATTACAAACCGACTTATGAGTTTAGTTTTTATAAAAAACTCTTAGGAGAAATCAGACTCCAAAATGCGGATAATTTTTACAAAGCCGAGCTTAGCATACCTTGTCATCAAGAAATGAATCTAAAAGATGCAAAATTTGTAAAAGATACTTTATTTAGCACTCTTGAAAAAGTTAAAAAGGGATATTGTGGATAAGCTAGACTTTAGAAGTCAAGATTTTAGCCAAACTGGAAAGGCTATGTATGAACTAGCTTGTGAACTTTTTCCTATCCCTAGAAGCATCACAGGGCAAGGTTTTAGAGATAGCTTAGAAATTTTAAATAAAACTCTGGGGGGGGGGTATACTCAAATTTCACTCTATAAAAAGTGGTACAAAGGTTTTTGACTGGATAATTCCTGATGAATGGAACGCCAAAGAAGCTTATATCATCACTCCAGAAGGAGAAAAAATTTGTGATTTTAAAAAGCATAATTTACACCTTCTAAACTATAGCGAAGCTATCGATCAAGAAATCGAACTAGAAGAACTTCAAAATCATCTTTACTCCATAGAAAAAATGCCTGATGCTATTCCTTATGTAACGAGTTATTACAAAAGGCGTTGGGGATTTTGTCTCACGCATAATGAAAGAAAAAAACTCAAAAAAGGCAAATACAAGGTCTATATCGATGCAAAACATGATGAAAATGGGGTTTTGGACTATGCTGATTTTATCCTACCTAGCACACAAAATTCAAAAGATGAAATTTTAATTTCAACCTATCTTTGTCATCCTTCTATGGCAAATAATGAGCTTAGCGGCCCTGTGGTGGCTATTTTCTTAGCAAAATGGCTTTTAAGTTTAAAAGAAAGAAAATATAATTACCGCTTTGTCATCATCCCTGAAACCATAGGCTCTATAGTCTATCTTAGCAAACATTTAGAGCATTTAAAAAAACATGTTAAAGCAGGCTTTGTGCTTTCTTGCTTAGGCGATGATCATGCTTACTCACTCATACACACGCCTAAAGAAAATACTCTAAGCGATAAAGTTGCACTGCATACACTTAAAAATAAAGAAAATTTCAAAGCTTTTAGTTTTTTAGATCGTGGAAGCGATGAAAGACAATATAATGCTCCGCTTGTAAATCTTGGCATAGTAGGAGTATGTCGCACAAGATACTTAGAATACGAACAATACCACACTAGCAAAGATGATCTCAATTTTATCTCTGAAAAAGGCTTAATGGGTGGACTTCAAAGCATGCAAGAAATGATTTTAAATCTAGAAATCAACGCCGTATATGAAAACACTATAGTATGCGAACCTAATCTTGGCAAAAGAGGACTATATCATACCCTTAGCACTGCCAATGACATTCCTTTGGCTTGTAATTTTCTAGCTTACTGCGATGGAGAGAATGATATCATCGATATAGCCAATATCTTAAATATGCAAGCTTATGAATTTAAAGAACTTTTGGAAAAAATTTTAGAATATAAACTTATTTTATAATTTTTTTAATAAAGCTACCATAATGATTGCATTTCTTGTTTCCAAGGCTTTTTGTAATGAATAATTATTTGCCATAAAATATTCTTCTTTTACAATCTCTAACTCGCAATTTTTGATCATATTTTTAACCTCATCAGGATGAGAAAAAAGATAGATATGATCAACAGCCGGACCATTTATAGGTACAGTAATAAAAATATTTCCATCATCTGATAAAATTTTACAAGCCTTATTTAAAAAATTCTTTGGATTTTCCACATGTTCTAAAACCTCTCCTATTGTAATAAAATCAAATTGCTCATTAAAATCATATTCAAGAAAATCCATACAAATAAATTGGCATTTTTGTTTTGCTTTATGATTATTAAAACTAACTATTTTTTTTGTCATTTCACAACTTGTTGGAGAAATATCAACTCCTAATAGTTTACTAAATTGACCAAATTTTAACGATTGTAAGAAAAAATTTCCATGCCCTGGTCCAATTTCAAGATATTTGCCAAAAATATTATTATTCTGCATTAGATCAACGAAATATCTTCTAATTGCAATATGCGTATCCCATATAAAATTTGATATCGCAAGCCCTATCATATAATTTTCCATATAATCATGATTAAAATAAATTTTATCTTCAACATCTTTTAATGTTGAATATCTATAAGTTCCATGTTCAATAAAATAATAAATTTCTTTTAAAGTATCATTCAGAAATAATAAATAAGCATTAGCTTGTTTATTTATACTAAAACCTTGATTTAAATAAAAACGAATCAAATTTTCAAACTCTACTTTCTCTTCTTCATTTAAATTTACCTTTTTTAAATATTTCGCATGAATAGGATTTGATTTTTCAATATGATCAAATATTTGTTGTATATTGGATTTCATAAGTTAAAACTACCTTTTATTTTGTTATAATATTACTTGATAAAATGAAATTATATCAAAAAATTAAGGATCAAACATCAACAAAAAACTAATAGAGCATAATTCAAATATTTTAACCAAAGAAGATTTTAAAAACTGTCTTATAGATATAGGAATAAAAGCCGGGGATATGATTTGTGTTCATACGGAAATTTTTAACTTAGGCATACCTTTATTGAAAAAAAATGAATATTTAAAAGCTTTGATAGAATGTTTTTTAGAAATTCTAACAAACAATGGCACCTTGGTTATGCCAACATTTTCTTATAGTTTTTGCAAAAATGAAATTTATGATAAAAATAAATCTAAATGCACCGTAGGATTATTAAATAATTTTTTTCGTAAACTACCCGAAGTTACCCGGAGTAATGATCCTATTTTTTCTTTTGCGGCATACGGACTTAAAGCCAACTTATTTCAAGTAGAAAGTAATTCTTGCTTTGGAAAAAATTCTGGTTACGATATTCTTACAAAAAATAATGCAAAAATAGTCTACCTAGGTGCCGACTGGGCACACACCTTTATTCACTACATTGAAGAACAAATTGGAGTTGATTATCGCTATTTCAAAACATTTCAAGGATATATAATAGATGAAAATAATCAAAAATACGAAAAAAAAATAAATTACTATGTAAGATGCTTAGACAAACCCTCTGAACTAAATCTTTCAACCATTGCTAAACTTTTAGAAGAAAGCGGCTCTCTTAAAAAGAAGCCATTTGGTGGAACAAGTATTTCAGCAATAGATACAAATGATTTTAAAAAAATTATCACACAAGCTTTAAATACAGATAAATATATTTTAGTAAGAAAGGATTAAAAAAATGGAAAAGCAATTTTATGAAATTTTAAAAAATATACTAGAAATTGAAGTTAACGAACATACAAATTTAAGTATGAATAATTGTCCCGAATGGAATTCTTTAGCTCATATTGATATCATTATGAGCCTAGAAGAAGAATTTGAAATCAAATTTGATAAAGAAAAACTTACAGAATTAAACTCACAAAATATGCTTTTAAAAGAAATTAAAAAGTTAAAAAATGAATAGTATTTCTCAAAAAAAATTAGAACTTTTTTCAAAATTAAGCGGTGATTTCAACCCTTTGCATTTGGATCAAAAATTTGCCAAAAATTCTTATTATGGCGATCAAGTTATCTATGGAATTTATCAAGTTTTTCTAACGCTGGAAAACTTTTTTAAAAAAAATCAAAAAAATATTAAAATTCAAAAAATCAAAGCTAATTTCATTAATCCACTTTTCAAAAATGAAGACTTTAAGCTAAAATCTATAAAATCCAAAAATAATTTTTTAAAAAAATATGAAATTATAAATAAAAATAAAATTTTGAGCAAAATTGATTTTGAATTTCAAGAAGAATTAAAATTACACAATCCTTATGAAAGTAATTTGTTTAATAAATACGATGCCATTTCAAATCCTCTATCAAAAGAAAAAAATGCAAAAGAAGAGTTAAAGTATAACACTATTTTGTTTAAACAGCTTTTTCCATTATGTGCAAATTATTTAAATCCACAAAATATAGCTATACTACTCGCTAGTACGCGTATAGTAGGTATGAAAATTCCGGGTCTTCATAGCATTTATTCTAGTTTAAATTTAAATTTTTCAAATGATAGTATTGAAAACAAGCAATTGATCTATAACTACGAAAAACATCACTCCATAGAGTGCTATTTAATAGACTTTATAAGCCCTTGTAAAGGCTCTATTAAAGCTTTTATTCGTCCGCAACTTGTAAAAAATTTAAACTATAAAAGTCTTGTTTTAAAATATCCAAATATATCAGAAAATAAAAATTTTAAAGAACAAAAGGCATTGGTCATAGGAGCTAGTAGTGGTCTTGGAAATGCTTGTGCTAAAATTTTAGCATTAGGGGGAGCAAAAATTTTAGCCACTTATCACACTAAAAATATACAAGAAGATATTCCAAATTGCGATTTTTTACAATACAATGTCCTAAAGCCTAGTAAAATTTCCATAGAAAAAATTAAAAAATTTAATCCAACTCATATTTATTATTTTGCAACGCCAAAAATTTCAACACAAAACAACAAACTTGACCGCAAAATGTTATTTGATTTTTTAGATTATTATATTTTTGGTTTAGAAAAAATTTTAAGCTTTACAAATCCAATTTCTTCTTCTTCTTCTTCTTCTTCTTTTGTAGAAGATTTACCCTTGGATATGAAAGAATATAGTATAGCCAAAGCAGCCATGGAAATCTATATGAAATATCTTAAAAAAACAAAAAATATAGAAATTAAAATACCAAGATTTCCAAGAGCAAAAACTAATCAAACCCTAAGTTTTATTCCACAAGATTTAAAAGAAACAGACGAACTTATCGTCTCTATGTTATTAAACAAGGAGCTAAAATGAATCTTTTTTCACCCCATTTAAAACGCAATGAGCTTATAAAATTCGCCAAAGAGTTAGACTTTGGTAAAAGTCAAGATCTTCTTATTAATGTCCATAGAAATCATGCTTTTGAAGGAGTGCAAAGTATCATTGCTCCTTTTTTACATTTTGCTAATTTAAGAGCTGAGTTTAATTTCAGCTCTTATGATGATAGCTTGAGTTTTGATAACTTTAAAGAAGCTAGTTTAGAACTTTTATGGCTAGATTTAACCCGCTATAAAAATAATGTGCAAAATTTTATAGAAGAAAGACTTTTAGAACTAAGAAAAATTTCACAAAACCCTATTTTAGTTCTTAGTTTAGGAGAATTTAAAACAGATAAAAAAATTTTAAATTGTGAAATTTTTAACATAGAAAAACTCATAAAAGAGTATTTTGATGAAGAAGATATTTTAGACTTAGCTAAAGAAGAACTTACAGGCTCTAAGCTTAATAATAAAGCCTTGATTTTTTTAGCACAAATTTTAGGACTCAGTCTCATCCCTGCACTCGTAAAACCCGCTCTTAAAGCTCTTGTACTTGATCTTGATAATACCTTGTATCAAGGAATTTTAGGTGAAGAGGGTATAGATAATCTTAATTTAAGTCCTTTGCACAAAACCTTACAAGAAAAAATTAAAACTTTTAAAAAACAAGGGTTTTTACTTGCCCTAGCTTCAAAAAATGAAGAAAAAGACGCAAAAAAACTTTTTGAAATAAGGAAAGATTTCATCTTACAATGGGATGATTTTGATGCTAGAATGATTAATTGGGAGCCAAAGGGTGAAAATATCTTAAAAATTGCTAAAAAATTTAATATAAATACTAACGCTATGCTTTTTATAGATGATAATATCGCCGAGCTTGAAAATACCAAATTTACAGGCGTTAAAACACTTTTATGCGATGAAAATATACTTTATAAAATCAAACTTTTTCCTAATCTTTTAAAACTTTCAAATACCAAAGAAGATCAAATTCGTGCCAAAGATATAGCAGCCAATGCTTTAAGAGAAGAGCTTAAAAGCTTAAGCGATGAAGAATATTTTCAAAATCTTGAAATCAGCTTAAATTTTAGCAAAAATGATCTACAAAATATCCCTCGCATTAGCGAACTTTTAGGCAAAACCAATCAATTTATCGCTAATTACACACGCTTAAATCAAGAAAAAGTCGCACAACACATGCAAAAAGAACTCATTGTAAGTGTGAGTATGAGTGATAAATTAAGCGATAGTGGGATTATCGCCATTTTTGTTTTTTCTTGTAAAGAAGGAAATTTATTTATCGATGATCTTTGCATTTCTTGTAGGGCTTTAGGTAGAAAACTTGAAACTAGAATGTTTTTTAAAGCCTTTGAACTAGCTTTACATTTCTTTGATCTTAAAAACAATAATGCAAGGCTTTACTATCAAAAAGGCGAAAGAAATATGCCATTTTTGAGCTTTTTAGAACAAATTTCCAAAGAATTTGAAAAAAACTCAGCCCTTATTCCATTTCAAAATTTAAACTTCAAAGGACTTATAATCCATGAAAACTAGATTTGATAAAGCTAAAATTTCAGGCATTTGCGTAAGCGTACCTGAACATAAAATTTGCATTGATGATGAGTTAGAAAGCGTTTTTTCAAACGATATCAAAACCCTTAAAAGAATGAAAAAAGCCATAGGTTTAAACACGCGTTATATTTGCGATGAAAACACTTGCGTAAGCGATCTTGGAAAACACGCAGCCAATACACTTTTACAAGGTTTAAATATAGATAAAAATAGCCTTGATGCACTCATCGTAGTAACTCAAAGTCCTGATTTTTTCATGCCTTCTACGGCTTGTTATTTACACCAACTTTTAAATTTAAGCTCCAAAACTGTAGCTTTTGATTTAGGGCAAGCTTGTGCAGGGTATTTATACGGCTTATTTGTCGCTCATTCTTTAATACAAAGTGGCTTAGGTAAAATTTTACTCATTTGTGGAGATACTTTAAGCAAATTCATCCACCCTAAAAATATGAATTTAGCTCCTATTTTTGGTGATGGAGTAAGTGCAACTTTAATTGAAAAAACGGATTTTAACGAAGCTTTTTTTGAGCTTGGAAGCGATGGAAAATATTTTGATAAACTCATCATTCCAAAAGGTGCGATGAGAATACCTAAAGCAGATATTTTCAACGATGATTCACTCATGCAAACTGAGGAGTTTAGACAATTAGAAAATCTTTATATGGACGGAGCAAATATTTTTAATATGGCTTTAGAATGCGAACCTAAAAGCTTTAAAGAAATTTTAGAATTTTCTAAAGTAGATGAAAAAGACATTGCTTTTCATCTTTTTCATCAATCCAATGCGTATTTGGTTGATTGCATCAAAGAAGAATTAAAACTTAATGATGATAAAGTTCCTAATTTTATCATGGAAAAATACGCTAATTTAAGCGCTTGTTCACTACCTGCCCTACTTTGCGAACTAGATACTCCAAAAGAATTTAAAGCGAGTTTAAGTGCTTTTGGTGCAGGGCTTAGCTGGGGAAGTGCGGTGTTGAATTTCAAAGATTTATACACAAAAGATATTTTAATTTACACAAAGGAGAAATAATGACAAAAACTGAATTTTTAGAAGAGCTTAAAGAAGCTATGCATAGAGATGAAGACTTAAATGAAGATATGCTACTTGATGATATAGACGAGTGGGATAGTTTGGCTTTTGTATCTGTGATGGTGCTTTATAAAAATCTTTTTACTTTAAAAATCACAGCCGAGGACTTGAAAAATTGTCAAAAAGTAAGTGATTTAATCAATTTAGCAAAGCTTGATTAAAACCTTTAAGGTTTTAATCTTTTTTTATCACTAATTCAAATTTGTCACCCACATCTTTAAATATAAACACTTTATTTCCACAAGGATAAGAGATGGAATTTTCTTGCATGAAAGATTTTCTTCCTTGTAGTTTTTCAAGCATTAAAGGAAGTTCTTTTCTAAATAAGGCTTTATCAGGTATACCACAACCATGATCTAAATTTTTAATAAATTTTCCATCAATTTTATTTTCATCTATCAAATTTAAGCTTACATCGTAACCTAAAATTTTTAATATTTGCATGGTTTGTTGTTTAAAATTGGCAGGCGTTAGAGGATCTTTATCGCTATGATAACTCACATAAATAATATTTTTATTTTTTTGACTTTGCAAAATCAAATGATCCTTATTTAACAATGTTCTAATAAAATAATTTTCATTATTAAAAAAATAAGGTGAATTTTCTTTACGCGTCCAGTGGGTTTTTAGAAAACAACTCACAAAAAAATGATCGCCCTGCATATACATATCCCCATTAGTATCTTTGCTTTTAAATTCCAACTCTCTACCAATAATATAATTAAGCGGTGGAACAGCCGAACCCGAATTATCAATCACGCCATCCACATACCAAGGAGCTATTTTTGCTATGAGTAAAGATAGGTATCCTCCATAAGACCCCCCCCCCATAAATTTTTGGTAAATCTGCAAATTTTGGAAAGCGTTTAACTAAATCTTTTAAAGCATTGATATGATCAATAGCTGCCATAATGCCATAGTTTTGATAGTCTCCATTAGGTGGGATAATAGTGGAGGTAAAATTTAACTTAAAGTTATAATCGAGTTTATTTTGCATTTTTAAATTTTCTACATGTTTTACTAAAGAATTTGCTAAAAAAAGTGCATTATCATTATTTATTTCATTATAAGAAAATTGAAACTGATTTAATAAATTTTTAATATTTTCAATATCTTCATCTTGAAAAAATTTATATGCACTGTATTTCTCAACATTTGATCTTCTATGACAAAAACAATGATAAAAAACATTTACTGTCGCTACATCAAATTTTTTAGCGATATATTCTCTATCAAAATCTAAAAAAGAAATATTTGCATTAGCTCCAAAACCACCCACTATAAAAACTATAGCTTTGATATCTTTTTCATCATCATAACTTATACGGTATTCAAGCTTACTAGTTCTTTTAATATCTAGTTCTACATCATCACAAGAATCGATTTCAAAGGTTTGGTTTATGAGCATATAAAGGCCTTTTTTATTAATTTATCGATATTATATTACAAAAAACTAAAAAGGCAAACCATGACAACCCATATCTACAATTTTTTAGAAAAAAGTTTAATCAAATTTAGCGAAAAAACTGCTTTTGTAGAACCTTTTGCCAAGGAAAGAAAAAAAATCACTTATAAAGACTTTGATCTTTTTTCCAAAAAACTAGCCAGTGAAATTTTAAAAACTTTAGGAAATGATAATCCTACTCAAGCTCCTGTTTTAATCATCTTGCCTAAAGGGATTGATTGTTTGATTTCATTTTTTGGAGTGGCATTAAGTGGAAATTTTTATACCCTTTTAGATGAAAAAAGTCCTAAAGAAAGAGTAGAAAAAGTCATAGAGGTTTTAAAACCTAAACTTTTTATCACTTCAAAGGATTTAAATTTTAATTTAGATTTGCCTACGCTTTATACACAAGACTTTGAAAGTTTTAATATAGATGAAAGTTTGCTAAAAAATGCAAAAGAAAAACACATAGATACTAATTTACTTTATGTTTTCTTTACTAGCGGGAGCACAGGCATTCCTAAAGGAGTAAGTATAGCTCATAAGAGTGTGATTGATTATACTTTTTGGGTATGTGAGACTTTTAAATTTGATGAGAATGAAATTTTAGCCAATCAAGCGCCATTTTATTTTGACAATAGCATTTTAGATATTTTTTCAAGTGTAAAATCAGGAGCGACTTTACATCTTTTACCTAATCATCTTTTTGCCTTTCCAAATAAAATTTTAGAATGCCTTGAAAAAGAAAAAGTAAGCACTATATTTTGGGTACCTTCGGTGCTGATTTATTTTGCAAATACTGAAGCTTTGAATAATTTTAGTTTAAACACCTTAAAAAAGATACTTTTTTGTGGTGAAATCATGCCTAATAAACAGCTAAATATTTGGCGTAAACACTTACCCAATGCTTTATTTGCCAACCTTTATGGTCCAACAGAAATCACTGATGTGTGTTCTTTTTATATCATCAATCGCACTTTTAAAGATGAAGAACTTCTACCTATAGGTAAAGCATGTAAAAACACAGAACTTTTAGTTTTTGATGAAAATATGAATTTCATAAATCCTAAACAAATAGATGTTAAAGGGGAACTTTTCGTGCGTGGAACTTCTTTGTCTTTAGGGTATTATAATGACAAAGAAAAAACCAAACAAGCTTTTATACAAAATCCTTTGCATGATAATTATTTGGATTTACTCTATAAAACAGGAGATATTGTTTCTTATAATGAATTTGGCGAACTTTTATGCTATGGAAGAGCAGATAATCAGATCAAATATATGGGACATAGGATAGAACTTGGAGAAATAGAAAGCGTGATAAATTCTCATGCAAGTGTAAAAAACAGTGCTTGTATTTTTAAAGAAGATATTATTTGTTTTTATGAAAGTAAAGATGAAATTAATTTTAAAGCTTTTTTAAAAGATAAATTACCTTCTTATATGATCCCAAAAAATTTTATCAAAATTGACAAATTTAAACTCAATCAAAATGGTAAAATTGATAGGAAAGTTTTAAAAGAACTTGTTTAAATAAATATTTTATAATTTCAAAAAACCAAAGGAGAAAAAATGCAAGAAATCAAACAATTTTTTATCAATATAGAAAGAACAGATATCAATGAGAGTATGGAAAATCTAGTAAGTGAAGATTTTATCGATAGTATCGATATCATGGCTTTGGTTGCTGAAATAGAAAAATTTTATAAAAAACCCTTAAAAGCAGAATTTATCACACCTGAAAATTTTGAAAGCTTTGAAAATATCAAAAAAATGCTTGAAATTGCAATGAAAGACTAATCTTTCCTTGCAAGTTCGAGTTGCTCTTTTAAAGAGCTGATGATTTCATTTTTAGAAACAATAATTTGCGCTATAAAATCCGCCACATCATCCCAGTCTTTACTTAGTGTATGAGTTAAAGTATAATTTTGTTCGTATTCTTCCCAATTCACAGGAGTAAAAAGAGAATTTTTATGCGGGAAATATTTGTTTTTTACCCATTCAAGCGAAGAAGCAAAATAATCCACATAAGCTTTAGCAATATCTTTTTGTACTGCAAATTTTAATCTTTTTTCTTTACTGCCTTCAAATTTTCTTCTTGCCATAAAAAGCAAAGAATTAAGATTATCCTGCTTTAAATCTTTTTGGTTTAATCTTGACATAAGCTCCATTCCTAAAAGATTAAAACTTTCATTTTTGGTTTGTTTTAAAACAAAACTTTCATCCCATTCAAGTCCTAAATGATAAACAAAATCCTTAAGTAAAGTCCCTCCTACATAATCCTCCCTTAGAAGTCTTACTATCAAATTTTCTTCTCCAAATACCTCAGCATGAGTTTTGCAAATCCATTCATAGTCAAAAATATATTTTCTAGGATGATCTTGCGGAGCAAAATCAGCAGAATAATACCCCATATTGTTTTTATGATCTTGAGAACAATGTGAGTTTAAATAACCCAAAGTATCTCTAAAATACACAATAATATAAATTTGAGTAAAACCTAACTCTCTCATAATCTTTTCTAAAATTTCTACATGTTTTTTGGTAGAAAAATCCCAAACTATACCCTCAGCTGAAAAAATAAATTTTTTATCTTTATGTAAAGCACTTTCATTTTTAAAATTTTCTATAGCTCTAAGAAGTCTTTCATTTGTGATATGACTTAAAACACTCTCTTTTTTTAAAATATCTTCTTTTTGAACCAATTCTAAAACCATATCCACCAAAGCCCAATGCCTATTTGCCACTCTAAGACTTTTTGGGTAAATATAAGCTTTTTGCAAAAGCTTTTCTTCGTTTTGCATCAAGAAGCCTTGTTTTTCTTGATTTCCTGTATTAGTAGTTCCTATATGTAAATATGCTGTCATTTTATATCCTTTATCTTTATTTTAATTTATCATCTCTAACTCAAATTTATCTTCTAAATCCTTAAACACAAATACTTTATTCCCACAAGGATAAGAGATAGAATTTTCTTGCATAAAAGATTTTCTTCCTTGTAGTTTTTCAAGCATTAAAGGAAGTTCTTTTCTAAATAAAGCCCTATCAGTCATTCTAAGTCCATGCTCTAAACTTTTTACAAATCTACCATCTATATCATTTTCATCCTTTATTAAATGTAAAGTTGCATCATATCCTAATTCCTGATAACACTTATAAAGTTCTATTTTATTTTGCACTGGCGCACCCATATCTTGTATACTATGATAGCTTACAAAAATGGTATTTTTATTTAAATTTGATTGAATTTGAAGATGGTTTGAATTTAAAACTGCTCTGATTAAATAATTTTCATCACCAAAATAATAAGAAGAATTCATATTTCTATTCCAGTATTTATATACAAAACAATAAAGTCTATAACCACTTCCTTCGAAATAAAATTCCCCTTGATTCATTTCTCTTCCTAAAATGCACGCCAAAAATGGCAAGCAAACACCTGAATTATCAATCACACCATCCACATACCAAGGAGCTATTTTTGCTATGAGTAAAGATAGGTATCCTCCATAAGACCCCCCCCCCATAAATTTTTGGTAAATCTGCAAATTTTGGAAAGCGTTTAACTAAATCTTTTAAAGCATTGATATGATCAATAGCTGCCATAATGCCATAGTTTTGATAATCTCCATTGGGTGGGATAAAATCACAAGAAAGTTCTATTTTTTGGCTTTCATCAACCAAACCTGCTTGTTTCATTTCATTAACTTTTTGCTCTATAAGAGGAATAATTTGTTCAAAATTATCTTTATTAATCAATAAATGTCCTAAATTAATATTTTTTAAAATGCCATTTACACGCTCTAGATCATCTTGATTGGGAATAAGCTTTGGATTATACTTTTGATCAATACTTTGTCTTGCACAAAAACAATGATAAAAAACATGTACCACTACAACATCAAAATTTTTAGCAATATATTCCCTATCAAAATCTAAAAAAGAAATATTTGCATTAGCTCCAAAACCACCCGCTATAAAAACTATGGCTTTGAGATCTTTTTCATCATCATAGCTAATGCGGTATTCAAGTTTGCTAGTTCTTTTTATATTTAATTCTACATCATCACAAGAATCAATTTCAAAGGTTTGATTTATAAGCAATTTTAAGCCTTTTATTGTATTTTAAAGACAATTATACTTAAATTTTAGTAAAATAAAACACAAAAACAAGGCTTAACTATGAAAAATCTTTGCATAATCCCTGCTCGTGGTGGATCAAAAAGAATTCCTAGAAAAAATATCATTGATTTTCTAGGTAAACCTTTAATCTCTTATAGCATAGAAAATGCTTTAAATTCAGGTATTTTTGATGAAGTGGTGCTTTCAAGCGATGATGAAGAAATCATAGAAGTAGCCTTAAAATACGGTGCAAAAGCTCCTTTTGTGCGTGATAAAAATTTAAGCGATGATTATGCTTCAAGCACTGCTGTAGTGCAAAATGCCATAGAAATTTTACAAAGCCAAAATCAAATTTATGATCATGTCTGCTGCCTTTATGCTACTGCTCCTTTGTTAAATAAAGACATTTTAAAACAAGCCTATGAAAAATTTATACAAAATCAAAGCAAGTTTTTATTTGCTGCTACTGGGTTTGAGTATCCTATACAAAGGGCATTTTATCTAAATGAAAACAATCAAGTTTATATGTTTGATGAAAAACATTATAAAAGTCGTTCACAAGATCTAACAAAAGCTTATCATGATGCAGGAGCTTTTTATTTTGGTACAAGCAAAGCTTGGCTTGAGGAAGATTTTATATTTAAACCTCATTCTAGCGTGTTTGTATTGCCAAGAAATTTAGTTTGCGATATAGACACCATACAAGATTTGGAATTTGCAAAAATACTTTATAAGGTAAATCATGAAAGTGCTTTTTAGAAGCGATAGCTCCAGTCAAATAGGCTTTGGACACATTAAACGCGATCTAGTCTTAGCTAAACAATATAGCGATGTAAGTTTTGCTTGCTTGCCTTTAGAAGGCTCCTTGATCGATGAAATTCCTTATCCTGTTTATGAGCTTAGTAGCGAAAGTATCTACGAGCTTATCAATCTCATCAAAGAAGAAAAATTTGAACTTCTTATCATTGATCACTATGGCATCAGCGTAGATGATGAAAAACTGATCAAGCTTGAAACAGGGGTGAAAATTCTAAGCTTTGATGATGAAATAAAGCCTCATCATTGTGATATTTTACTCAATGTCAATGCCTATGCAAAAGCAAGTGATTATGAAGGTTTAGTGCCTTTTAAATGCGAAGTAAGATGTGGTTTTTCTTATGCTTTAATCAGGGAAGAATTTTATCAAGAGGCCAAAGAAAATAGAGAAAAAAAATATGATTTTTTCATTTGCATGGGTGGAACTGATATAAAAAACCTTTCTTTACAAATTGCTAGCGAATTACCTAAAACAAAAATCATCAGCATTGCAACCAGCTCTTCTAATCCTAATCTTAAAAAATTGCAAAAATTTGCAAAATTACATAACAATATTAGATTATTTATCGATCATGAAAATATTGCAAAATTGATGAATGAAAGCAATAAACTCATCATTAGTGCAAGTTCTTTAGTCAATGAAGCCTTGCTTTTAAAGGCAAATTTCAAAGCTATTTGTTATGTTAAAAATCAAGAATCTACAGCAACTTGGCTTGCTAAAAAAGGGTATGAAGTGGAGTATAAGTATTGATAAAACTTAAAAATTTCACAGAACTTAATTCTCAAGAAATAGAGCTGATTTTTAAATGGCGCAATCACCCCGATATCAATCAATTTATGAAAACAAAATATATTGATTTTGAAGAACATTTAAGATTTTTAAAAAAATTACATCAAGATTCTAGCAAAAAATATTTTTTAGTTTTTCAAGATGAACAGATTATCGGCGTAATTGATTTTGTCAATATCACAACTAAATCTTGCGAATTTGGACTTTACGCAAAACCTAATTTAAAAGGCGTAGGACAAATTTTAATGAATGAAATTATAAAATACGCTTTTGAAAACTTAAAAGTAAATACTCTTAAAGCTT
The DNA here is from genome assembly GCF_008000495.1 of Campylobacter sp. 2014D-0258. Taxonomy (NCBI): domain Bacteria; kingdom Pseudomonadati; phylum Campylobacterota; class Epsilonproteobacteria; order Campylobacterales; family Campylobacteraceae; genus Campylobacter; species Campylobacter sp. 2014D-0258. The sequence continues at coordinate 334,416 of NZ_VOAR01000025.1, forward strand.
ATGTTTTCAAAGACAATCGCAAAGCTTTAAAATTATATCAACAAAATCATTTTACTATTTATGATGAAGATAAAGATTTTTACCATATTTGCCTAAAGCAATCTGACTGCAAAGCCTTGCCTAGCTAATTCTTCTTTTACATCTTTAGGGGTATACTTAGAAAAATGAAAAATATAAGCACCCGCTAAAGCATCAGCACCTAAATTTAAAGCCTCAACTCCATCACTTGGATTGCTAAGTCCTCCATTGATAATAAGAGGAATTTTAAGTTTATTTTGAAAGATCTTTAAAAGTTCTAAATCATAACCCTTTGCTTTTCCTTCAAAATCCACAGAGGTTAAAAGAAGCTCTCCAGCTCCTTTTTTTTCATATTCTAAAGCAAGTTCTAAAGGACTTTTTTCAAGTAAATTTCCCCTGTCATAAACACAAAATTGCCCTCCTTTTCTTTTAACATCTATAGAACAAACTATACATTGAGAACCAAAACGATTAGCCGCTTTACTTATAAAATCCATATCTTCTAAGGCCTTAGAATTGATAGAAATTTTATCCGCACCTAAATTTAAAATCTTTTGTATATCTTCAAGGGTTTTTATCCCGCCACCTATAGTTAAAGGCATAAAACATTCTTTAGCAAGATCTTCTATACTTTCAAAATCTATTTCTCCACTTTTTGAAGCATCTATATCTAAGATAATAAGCTCATCAACATTGCGTGCATTATAAATTCTCATTGTTGAAGTTAAATGCCCTATAGTGCGAAAATCTTTAAATTCTATACTTTTAACAAGTTGTCCGTTTTTTAACAAAACACAAGGGATAATTCTAGTTTTTAACATTTAAAGCCTTATAAAATTTTCTAAAAGTTTTAAGCCTAAATTTTGACTTTTTTCGGGGTGAAATTGTGTAGCAAAAATATGATCTTTTTGTAAAGATGCAACAAATTTATGTCCGTATTGTGCTTTAGCACTTACAAACTCATCTTTGCATTTCACATAAAAAGAATGCACAAAATAAAAATCACTCTTATTATCTATGCCTTGATACAAAGGAACTTGTTTTAAAATTTCAAGCTCATTCCAACCCATATGTGGGATTTTTAAATTTAAATCCTCTTCAAATTTGACTACTTCACCTTCTATAAAACCAAGTCCTTCGCAAACTCCACCTTCATAGCCCCTTTCTAAAAAAAGCTGCATTCCCAAACAAATGCCTAAAATAGGTTTTTTTTGTACTAAAACTTGCTCTTTTAAAGCTTCTATAAAACCAAATTCTTTTAAATTTTTCATCGCTTCTTTAAAAGATCCCACTCCAGGTAAAAGCAATTTATCTGCTTTTTGCAAATCTTTTGGATTTTTAGCTATGAAATTTATAGCTCCTATTTTTTCAAAAGCCTTAGCAACAGAGTTTAAATTTCCCGCCTTGTAATCAATGAGCGCTATCATTTTAAAACACACTCGTCTTTTCTTACCAAAGAACCATCATAATCTCTTATAAATTTACCATTTTCATCACGTTTAAAAATTTTTTTATTGGTAAAAGAATCTACTATTTTTTGAAATTCTTCCTCGCTAAAACCACTGAATTCAAGGTATTTTTTAATAGCCTTTTTAGGGGGCTTGCCATCGTATTTTTGTACCAAACGCACCCCTTCTTCACGGCTGATATAACCTAAACGAATATCCAAACAAGCATTATCCGTTGCTCTACCAAAGCCGTATTTGCAGTATTTTAAATAATCATGCACATGATTAGAATAACAATCTAAATTTTCAAAATTTTCATAAGTAGTCTCAACAGGATGATCTAGAGTTAAAAAACCATATTTTTTAGAAATTTCAAGAATTTTTTTATAATCCCATTTAAAATAATACCCTAAAAATAGCCCAGTAACCCCTACTCTTTGAAGTTCTTCATCACTTGGATAAGTATATAAAAACAAATCTTTTTCAGTGATACCATTTACCCCAAGCATATCAGAAGCACGATTTCCTAAAAGCCCGCCAAATTCTTCAAGCCACTCTCTGCCTAAAATATTTTTATTTTTACTACTCGCAGGACCGCCATACTCTATCTGCGGACTTTCTCCCCAGATGATCAAAGGCACTCCAAAATTTACCGCTATGCGTGGAACAGAAGTAAAAATTCCCAAATGGTTTTGCCACTCATTATCCCCTGTTCTTATAAAAGCTTCACGGGCAAGTTTTTGATAAACTTTTGGATCACGCTTGATATGGATCAAATCCACGCCAAGATGATTTAAATTGTCTAAATTTTTGCGCCCTATTTTCGTAGGTACGCTAGGCTCAAAACACACACACAAAGGATTAAGTCCAAGTTCAAGCATTTTAACCACTTGAAAAGTAGAATCTTTTCCGCCACTTACTCCGATAACACAATCATAAACAGGATGTTTTTTGTATTTTTTTATAAGCTCAAAAAATTCTTTTTCTCTTTCTTGCCAATTAATATTTTGATTTTTAGCTTCTTGAGAGCGACAAGCATCGCAAATTCCTTCTTCATCAAAATGTAAATCAGGTTTTGTATCTGGCATCACACATTTTTTACAAAATCTCATAAATTTCCTTTAATTAGTCTTAAATATATATCGTTATAATTAAATTTTATTTTATGATTTTATATATTTATATTATATAAAAATTAAAAAATGAATGAATTCTATAATTTAAATCCATATGACATTTTTTGAATGAAACCAAGCAAAATCATAACAAAGTCGTAATATTTATATAATATAAATATATAAATTGAAGAAATATATAATATAATTATATATCATTTTAGTCAGGAAATTTACCAAAGAAAGAAAAACATGCAAATAGGAAATTTTAACACCGATAAAAAGGTTTTTATCATAGCAGAACTTAGCGCCAATCACACAGGAAGTCTTGAGATGGCACTTCAAAGTATAAAAGCTGCCAAAGAAGCAGGTGCTGATGCGATAAAAATTCAAACTTACACTCCAGATAGCATGACTCTAAATAGCAACAAAGAAGATTTTATTATTAAGGGTGGGCTTTGGGATAAAAGAAAACTTTATGAGCTTTACGAAAGCGCAAAAACCCCCTATGAATGGCATTCTCAAATCTTTGAAACCGCACAAAATGAAGGAATACTTTGTTTTTCAAGTCCTTTTGCCAAAGAAGATTTAGAATTTCTAAAACGCTTTGATCCCATCGCCTATAAAATCGCCTCTTTTGAAGCCAATGATGAAAATTTCGTGCGTTTAATCGCCAAAGAAAACAAACCTACCATCGTTTCAACGGGCATTGCTACAGAAGAAGAACTTTTTAAAATCTGTGAAATTTTTAAAGAAGAAAAAAATCCTGATTTAATCTTTTTAAAATGCACTTCAGCTTATCCTACTGCCATAGAAGATATGAATTTAAAAGGCATAGCAAGTTTAAAAGAAAAATTTAATGTTGAAGTGGGACTAAGTGATCATAGCTTTGGTTTTTTAGCCCCTGTTATGGCAGTAGCACTTGGAGCTAGAGTGATAGAAAAGCATTTTATGTTAGACAAAAACATAGAAAGCGAAGACAGTAAATTTAGTCTTGATTTTGATGAATTTAAAGCTATGATAGATGCAGTAAGACAGGCTGAAAGTGCTTTAGGTGATGGTAAGTTAGACTTAGATGAAAAAGCTCTTAAAAACCGTGTTTTTGCAAGAAGCTTATATGCAAGTAAGGATATCAAAAAAGGTGAAATTTTCAGCGAAGAAAATGTAAAATCCGTGCGTCCTTCTTTTGGACTACACCCTAAATTTTATCAAGAACTTTTAGGAAAAAAAGCTAGCAAAGATATAGAATTTGGCGATGCTTTAAAACAAGGAGATTTCCAATGACCTTCACCCCTACTCAAAAAGAACTCTTTAACAAAAACATTGAGGCTTTAAGTAATATTCTTTTAAAAGAAAGTTTAAAAGAAATTAAATCAAGTAAATTTGAACTTATCTTAGGTAAAGATAATCTAGATATCAATTTAAAAGATACAAGTATAAAAAATAATGGGGGGGGGTATAATGAAAATTTACTTTATCAAGATCCCATTAAAGAATTGCAAACTATGCTAAACACCTATAATGACAAATACCTACTTTATCCTGTATTGTATTTTTATGGTTTTGGAAATGGAATTTTATTTAAAGCTTTATTGCAAAATAAAAATCATCAACATATTGTTGTTTTTGAAAAAGATATAGAAATCATTTGGGTGATATTTCATATCTTAGATTTTTCAAGTGAATTACAAAGTGCAAGATTGATGATTTTGAATACAAGTTCTTTGGATATAGAATTTTTTTCTAATTTTTGCTCTAGCAAACCTTTCTTTCAATTTTCTAGAATTTATTTTTTAGAACTGATGAGTCATTATTATGAAAGATTTCATGAAGATATTTTAGGATTGAATAAAAAATTAGCAGAAAATTTTAAAAATTCTATTGTTTCTTATGGTAATGATCCTCTTGATGCTCTTCAAGGCATAGAACAATTTGTTTATAATCTTCCTCAAATGATTACCCATCCTAGTTATAAAGAATTACTTTCTAAAAGAAAGGGTATAAGTGATACAGCTATCATTGTTTCTACAGGACCATCTCTTACTAAACAACTTCCTTTATTAAAAAAGTATGCTAGTAAAGCTACGATTTTTTGTGCGGATTCTTCTTATCCTATTTTAGCTAAGCATAATATTAAGCCCGATTATGT
>NZ_VOAR01000025.1:339810-448919 GCF_008000495.1 Campylobacter sp. 2014D-0258
ATAGAAAAACCTTTTTTATGGGCTTGTGAGAATTTACTTGATAAAGATTTAAATAAACCTTTTGAAAAATTAGAACCTTTAAGTTTAAATAAACAAAATGAGTTTTTACTTAAGGCTTATTATAAAGTTTATCAAAGTATTAAACATTGTAGAGATTTTAGTAAAATACTCAGCAATGATTTTAACAATATACAAAATATATATTTAAATTTAAACAAAAAAGAAAATGATTTAAACTTGGCTATTAGAAAAATAGATGAATTTAAAAATAAATTAGAAAATATCAAACAAATGCAAGATTTATATGAAATTTTAAGCACTTTACTAATACAATTTGAACTTAATCTTGCTAGAATTTATGTTTTAAATCCTAAAACCAAAGAAGATGCTTTTAATAAAAGTATTCTTTGGATAAAAGAACATTTAGAATTTATGGAATTAGTTTATGGGCATATTAAAGCACAAGAAAATGCTTTGATTAAAAATATACTTCCTTTAGAAGAAAAACTTAAAGAAAGAAAATTAGATAAATGGATGGAAAGGGTGAGAAGGTGAAAGAAGAAAATAATTTTAACAAAAATTTAAAAGCTTTAAGCGGTTTTGAGTATAATAACTTACGCAAAAAACTTGAGGATCTAAAAGAGCTTAGAGAATTTACTTTCACTCAAGGAAAAGATAATCTTGATATTAATATCATAAAAAAAAGAAATTTAAAAAAAATGTATCAAGATCCCATCAAAGAACTTGAAAAAAATTTAGAATATTTTAAAGATTTTGCACGCTATCCTGTGCTTTTTTTTTATGGTTTTGGAAATGGAATTTTATATAAAATTCTACTTCAAAATCAAGCACTTAAAAGAATAATCATCTTTGAAAAAGAATTAGAACTTATCTTTTTAGCTTTAAATTTCATAGATTTTAGCAAAGATTTAAGCTTAGGGCGACTCATTATTTTACATCATGATGATATTAATCTTCCTAAAATGGATAAAGTTTTTCGTTTGATAGGGGATTTGTTTTATCGTTCTTATAGTCTACACATTGCTAATGATTTTTATGAACACTATAAAGAAGATATTTTAAAACTTAATAAACTCAATATGCAAACCATCAAAAATCACAATCTTATGCATGGTAATGATCCTAAAGATGCCATGCAAGGCATAGAACAATTTGTTTATAATCTTCCTCAAATGATTACCCATCCTAGTTATAAAGAATTACTTTCTAAAAGAAAGGGTATAAGTGATACAGCTATCATTGTTTCTACAGGACCATCTCTTACTAAACAACTTCCTTTGTTAAAAAAGTATGCTAGTAAAGCTACGATTTTTTGTGCGGATTCTTCTTATCCTATTTTAGCTAAACATGGTATAAAACCTGATTATGTTTGTATGTTGGAACGCGATGAAATAGTAGCTGAATGTTTTAATAATAATTTTAAAGATTTTGATAAAGACATCATTTTTCTAGTAGCTTCTTTGGTGCATAAAAAAACCATTTCTTATCTTGAAAAAAATCAAAGAAAATACATTTTAATCATAAAAGGCCAGCCTTTTGCTAGATACTTGGAGCTAGACGATTATGGATATATTAACGCGGGTATGAGTGTATCTCATATGGCTTATGAACTGGCTGAAAATTTAGGACATAAAAACATCATTCTCATAGGTCAGGATTTGGCTTATGCCAAAGATGGGCAAACACACTCTCAAGGTTTCATCCATGCTAATTTACACAATGGAGACTATGAAAGAGATTTAGATAGATTTAGCACTACAGCTTATGGAGGAAATGGAAAAGTTCAAAGTTCTGAAATTTGGACACTTTTTAGACAAATTTTTGAAAATTTCATTGCTTTTAGCAAAAGTAAAACTTATAATTGCACTGAAGGAGGTGCTAGGATAGAAAGCGCTATAGAAAAACCTTTTAAAGAACTTTGCGAAGATTTACTCAAAAATAAAAAAGATAAAAAATTTAAAAAATTACAAGTTTTAAATACTAAAGAACAAGTAAAACTCGGATTAAAAATCTATCAAAAAATCAAAAAAAATATGAATTTATCCTTGAATTTTAAAAAAGAGTGTAAAAAAGTTCAAAAACAAATTCACAATCTTACCCATGGAAAGAACAAACTCTCTCTTGAACAAATAAATCAAAATATAGACAAAATCAAAGAAAAACTTTCAAATAAAAAATATCTCTTTTTGCAAGAAATTTTAGGCCCTACTTTACATCACGAACAAAGTATATTAACGCCTTTATATCTTAAAGATATCAAAGATGACTCCGATAAACAAAATAAACTTTTTGCTTGGATTTATGCGCATGAATCTTTGATGGAAAATATCATAGAACTTTTAGAAGCTCAAGATAAAAGACTTAAAATCGCTATTTTACCTTTGCTAGACTTTTTAGAAAAGAAAAAAGCACTTTAAAAGCTTAGATGCATAAAAGCATCTAAGAAATTATTGAAGAAGTTTTAAAACATTTTGCTGCACTGCATTAGCCTGACTCATAGCATAAGAACCTGATTGCGCAAGGATGTTATATTTAGAAAAATTTGCACTTTCAGCTGCAAAGTCTACATCTCTTATGGTTGATTCAGCTGCTTTAACGTTTACTTGAGTAACAGTAATGTTGTTTATAGTAACTTGAAGCTGATTTTGCACTGAACCAATGTCGGCTCTGATTTGATCAAGATTTGTTGTGGCTGTTTCAGCTATATCCATCACAGCCATAGCACCTTTAAGTGTAGTTACACCTGCTGTTTCATCTTTAGCTCCAAGAGAGTTACCTGCTGAAGTTTTCATAGTTGCAAACTGAGAAAGTCCGCTTTGACTAGAAAAACCTGAACCTGTAGAAACATTATATATTTTAGAAATAGTTGAAACAGAAGAAATCGCTATTGCATTAGCAGTAAGTGTAGCAGAATAATTTTTGCCACTACCTACAGAATAACCCGAACCTGCAGAAAACCCACTGCCCTCAGCACTCATATAATCAGCAATAGAAGAAGCAGCTAAAACCAATCCTTTGTTAACAGAACCAAATCCCATAGCATCGGCAGTATTAGCATCAAGCTGTCCTTTTGATTCTCTTAAAGAAACAGAAACTTGAGAAATAAAATTACTTGCTCCAAAACCTGTAAAAGAAAGGCCTGTTCCGCTGATTGAAATATCCTTACCATCGTTTTTAACCAAAGATAAACGACCATAATTTTCCATCATGTCTTTATTGATAAAAGCTCCACCACCGATGCTTCCTTCGATTTTAATTCCTCTTCCTTCTCTTGAGGTAAGTAAAAGCTGTCCATTAGCATCGATCGAAGCTTCAACTCCTGTAGTATCTTTAACTGAATTGATTGCAGAAACTAAAGCTCCATTAGCATCACCATCTTCATAGGCTACTTTACCAATTTTTACTCCATTGATAGCAAAAGTATCTGAAGTAGTTCCAGCCCTAACTGCAGCCATACCTCGAGTCTCTACTGTAAAAGTAGCTCTAACACCTGTTTTATCAGCATTTTTATTGATCTCATCTGCTAAAGCTCCAAGTCCTGTTCCAACTGAAGTTGAAATCACAACTTTTTGAAACTGAAAATCATCTATACCGTTGTAGTTTTTAAGAGTAAATTGCACTTCGCCACTAGATGAAATTCTTCCTCCTGTTTCAAAGCGTGTTAAACCTATCTTAGAAGATTGAGTTGCTCCTATGGTAGCTTTTACAGTTTGATTTGAACTTGCGCCGATTTGAAATTCTTGATTGATAAAATTTCCACTTAAAAGTTGCTTACCGTTAAATGAAGTAGTATTTGCGATATTGTCAAGTTCTTCCATTAAACGGTTGATATCTGCTTGAAGCATGGTTCTTGTTTTTAAACTTTGTCCATCTTGAGCCGCTTGAGTTGCCTTAGTTTTGATTGTATCTAAGATTTTAAGTTGCTCATCCATAGCCTTATCAGCAGTTTGTAAAATACCTATAGCATCGTTACCATTGTTGATAGCTTGACCTAAAGTGGCTGCTTGTGAACGCAAAGAATCTGCTATCGCCATCCCTGAAGCATCATCTGCTGCGGAGTTAATTCTAAGACCTGAACTAAGTCTGCTTAAAGACTTATCCAGCTCTCTAGCATTAACAACTGAATTTGCATGTGCGTTTAATGCACCGATGTTGGTGTTTATCCTAAAACCCATTTTAAATCCTTTCAAAATATTGCATTGAAAAGATTAAAGCAAAAAGTGTTCCAAGTTTAGTTTGATTAAAAAATTTTAGAGTTTAAAATAAAAAAGCCTAGTTTAAACTAGGCTTGGATTTGTATATATTGCAGCTTTTGTAAACTACTGTAGTAATCTTAAAACATTTTGTTGAACAGAATTAGCCTGTGCCATGGCATAAGAGCCACTTTGAGCCAAGATATTTGCTTTAGAGTAGTTTGCACTCTCAGCTGCAAAGTCCACATCACGAATTTGTGATTCTGCTGCTTTAACGTTTACTTGAGTAACAGTAATGTTGTTTATAGTTGATGTAACTTGATTTTGCACTGAACCAATGTCGGCTCTGATTTGATCAAGATTTGTTATAGCTGTTTCAGCTATATCCATCACAGCCATAGCACCTTTAAGTGTAGTTACACCTGCTGTTTCATCTTTAGCTCCAAGAGAGTTACCTGCTGAAGTTTTCATAGTTGCAAACTGAGAAAGTCCGCTTTGACTAGAAAAACCTGAACCTGTAGAAACATTATATATTTTAGAAATAGTTGAAACAGAAGAAATCGCTATTGCATTAGCAGTAAGTGTAGCAGAATAATTTTTGCCACTACCTACAGAATAACCCGAACCTGCAGAAAACCCACTGCCCTCAGCACTCATATAATCAGCAATAGAAGAAGCAGCTAAAACCAATCCTTTGTTAACAGAACCAAATCCCATAGCATCGGCAGTATTAGCATCAAGCTGTCCTTTTGATTCTCTTAAAGAAACAGAAACTTGAGAAATAAAATTACTTGCTCCAAAACCTGTAAAAGAAAGGCCTGTTCCGCTGATTGAAATATCCTTACCATCGTTTTTAACCAAAGATAAACGACCATAATTTTCCATCATGTCTTTATTGATAAAAGCTCCACCACCGATGCTTCCTTCGATTTTAATTCCTCTTCCTTCTCTTGAGGTAAGTAAAAGCTGTCCATTAGCATCGATCGAAGCTTCAACTCCTGTAGTATCTTTAACTGAATTGATTGCAGAAACTAAAGCTCCATTAGCATCACCATCTTCATAGGCTACTTTACCAATTTTTACTCCATTGATAGCAAAAGTATCTGAAGTAGTTCCAGCCCTAACTGCAGCCATACCTCGAGTCTCTACTGTAAAAGTAGCTCTAACACCTGTTTTATCAGCATTTTTATTGATCTCATCTGCTAAAGCTCCAAGTCCTGTTCCAACTGAAGTTGAAATCACAACTTTTTGAAACTGAAAATCATCTATACCGTTGTAGTTTTTAAGAGTAAATTGCACTTCGCCACTAGATGAAATTCTTCCTCCTGTTTCAAAGCGTGTTAAACCTATCTTAGAAGATTGAGTTGCTCCTATGGTAGCTTTTACAGTTTGATTTGAACTTGCACCGATTTGAAATTCTTGATTGATAAAATTTCCACTTAAAAGTTGTTTACCGTTAAATGAAGTAGTATTTGCTATATTATCAAGTTCTTCCATTAAACGGTTGATATCTGCTTGAAGCATGGTTCTTGTTTTTAAACTTTGTCCATCTTGAGCCGCTTGAGTTGCCTTAGTTTTGATTGTATCTAAGATTTTAAGTTGCTCATCCATAGCCTTATCAGCAGTTTGTAAAATACCTAAAGCATCATTACCATTAGATATAGCTTGACCTAAAGTATTAGCTTGAGATCTTAAACTATCTGCTATCGCCATCCCTGAAGCATCATCTGCTGCGGAGTTGATTCTAAGACCTGAACTAAGTCTGCTTAAAGAAGCATCCAAACTTTTACTATTTAAATCAGCGTTTGCTTTAGCATTTAAAGCTGCAACATTGGTGTTAATACGAAATCCCATTTTAAATCCTTTTAAAAAATTTCAAGCCCATCCATGAACTTGTTAAATGCTATATCGTGCAATCAAAAAAATATTTTATACTTTAGTAATAAAATTTCATACTTTTGACAAAGACTTGTATTTTTGCCCTAACTTTTCTATAAAATAAAGCAACCATTCATCATAAGCTTTGATATAAGCTGTGATGAAATGCGTTTTATCTTGTATATGAAGTTTTAATACATCAGCAATCATTTTTCCACGATAAGCAAAAGCTCCTCTTAAAACTTCATCCTGTATAAACTCATCTTCATCTAAAGAGTGATTAAAATTTTCTATATTTTGATAGACTTTTTCTAAAAATTCTAAAGGCAAAAGAAAATCTTTACTGAGTATATTTTCTAAAATTTGTTTTAAAGCTAAGGCATCGTCTAAAAATCTTTTAGCATTATCTTGATCTTTTTGTATTTTTTCTTTGAATTTAACTAGGAGTTTATCACTTCTATTTTTAGTTAAACTTTTTGGAAATTCAAATTTAGGTTTTTCTTTTGTAAGGAGTTTTTCACAACATTCTTTAAAAGAAAGTTCTTCAGTGAAATTAATCCTTGCTCCACCTTCAGTAGCATTGTAAAATTTAGCCTTTTGATCATTGCAAGCAAAAAGATATTCAAGTTTTATACGATAATCATTCCAAGTTATATGGGTTAAAACTTCTCCTTTGCCTCCATAGGCAGGGACTTTAAGTTTATCTATATTTTCTTCACCGCTAAATTTCTCTCCAAAATCAAAACCTTTTGAGTGTGAATTTCCTTCTTCATCAAAGGCTAAATCTTGCCCTATCATAATAATATTTTTAAATCCTAAAGCTAAAGCTAAAGTATAAGAAAAATGACTTACATGAGTACCTGTATCAATATAACCAAAGTCATTAAGGTTAAAGCGTTGATAAATGGCTTTATTTCTTAAAACAATCATACAATTTTCAGCCTTTAAACTATGCACGACATTAGGATGAGTAGCACATGAAAGCACATTTAAAGAAGTTTTATTTTCTTTATTTTGAAAAAATTTCATTGCTAGATCAGTAAAATCTAAATTCGTCACATAATCAGGCACTATGCCTTTTTTCTCAAGCATACTCAAAGCCCCATCAGCACAAAAGATCACTGCTTTTTCTTGATAAGCTTTAAGTAAAGGAAGTTGTTTAGCAAGAGAAGGTCCTGCAGAAACTACTATAGCATTTTCAAATTTGTTTTTTCTTTCACTTAAGATTCTTTGAAAAGGAATGCTTTCAAGCATAAAAGGGATGTTTTGTAAAAGATGAGAATAACACTCAAAACCGATACATAAACTAGAATTTAAATTTCTTATCACAACTTTAATATTTTTCTCACAAAGTTCATCTGCTTTATGCCAAATATCTTCATAAAACTTTTTATAATAAACATTATTCACAAACATTTCATATAAACTTAAGTACTCAAACATATCTTTCATATCAAAAAGTATAAGTAGTTGAATATCCACTCTTTCTTCTTCGATATCCACAAGATAAATTTTTCCACTACAAAGCTCTTCACTCAAATCTATCGTACTTAAAGCTAGAATAAAAAGTTCTATTTCACTTTCAAATACAAAAAGATGTTTATAGTGTTTAGCTAAATTTTTAATCAGTAAAGCATTGCCTATACCATAAATACATACAAAAGGATATCTAGGAGTTTTTTCTAAAATACTTTGATAGAAAAAATTTATTTCTTCTTCTAAGTTTTCATACATGAAAACATTATGAGTTTTATCATAGATATTCAAATTTTCATCTATATTAAAACGAAAACAAGTTTTATTTTGTATGAAATTTAAAAGTTTATTTCCTAAGGGTTCATTTACCCCACTTAATAAAGCTTGTATGTTTTTTTCTAGTATGGTCATTGGGTTTCCTTAAAATTTATCTATTTTTAGTGATATTTTGTCATCTTTTTCGCTAAATTGATACAACAAATCCTCACAAGGATAAGAGATACATTTTTCTTTATAATCTTTTTTTAGATTTTGTTTTATTTTTTCTAACATTAAAGGAAGTTCTTTGGAAATTAAAGTTTTTATAGACATTCCCATGCCATGTTCTAAACTTTTGATAAATCTACCATCAACTTGATCTGGATTTTTTATCATATAAAGCTCTGCATCAAACCCAAATTGTTCTAAATATTTGTAAAGTTCTAATTTTTCATCAGGTGGAGCTATTTCTTTATCATAAAAAGAATGATAACTTATATAGCATGGTTTTGGATAATTTGCTTGAATTTCAAGATGCTTTGGTTCTAAGATATATCTTATCATTCTCCTTGGTATTGAAAAAAACTTATTTGAACTTGAATTACTTGTCCAAAAAGTTTTATCAGAGCAATAAGTAAAAATATGTTTAAAAAAATTAGCCGTTCCAAAACAATAATATCTCATAAAATCAATTTCTTTTCCAAATCCTACAAGACGCCAAAGAAATTTAGCATAACTTGAGTTATCTATAACTCCATCTATAAGCCAAGGCGCAATCTTAGCTGCTAAATGTGCCAAATACCCACCATGAGAACTACCTATCATAATAACTGGTATACCCCCCCCATAGTATCAAAAGGAGCATGTTTTTTAAGATAAAGTGCGACATTTAAAAGATCTTGAGCTTGCATGATCCCAAAATTTTGATATTCGTTTTTTGTTGGTTGCAAACTTAGATGAATGCTTAATTTAAAATTTGGATTAATTAATTTTTGGTTTTTTTGTTCTTCTAAGATGTGATCAACTTCTTTGAGTATTGAGCTTAATTCTTCTAAAGAATTTAACTTATCTAAATTAACTTGTATATTTAAAGCTTCACAACTTGTTTTTAAAATAAGTTTGTCTATATCATCCATAAAAAAGCTTGATCCAGTTTGCGGGCGATTTCCTATACAATGATAATTCACACTAGCTACAGCTGCATTATACTCACCAGCCACAAATTCAGCCAAGTGTTCACGGTAATTTTCATCCGCATCTCCACCAAGCCCAGGGATGATAAACACTAAAGCTTTTATTTCTTTTTCATCATCAAAACAAAGCTTAAATTCAAGCTTTGATTCTCTTTTTATACCAAGTTCTACATCATCACAAGAGTCGATCTCATAAGTTTTACTCACTATCATTACATTCCCCCTATTAAAAGATAAGTTTTACTCGCTAGGTTTTTAAAATTTTCATTCTTACTTAAAATCACACAAGCTTTATTACTAGAAGAGCTTGTAAAGTCTATATTTTCTAAATCTTCATGGCTTTGATTAGCTGCGTTGATGATAGCATTTTTACTTGCTTCATTGCTTGAAATTCCCATGAGTATAAAATCAGCTTTATTTATAAAAACAAGTTTTAAGCATTCTTTATCATCGCCTATGCGAAAATTTACTTCTTTTATACCGTTAAAATTACTAAGATCAACATTTTCAACCCCGCTTACATTACTCATCGTTTTTATAGAGCTTAAATGATCATTTTTTAAAGTATAAATGCTTATATCATTGATCAAAGTTTTAAGGTTGTTTAAAGACTTGCTAACTTCAGCTTCATCCTTACTTGAACTCATTTTTGGCAAAGCAATAGCGGCTAAAATTCCCAAAATAACGATCACAAAAACAAGTTCTAATATAGTAAAAGCTTTTTTCATCTATATCCTTGAAAAATTTTTATTTTTAGGGCTTAAAATATCTTCTTCTACACTTACAAATTCCTTTTTTTCATAAGCATCAACTGCGGCTCTTGCTATCATCAAAGCATTATCAGAGCAGAATTTTAAAGGAGCTAGTTTTAAATTTGCATTATATTTTTGACATAAATTTTGCAAACGCGAACGCAAGTTAAGATTTGCACTAGCTCCACCTACAACGCCAAAATTTTTAAATTTATAAAGATTAAAAATTTTTTCTAATTTATCCATGATATGATCACAAGCTGTATTTTCAAAGGCATAAGCTATTTCTGCTTTTGTGTCTTCATTTAAATTTTCATGTTTTAAAATTTCCAAACGCACTGCATTTTTAAGCCCTGAAAAACTGAAAGCGAGTTCTTTAGAATGCTTTAAAGGTGTGTTAAAAGAGATATTTTTAAGTTTGGCATTTTTTGCTAAATTTTCTATGATGACCCCACCAGGGTAACCTAAATTCATCATTTTAGCCACTTTATCAAAACTTTCTCCAAAGCTATCATCATTTGTACTTGCTAAAAGCTCTAAGCTTGCATCATCTTTAAGATAAAGCACCATGGTATGCCCACCACTAACAAGCAAAATTCCCATATCTAAAGAAATTTTTTCTTCCAAAAAAAGACTATAAATATGACCTTTAAGATGATTTATAGGGATTAAGGGTAAATTTAGCGCACTTGCTAAGGTTTTTGCCATAGAAATTCCACTGAGCAAAGAAACACTAAGTCCAGGTTCATTTGTCACAGCTATGGCACAAAGATTTTTAAAATGCTCTTTGCATTGCTTAAGTATCTTTGGTAAAGCCTCGCTATGAAGTCTTGCAGCAAGTTCAGGTACCACTCCCCCATAGATACTATGATCTAATTCTTGGGAAATTTTTTTATGAAATTTACATTCTAAGGTGTTTTTATCAATGATAGCTATAGAACTATCATCACAAGAACTTTCTATAGCTAGGATAAGATTTTTCATTCAAATTCCACTAAAATAGAACCTAAGAATTTATCTTTTGATCTTGCCATTTTAAGAGTATTTAAATCCAAATTTTTAGCGTTTTTGATCAACTTGCTATTGATATTTGCCTCTAAAAGTTGTTGCAAATTTGCACCTCTTAACTCATAAAATTCCACTCTATAAATTTTACCTGCCATGTCTAAAGAGTATTGTGTTTGCATATTTTTTTTATGAACTAAAATACCACTTTCATCTTTTCCATGATCAAAGCCTATGATATTTACGCGCACATTAGTTATCTTTGGGATAAGAAAATTCTCTTTTACTTTTACCTTGGTTCCAAAAGGAACGGTGGTTTCATTGCCATCAACTTGAAAAGTTACTTCATTAAAAGCATCGCTAAATTCTAAATATTCAGGATATAATCTTGTTTGAAAACGATTGCCATATTGGATATAAAAAGAATTTCCTTCTGCGATAACAGCCGTAAGTTCATTGCTTGTGTTATAATTTAACTCTTTATTTACCGGAAAAGGCACATAGTTGATAACCTTTCTTGGATTTTTTAAAGAAAGTAAAATTCTATCATCAAAAAGTTTTACTTCAAGCTCTCGGTTTATGGCTTTATCAACTCCTTGCGGAGTGAGTTCGAAATCTCTGCTAAATTCAATTCCTGCAGTTTTTAAATAATTTTCAATTGCCAAAAGATGATAATAAGCTCTTAAATTTACAGGCAGATTTTTACTCGCTTCATTTGCAAAAGCGGCTTTGTGATTTGAAATCACAAAATAAGTCAAAGCTTTAAGCATTTCCATATCGCCAAGCTCTTGGGTTTTGGTGTTTTTAAGATGATAAGCATGCTTTGGATCAGCAAGTGAAGAATTGACACTATTTACGGTTTGAGTGGCGATATTTTCAAGATCAGGGTATTTGCTTGCATTGATTTCACTTGTGTCAATCACGCTTGAATTTCCCCAACGCTTAGGATTTTGCATCGCATCGATATAAGTAGGTTTATAAAAACCCCAACCATCGTGAAGATTGATCACCATACTAACTTCAGGAAGTAAAATAAGCTCTTTAATGCGTTGCACGGTTTTATAATCAGGATCTTTTGGGCTAATGCTTGCAAATTTACGGTTTAAATCCCCATTATTCCCACGCGAACGCTTGATAATACTATCAAAAGCTAAATTTGGAGCCACTATAATCTTACCCTTGGTGATATTATAATCACTCAAAAGCAAACTTGCCGCATGAAATCCACCAGGCTCATCACCTTGAATTCCACCAAAAATTAAAACTGTATTATTATCATCTAGACTTTTTCCATTTTCTCCTACGCTAAAGTCTAGATCTAAAGCAAAAATGCTTGTTATAAAAAATAAAATTGTTAAAAAAATTTTCATTTTAACTCCTTAAATACTCTCTTGTTTTAAAATCATACTCAAAAACCTCTTCTATACTTGAAATTTTAGGTACTCCAAAATGATCAAGGGCTTTAAAAATGCATTTAGTGATATCTAAAAATCCACTTTTATTTTCTAAAAAATTATAAACACCAACTTCATTAGCAGCATTGATGATAACACCTAAATTTGGCTCTTTTAAAAATGTATTTTTAAGCTTAAAAATAGGATATTTTTTTGTGCTGATTGGATGAAATTTTAAAGCAGGTATTTTGCTAAAATCAATAGCCTCTAAAATAGGCGTATCTTGTTTTTCAAATATAGCATCTGAAATAGCTAGTTTCATATCTGCTTTTGAAAAATACGCCGTGCTAGCTCCATTTTTAAATTCACACATTGCATGCACTAAAGATCTTGGTTCTATTAAAGCATCAATTTCTTTAAAATCATATAAATGATAAGCCTCTATAATCTCAAAAAGCTTATTTGCCATAGTCGCACTATCTATAGTGATCTTTGCTCCCATGTTCCAATTAGGATGTTTTAAAGCATCTTTGAGACTGACTTGATTTAAATCTTTGATTTTATACTTATAAAAAGCTCCGCCGCTTGCTGTGATATAAAGTTTTGCTATATTTTTTTTACCTTCGAGTAAAAATTTTAAAGCTGCATGCTCACTATCAACGGGTAAAAATTTAGCCCCTTTCAAAAAACTCCCAGCTACTACAAGACTTTCTTTGTTAGCTAAAGCTATGTTTTTGCCAAGCTCTTTAGCCTTTAAAGTGCTTTTAAGTCCTGCAAAACCTACAATGGCATTGAGTAAAAGTTTGTCTTGACATTCTGTTAAAATTTGCTCTAAACCTTCTTGCCCTATAAAAACTCTATTGTGTTTAACTAAATGCTTATTTTTTGAATCTTTTATGGCAACAAATTTGGGTTTAAACCTTGCGATTTGTTCATTTAAAAGAGCGATGTTATCCCCGCAAGCTAAAGCAGAAATACGAATGTTTTTTAAAGCAGCAAGTTTAAGAGCGTTTACTCCTATGCTGCCCGTGCTTCCAAAAAGTATCATAAAAAAGCAACCATCACAAAAGCAGCAATGATCACTGCATCAATCCTATCAAGCACACCTCCATGACCAGGGATAAGATCTCCACTATCTTTTACACCTGCTTCTCTTTTAAAATAACTCTCAAGCAAATCTCCAATCACTGCAAAAATCGCTACAAAAAACGAACAAAGTAAAGAAAGCCAAAAACTATAAACAAAAACTCCCAAAATAGTTCCAATAACACTCGCACAAATCAAGCCACCTATAACACCTTCTAAGGTTTTGTTTGGACTTGTTGGAGAAAAAGGAGTTTTACCCATAAGTTTTCCGATAAAATACGCCCCACTATCACAAGCTGCAACGATAATGATAAGCCAAAAAAGCGCAAACATACCCTGATCTAAATACACTTGCCAAAGTGCTAAAATAGGCAAACTAGGATAAATATAAATAAGAGCTGGTTTTAAGGAAGCCTTTTTATAAACCAAAGATCCAACGACTAATAACAAAGCTAAAATCCCAAAAAGCAAAGCTTTATGCGATAAACTTCCCAAAATAAAAGCTATAGCCAAAGGGATAATAGAAATATTTTCTAAAGCAAAAAGTTTTTTTGCTTCACTAAAAGATAAATACAATAAAACCGCAAAAACGATAAAATTGATAAAAAATTGATCAATCAACGCGATAATAATAATAGCCCCTATCATCACAAGAGCTGAAATAATTCTAGTTGTATTAAACATATTTTTCCTTATATACTAATATCTAAGCGATGAATGCTTTGTGCGTCTTTAAAATTTGGATCTTTAGACTCATCTTCTTCATTTTTCTCATCATCGCTGGTTTTAGCTTCTTGATTGTGTTTTTTCTTTTTTTCTTCTTGTTCGGCTTTTTCTTTGATCTCTTCTTTGATTTCATGAGTCTCATTAACTTTTTCAAGCTTGTTTAAAGTTTTTTCTTTTTCATTAAATTCAGCCATATTTAGCGTAGCTGCAAAACCTTCTTTTGCAAGCTCATTGCTTGCTTGTGTAGCTGGATAAGCCATATTCTGATTTATATAATTGATATTTCCTAAAGGGCTAACTGGCATTTTAATCCTTTGTGATATTAATACTTTTAAAATTTGTATAATTTACAAACGCCTTTTGCTGAACCTTGACAAAATTTTTTAAGGTATAATCGACCCAATACGAACCTTTCTTTAACTTAGAAAAGCTTACACAAAGCCTTGCAGCAAATTCTATCACATCGAGGCTGATTTTTTGCTTGTTTGATACAATCAAAGTATGTGCGCTAGGAATATCCCTTACATGAAGCCACAAATCATCTTTTTTAGCATTTTTAAGTAAAAATTCATTGCCTTTTTCATTTTTACCCACGCAAATTTTAAACTCGTTAAAATAAAAATTTGCCACAAGATCTTCTTGTTTATGATCTTGATTTTTTTTGCTATTTTTTTTAGGTAGTAAAATTTCAAGCTCTATCTCACTCTTAGCTTGAAGCAATAATTCTTTCAAACTCAAGGTAAAATCTAACTTTTCTTTTAAATTTTGTCTTTGTATATTTAAATTTTTAGCTTTTTGTTCTAATTTTTTAGCATTTTTATAATATAAATTAGCACTTTGCTTAGGATTAAATTCAAGCTTAAATTCAAGCTCTTTGCCTTCAAAATCATCAAGCTTAAATTCCCTTTCATAATCTTTTAAAACACTCAAATTTGCAAACAATACATCAGCCCTTTTTCTGTATTCTAAAGCTTTTAAGAGTAAAGAATTTTCTTCATCTAAACTAGAAAAAAGTTCTTGTAAATTTTGTATTTTTTTATCCACTTGTGCAAGTTTTAAATTTTTTATTTGTTTGATTTTACTCTCATAAATGCTTGTAAATTTGCGAGAAAAATAATCTGCAAAGTCTTTAATTTCCTCAAAATTTTCATCCATTTTATAAGGCTTTAAAGACTCTAAAATCACATTAGGTTTTACAACACGATAACTTTTATCAATGTGTCTTAAAGCCTCTATGATCAAATCTTTTTCATCTGTAAGAATAACATTGGTATTTTTACCCGTAAATTCAAAATAAATTTTGCTCTCATAGCTTTTATAAGCCTTATTAGCTTTTACACTAAAACATAAAATACGATTGCCTTCAAGGACTTTAACTTCCTTTATAAAAGCATTGCTAAAATACTTTTTAAGCATAAAATCAAAAGGTGCATTATAATTTTTTGCATTAAATTTAGCTGTATAAATCGCACTCATTGCACGAGTAAGATCAAAAATAAATCTTTCTCTATCAAAGCTTAATTCCAAAATATTGTCATTGATACGCTTGATAAAATCGATTTTTTTAAACCGAGAAAAAAAAGTTTGTAATTGTAAAAGTTCTGTGTATTTCATAAAAGAAATTATAAAATATTTTGGCGAATTTTGTGGTAGAATTACATTAAAAAGGAAATTTGTGCAGCTTAATGAGCTAAATTGCGTGATTTTATGTGGTGGTAAATCTAGCCGTATGGGACAAGATAAAAGCAAATTGATTCTTAAAAATCAAAATTTAACTCAATTTCAAGTAGATAAATTTTCTAAAATTTTTAAAAATGTCTATGTGAGTGCGAAAGAAGACAAATTTGAAAACCATTTTAGCTTGATAAAAGATTCTTTAGAATTTGAAGTTTACTCTCCTATGCTTGCGCTTTACTCTATACTTTCAAATTTTAAAAATGAATTTGTTTTTGTTTTAAGTGTAGATAGTCCTAAAGTAGGTGAAAATGAACTTTTAAAAATGCTTCCTTTTTTAGAACAAAACTATAAAATAATCATAGCAAAAACCCCTTTGCATAAACATCCCTTATGTGGCTTTTATCACAGCTCTTTAGCTCAAACTTGTAAAAATTTCTTAGAAAAAAATGAACAAAAAATAGGACTTTTATTTTCTGAGATTAAAACCAAATTTGTAGAATTTGAAGATGAAGATGCTTTTTTAAATCTTAATTTTTATGAAGAATATGAAAAATTTAAAAGCAAGTTAAAATGAGAAAAATTGCTTTATTTTTAAGCTTATGTGTTTTTATATGGGCTAGTGATTTACAACAAGCTTTAGAGTATGAAAAACAAGGCGATTATAAAAAAGCTATGGAAATTTACAAAAAACTCGCTTTAAAAAATTCATCTGTTTTGATTTCTCAAGAACAAAATAACTCAAGTCAAGCAACACAAACGCAAAATTCTATCACTATAAAAAAAGAAGAAAAACAAGACTTTTCTCGCTTAGCTTTGGCTAATTATCTTGGTGAAAATGAAAGCTTTAATCCCCTTGGCATTAGCTCTTATAAGATGAATTATTTTTTACCTTTTGCTTATAGTTTTAATTCTTTAGGAGTAAATAATAATAAGAGTGAGGCGAAATTCCAACTTAGTGTTAAAAAAAGACTTTTTGAAAATTTACTAGGACTAGATGAAAAATATTATATAGCCTATACTCAAACTTCTTGGTGGCAAATTTATGAGCATTCTTCTCCTTTTAGAGAAACCAACTATCAACCAGAATTTTTTATAGATCTTCCTTTATATCTTAAAGATTATGAATTTTTTAACAATCTACGCGTAGGTATATTGCATGAAAGCAATGGCAAGGGAGATGAGAATTTACAATCTCGCTCATGGAATAGAATTTATGTATCTACTGCTATTTTATATAATAAATTTTTATTTGTTCCACGCCTTTGGTATAGAATTCCTGAAAACAAAAAAGATGATGATAATCCTGCCATCTTGCATTATATGGGAAATTTTGATGTGAATTTAGCGTATTTAGGTGATGATTATTTTATCAATCTTATGCTAAGAAATAATCTTAAATTCCACAATAACAAAGGCGCTATACAAGTTGATCTATGATATGATATTTTTAATAACGGAATTTATTGGTATTTACAATACTTTAATGGCTATGGAGAAAGCCTTATAGACTATAACAAACACTTGCAAAGACTTTCCACTGGATTTTTGATTTCTTACTAAAATATCCTTTGTAGTTTTATCATTTCTTAAAACAAATTTCATTACAATTTCATTTTTGATAATTATTATTACTATAAGGAAAGATTTGTTTTTTAAGCATATATTGAGTTTAAAAGTGCTTATAGCTTTACTTTTATTCTTTGGAATGATAAGTTTATTTATAGGAGTTATCAGTATCAATGTAAAAGATATTCTTAATCTTAACTCCACTCAACTAGAAATCATAACTCTCACAAGAATTCCTAGACTTATAGCAATTTTACTCACAGGAATGAGTCTTAGTATATGCGGGCTTATCATGCAACAACTCACGCAAAATAAATTCGTTTCCCCAACTACAGCAGGAACTATGGATTGTGCTAAATTTGGCATACTTATTTCTTTAATATTTTTTGCTGGAGCGTCTTTTTTTACTCAAACTATCATTGCTTCTGTATTTGCACTTTTGGGTTCTTTTATATTTATCCAAATTTTAAGAAAAATCAAACTCAAAGATGTGATTTTTGTACCTTTGATAGGCTTGATGTTTGGAGGTATTATTAGTGCTATAACCACTTTTTTTGCCTATGCTTTAAATTATATACAAAATATCCAAGGTTGGCTACAAGGCAGTATGGCAAATGTTATGCAGGGAAATTATGAATTGCTCTACATTTCTTTACCACTTTTTATACTTGCTTATTTTTTAGCTCATAAAATTACCATAGTTGGCATGGGTGACGATATAGCTTTAAATCTTGGAATTTCTTATAATGGGATATTATTTTTAGGCTTGATGATTGTAAGCATTATCACTAGTTTAGTGATTGTAAGCGTTGGGATTATCCCTTTTTTAGGGCTAATTATCCCAAATTTAGTAGCTCTTTATCTAGGTGATAATCTTAGAAAAAATCTTATCTATATAGCACTTTGTGGAGCTTTGTTTTTACTTGTTTGCGATATCATTTCAAGACTTGTCATCTTTCCTTTTGAAATGCCTTTAAGCATCACTACAGGTGTTTTAGGATCTTTAATCTTTATCTTTCTTTTGCTAAAAAGGAAAGTTTATGCGTAAAAAAATGCTGATTTTAAGCTTTTTAACACTTGGTATGATAGGGATTTTTATACTTGTGGGTTTAAATGGCTTTGATGAGTATGCTTTAAAAAGTCGTTTTTTACAAATTGCAGCTATTATCATAGTAGCTATTTGTATCGCTGTTTCAACAGTGATTTTTCAAACTTTATGCAATAACAAAATTCTAACCCCTGCTATCATAGGATTAGATTCTTTATATATGTTGCTTCAAAGTGCTCTTATCTTTTCTTTTGGTGCGGCTAATTTAAGTGTTTATAAAAACGATATCAATTTTTTAATCACTCTAGTTTGTATGGTGGTTTTTTCACTAGGACTTTATAAAATTTTATTTAGTAGCGATAGAAGTATTTATCTTATCATGCTTTTAGGTTTAGTTTTTGGAACACTTTTTAGCACTTTAAGCTCTTTTTTTGAAGTGCTAATCGACCCTGATGAATTTATGGTAATACAAGGAAGAATGTTTGCTAGTTTTGATAATATTGCTTTTGATGTTTTAATTCTTGCTTATATTATTAGCTTTTTAAGTTTTATATGGATTTTTCGCTATATGAAATTTTTAGATCCTTTAAATTTAGGCAAAGATTTAGCGATAAATTTAGGGATAAATTATCAAAAAATTTCAAAACAATTGATGATTATCATAGCTATTTTAACTTCTATTAGCACCGCACTTGTAGGTCCTATAACCTTTTTAGGACTTTTAGTAGTAAATATCACTTATGAGCTATTTAAAACTACAAAGCATAGTATTTTGCTAAGCGCTTGTATACTTATTAGTATTTTGGCTTTGCTTGGAGGGGTGTTTTTTGTCTCTAGAGTTTTTGATTATAATGCCACTATAAGCGTGGTTATTAATTTCTTAGCTGGGATATATTTTATCTATCTTGTATTAAAGGGTAATAAATTATGATTAAACTAAAAAATATCACCAAATTTTATGATAATAAAGTCATTATTTCAGATCTTAGCCTTGATTTTCATAAAGGCAAAATCACTTCTATAATAGGAGCCAATGGCGCTGGAAAATCCACTCTTTTAGCTCTAGCAAGTCGTTTGATAAAACCTAGTAGTGGAGAAATTTATATCGATGGAATGAATTTAAAAAATTATAAAGAGCAAATCTTAGCACAAAAAATTTCCATTCTCAAACAACAAAACAATATCAATTTAAGATTAAAAGTTGAAGAATTAGTCGCTTTTGGGCGTTTTCCGCATTCTCAAGGAAGACTTAATACAAACGATAAAATCAAAATCAATGAAGCTTTAGAATACATGGAACTTAACAACTTAAGAAATGAATTTTTAGATACATTAAGCGGGGGACAAAAGCAAAGAGCTTTTATAGCCATGATCATCGCTCAGGATACTGAATTTATAATGTTTGATGAACCTTTGAACAATCTTGATATGAAGCATAGCGTACAAATCATGCAACTAATGAAAAATTTAGTCAAAGACTTTAACAAAAGTATAGCTGTTGTATTACATGATATTAATTTTGCTTCGATTTATTCTGATGAAATCATAGCCTTAAAAGATGGGAAGCTTTTAAAACAAGGCTCAAAAGATGAAATCATCAATCAAGAAAATTTAAAACAAATTTATGATATGGATATACCCGTAAGTCAAATTGATGGTAAGAAAATTTGTATTTATTTTTAAAAAGGAGAAAATATGAAAAAATCTTTAGTTTTTGCATTTTTTGCATTTTTTTTAAGTCTAATCTTAACAGCTTGTAATTCAAACTCAAATGAAAACAACGCAAGTTCTACAACAAAAACCAACACTGCTACGGTGAAAGTTTTGCCTATTAGTATGAGCGATGAGGGTGATAGTTTTTTAGTGAAGGATAGTCTAGGAGAAAATAAAATCCCTAAAAATCCTTCTAAGGTAGTGATCTTAGATCTTGGAATTTTAGATACTTTTGATGCTTTAAAATTAAATGATAAAGTCGTTGGCGTTCCTGCTAAAAATTTACCAAAATACCTACAACAATTTAAAAACAAACCTAGTGTAGGTGGAGTACAACAAGTTGATTTTGAAGCCATTAATGCTTTAAAACCTGATCTTATCATCATTTCCGGACGCCAAAGTAAATTTTATGACAAATTAAAAGAAATAGCTCCAACTTTATTTGTAGGTCTTGATAATGCAAATTTTTTAAGCTCTTTTGAAAACAATGTCTTAAGCGTTGCAAAACTTTATGGTTTAGAAAAAGAAGCTTTAGAAAAAATTTCAGATATTAAAAATGAAATTGAAAAAGCCAAAAGTATAGTTGATGAAGATAAAAAAGCTCTTATCATTCTTACAAATTCTAACAAAATTTCAGCCTTTGGTCCTCAATCTCGCTTTGGGATTATTCACGATGTTTTAGGGATTAATGCAGTAGATGAGAATATAAAAGTAGGCACACACGGAAAAAGTATCAATTCTGAATTTATATTAGAAAAAAATCCTGATTATATTTTTGTTGTTGATAGAAATGTCATCGTAGGCAACAAAGAACGCGCTCAAGGCATACTCGATAATGCACTTGTCGCTAAAACCAAAGCAGCACAAAACAAAAAAATTATCTATCTTGATCCAGAATACTGGTATTTAGCAAGTGGAAATGGACTAGAGTCTTTAAAAACTATGATTTTAGAAATCAAAAACGCTGTAAAATAATATAACTTCGCAAGGGCTAGTCTCTTGCTTTAATACTTAATAAAATATTTGGGATTTTCAAGAAAGTTTTAGTGGCGGACAGAGAGGGATTTGAACCTTTTTTTAAATAAAAAATGTTTTTATGTTATAATAAATCTTTAAAAAGGAGTAACAAATGAACTTAGAATTTTCAAAAGAAACACAGCATTTTTTAACTAATTATTGTAAAGATAACAATTTAAGTGAAAAAGAAGTTTTAGAACTTGCTTTAAGTTATTTAGAACATAAAATAAGAATTGATGGTTATAAAAAGGATATAGAACTTTACAAGCAAGATAAATTAAAGACTTTAGATTTTGATGAAACTTTTAATGATATTAGAAAAGATTTAGAATAAATGAAAATTGTTCCAACTCCTAAATTTAAAAATGAGCTTAGGCATATTGTTAATTTTATAAAATTAGATAGTTCTTTTTATGCTAAAGAATTTCTTAATGATATTAATTCAATTTGTAAAAATCTTTCTTTTATGCCTTATAAAAATAGAAAATCTTTGTCTTTTGATAATGAAAATATAAGAGATTTGATTTTTAAAGGTTATATTATCCCTTATCTTATCGATAAAAGTAAAAATGAAATTGTGATTTTAGGCATATATAAAAGTAATCTTTGGGATTGATTTTATATTTTATTTTTTTAGAATTCTTACTTCCATATTAGCATTCTTTTTCATCTAATTTCTTAAATAATTCCAAAATATCTTATTTTCTAATGGATTATTTTCCAATTTTAGAATAATATTTATTTATTAACTAAATAATTATATAATTTATATAATTTTATATAATTACAATTAAGGAAAATATTTGAAAGCAAAAGAAGTTTTAAAGCTTTTAAAAATAAGTCGTGTAACTCTTTATAAATATGTTAAAAGTGGAAAAATAAGAGTTACGCAAATGCCAAATTCTTTATACCTATATAACAGAGAAGATGTTTATAGATTAGCAAATATTAAAGATGAAAAACTAAATGTTATATATGCAAGAGTAAGCACCCACAAACAAAAACAAGATTTAAAAAATCAAATAGAAAACACAATCGCTTTTTTAAATGCAAAAGGAATAAAAGTAGATAAGGTCTATGAAGATATTAAAAGTGGAATGACTTTAGACAGAAAAGGTTTTATGGAGCTTTTAGACGATGTTATGCAAAAAAGAATTAGTGTTGTTTATATAGCTTATAAAGATAGACTAGCAAGACTATCTTATGATTTAGTGGAAAAACTTTTTAACGATAATGGTGCTAGAATAGAAATTATTAACTCTTGCGAAAACAAAGCACTAGAGCAAGAATTATTTGAAGATATTATGCAAACAATACACTCTTTTTCTATGAAAATGTATTCAAAGAGAAGATTAGCCAATAAATTATTAAATGAAAGCAAGGCAGATGAAAACATTACAAAGAGTTGAAAGACATATAATTAAGCCCTACAATAAAAATTACAATTCACTTTTATTGCTTACAAATAAGACTAAAAACTTATATAACTATGTTAATTACTTGCTTAGACAAGATTTTATAACTAAAAAACCACAAATAAAAGAGTATGATTTAAGTAAAAAATTAGCTAGTGAAAAACAATTTGATTATAAAGAATTACCTAGTCAAACAGCCCAACAAACAATTAAATTATTATATAAAGATTGGAAAAGCTTTTTTAAATGTTTAAAGTCTTATCAAAAAGATAAGAACAAATTTACAAGTAATCCCAAACTACCTAAATACAAAAGAAAAGGAGAAAAAGGTCATCATATAGCTATATTTACAAACCAACAAGCAAAAATAAAACAATATAAAAACTTTAATAAAATCGTATTTCCTAAAAGTGTAAATATAAAATCTATCATTACTAAAATAGATACTAATATTTCAAGTCTAAAACAAGTTAGGATTATTCCCAAAGCAACTTGTTTTATAGTTGAAATAGTGTATGAAACTAATCAACTAGCTATTAATTATGTAAAAAACAGCTTTTTATCTTGTGATTTAGGTTTAAATAACTTTGTAACTACAATAGATACTCAAAGCAAACAGCCTTTAATTATCAATGGCAAAGGTATTAAAAGTATAAATCAATATTACAATAAGAAAAAAGCATATTTACAAGCAATAGCAAAAAAGAGTAATAATAGATTTATCACAAAGCAACTACTAAAATTATTAAACTTTCGTGAAAACAAATTAAATGATTTTTTGCATAAAGCAAGTAATTTTTTAGTTAAGTATTGTGTTAAACATTCTATTGAAACATTAATTATTGGTAAAAATAAAGAATGGAAAAAAGAAATTAATTTAGGTGCTAAAAATAATCAATCTTTTACTTCAATACCTTATGAAAACTTTATTTCTAAATTAGCTTATAAATGTGAAACATATGGTATTAATTTCGTTTTAACAGAAGAAAACTATACGAGTAAATGCGACCATTTAGCTAATGAAAAAATGAAACATCAAGAAAAGTATTTAGGTAAAAGAATAAAAAGAGGTTTATTTAAATCAAGCACAAATAAAATATTGAATGCTGATGTTAATGGAGCAATAGGCATAGCAAGAAAAGTATTCCACAATGCAGTGCAAACTCTAGTGGATAGTGGAACAGCGTTCGTTCCTATAAAAATCAATTTAGCCTTTTAGGTAGATTGAAAATTTATAAAAGATTTTTATATAAATTTTAATATTTTATATGAAAATTTGGGCGTTATAGTTCTAGATTATTCTTTTTTTCAAATATATAATATTGATATATAAATACTTGGGATTTTCAAGAAAGTTTTAGTGGCGGACAGAGAGGGATTTGAACCCTCGAGACCCGTTAAGATCTGCACCCTTAGCAGGGGTGTGGTTTCAGCCGCTCACCCATCTGTCCAATAAAGTAAAGTGTGATTATACAAAAAAATAAATAATACCTAGCTTAAAAAGCTAGGAAAAATCAAAGGCTAAGATAAGCCAAAAGCAAAGTTACAACAACCCCTACTCCAAGAACTGCAAATTGTTTACTTCTATCTTTTTTATTTGCAAACAAAGTAATCATAAGCCCTGAAATATAAAGCATAAATAAAGTAATACCAAAGCCTACGCTAAGCACAGAAAAATACCAAGCACCCTTATCTTTATGAAGCATAATCATATCTCCAAGTAAAGATCTTGTTTTTAAGGTAATATTGTATTCATTAGTAGAATTTTGAGTTATATTAGCACTATAATGAGTTCCACCTATTGTTATACCTTTATCTTTGCTTTTAATGATATCTGTATTAGATGGCACTTTTAAACCATTTGTTTTTAAATACTCTATTAAAGCTTCTCTTTCTTTACCACTTTCTATAACTTTTGACAATTGATACTGCTCAACTTTTAAGCCCACATCTTGATTAATACCAAAAATATACGCTATACCCGTTAAAGCAAAAAGCAAAGCACAAGGCAAGAAGAACAAACTAAGATAAATATGAACCTGTCTAAACAATTTATTTTTATTGATCATTTTAACTCCTTTTTGATTATCAAAATTTGTGATATTTTGACAAAACAAAGTGAAGCAAAAGTGAATTTTAAATAAAAAGTTTATATTTTTTAAAATAAAAAAAGAAAAAGCCCTATGATTATAGGGCTTAAGAATTATTTTTTATCAATCACTTGATAATTATAAGGAGCAAGCTCTTTATCATGCTCTAAAAGTTCTTTTGGAGGATTGCCATTAACATCTTTTTCATCCGCATAATAACGCTCTCCAGCTTTATGATTATTAACATCTACTTTATAATAAAGCTCTCCTGGATTAAATTTTTGAATATCTTCAAAACCTAAATTTGAAGTTTTAAAATCTTTAATTCCATTTGCTGCGGCGATTTCTACAAGTTTAGTTTGTCCCATTCTTGCCATATCAACAGCTTGCAATAACATTCTTGAAGCTTCACGAGGATTATGGAAACCAGTTGAATTTTCAGCGTTAACAAAATCTGCTCTCATTTGAGCTTTACGATGAAGTTCTAAAACTTCTTTTAACTCTTCGCTAATTTTTTTCACATCAGCTTTTCCATCGCTTTGGAATTTTTCCATATTACCTAATTCATCACGTAGTTTTTTAGTATCCATAATCAAACTAACAATTGCGTACTCTGCCGTTCTTTGATCATGTGCAACGCTATTTTGTATGTCAAGCACTTGAGCTTTTAAATAATCTTCACTTTGTTTATGACAAGACTTGCAAGCAGAGTTAATATCTCTTAAAGGAGAGGTGATATTGTGTTGAGTAACCTTTTTAGCTCCTTCTCTAACATAAGGCATATGACAATCCACGCAACTTACCCCATTTGCAGCATGCACACCGCCACTATAAAGTTCGCTTTCTGGATGTTGAATTTTAATAATTTGCGCTCCTGTTAATTTATGAGTAAAATCAGCTCCAAATACTCCACGAACTTTATCATAATAATCATCTAACATTTCAATTCTAAATGGTTGTCCTTTTTTCCACTCACTCCAAGGAAAAGTTAAAACTATACCATCGGTTTCAATCTCTTTAGCTTTATTACCATCTCTCCAAAACTCATACTCATCATAATTTTTCTGAGTTCCATTCCACCATTTTTTAGAACTATCATCTACAATAGTTTCACCCATTACCTTTACTTTTTCCCCAGTTGGTTTAAAATAGTATTCAACATGGCATTGAGAGCAAACTAAAGTTCTCATTTCTTCTCTTGTAGCTTTTACGCCTTGCACTGGATCTTTTTCATATCCTCTAGAAACTAAAGCATTAATAGCTGCTGGACGAGTAAGTCTTAAACTCATATCATTTGGATTGTGACAATCTGCACAAGTTACACCCATTCTTTTACCACCATGTGGACCTGCATGTTCAGGTGAATTTTCCACTATACCATCAACGGCTGGGATATTTTTAATCATGGTCCAATAATTTGTAGAGTTAAAAGCAGTAAAATCCCCTTTAGCAACATTTTTTATAAGCCATGGAGTCCATCCACTATGACAATTCATACAAGCTGCGGGCTGGCCTTTAAAAGCAGCAAGGCCGTGAGCATTAAGAAAATCTTTGTTGTTTCTTGCTGTTTTCATTTGATCTACTTGAACCCAAAAATGCCCTCTTTCTTCATTGAAATCAAGACTAAAAGGATATCCTGCCCAAAGTATGGTTAATTGAGGAAAGCGAATTAATTTTGAATAAGCTAAATTACCACCAAATTCAGTAGCTTGAGGCTCTTCTTTTTCAACTGTTAAATACATTTTTAGCTGCTCTGGAAAAACCTTACCCCATTTTTCAAAATTTGGATCATCATCACTAAGCAAAGAAAAATCAGCATTTGCTGCAATGGCATTTTTATTTGCTTCATCTTCTTTTTTTTGATTGATATCATTATTTAGCCATAAAACTCCCGCTATAAGTAAAACCAAAACAACAATACCCAAGCGTAAAATATTTTTTTTCATTCATCTTCTCCTTATTAAATTCCGTGTTTATGTCCAACATCTTTATGACAAGAAGCACAATTTAATGACTTGTCTGCATGTGGATTTGTTGTAGCATTGATAGCTGTTTGAGCAAAATCTGCATGACAGCGTATGCAGTTTTCTTGCACCATTTTTCTGCTTTTTTCAGTCGCACTCAAATTTGTAGGCAACTCATCAAGTTTAAAAGTAAAAGCATAAGCATGTCCTAAACCACTTTGCGCTTTAGCTATCCACTTAGCTACAAAATTATGTGGCAAATGACAATCCACACAAGTTGCTCTTGGTTCGCCTTTGACTTTTTGAGAGTGTGGTCCTGCCATGTATTCGTTATAAACTTCATTCATAATATGGCAGTTATTACAAGATTCACTTGCATTGCTTAAATAAGATGTGCCCTTAGCGTTATAAAAAGTATAAAACCCAACCGCAAAGAAAACAAAAAGCAAAACAAGAAAAATAGTAAAAAGATTCGAAGTTTTCTTCAAAATTTTCCTCCTTAAAATTATCATTTCTTAAAATCTTCAATGAAACAACAATGTCACAGAATTTTCCAGAAATAAATTTTGTGATTTTAACATAGATGAATTTAATATAATTTTAAAGATATATTTACTCTTAATTAACCTAAAAAATTTAAAACTTTTATTCAATAATTTCAAAATAAATGATAAAATACAACTAAAAAAGGAAAAATTAATGCAAACAAGTCCTGATATGTTTATCAATCGCGAACTTTCTTGGCTTCGCTTTAATTCTCGTGTTTTAGACCAATGTTCTAAAAATTTACCCTTGTTAGAAAAATTAAAATTTATAGCTATATATTGCACTAATTTAGATGAATTTTATATGATACGCGTCGCAGGCTTAAAACAACTTTTTTCAGCTGGAGTTAATGCAAGCAGTAGCGATGAAATGACCCCGTTACAACAATTAAAAGCCATACGCAAATACTTACACCAAGAAAAAGAACTTTTGGAGCGTTATTTTAATGAAATCACAAGTGAATTAGAAAAAGAAAATCTTTTCATAAAACATTATGAGAATTTAGATGAAAATTTAAAACAAAAATGTGATGAGTATTTTTTCTCCAATATTTTTCCTGTTATTGTTCCAATAGCTGTTGATGCTACTCACCCTTTTCCGCATTTAAACAACTTATCTTTTTCACTAGCGGTTAAAATTTGCGATAAAGCGCATCCTGAACTTGTAAAATTTGGAATGATTAGAATTCCAAGAGTTTTACCTCGTTTTTATGAAGTAAGTGCAAATATTTATGTTCCTATAGAAAGTATAGTCCATCAACACGCAGAAGAAATTTTTCCAGGCTATAAACTCTTAGCTTCAGCAGCATTTAGAGTGACTAGAAATGCAGATATGGTAATAGAAGAGGAAGAAGCTGATGATTTTATGATGATTTTAGAACAAGGCTTAAAACTTCGCAGAAAAGGAGCTTTTGTAAGATTGCAAATTCAAAAAGATGCAGATGAGCAAATCGTAGAATTCCTTAATACTCACATGAAAATTTTTCATAAAGATGTTTATGAATATTCTATTTTACTCAATCTCCCTAGCCTTTGGCAAATCGCAGGAAATAAAACCTTTACGCATCTTTTAAGCCCACTTTACACGCCTAAAACTTTACCACCTTTTGATGAGAATTTATCTATTTTTGATGCTGTAGAAAAAGAAGATATACTCATCATACAACCTTTTGAAAGTTTTGATCCAGTTTATAAATTTATCAAAGAAGCAAGCAAAGATCCTGAAGTAATTTCCATAAGAATGACACTTTATAGAGTGGAAAAAAATTCCAATATAGTTCAAGCTTTAATTGATGCTGCAAGTGATGGAAAACAAGTAACTGTGATGGTAGAATTAAAAGCACGCTTTGATGAAGAAAATAATCTTCATTGGGCGAAAGCTTTAGAAAATGCCGGAGCTCATGTTATTTATGGCATTACAGGTTTTAAAGTCCACGCTAAGGTTTCTCAAGTCATACGCAAACAAGGAGATAAACTTAAATTTTATATGCATTTAAGCACAGGAAATTATAATGCAAGCAGTGCTAAAATCTATACTGATGTGAGTTATTTTACAAGCAAAGCAGAATTTGCAAGAGATACGACAAGCTTTTTTCACATCTTATCGGGCTTTAGTAAAAATCGTCGCCTTCAAACTCTTTCAATGAGCCCAAATCAAATCAAAGAAAAAGTTTTAGAAATGATACGCATTGAAACAAGCAAGAAAAATGAAGGTGTGATTGTAGCTAAAATGAATTCTCTTGTGGATAGTGATATCATACAAGCGCTTTATGAAGCAAGTATGGAAGGAGTGCAAATTGATCTTATCATACGCGGAATTTGTTGCTTAAAACCTGATGAAGAATACAGCAAAAACATACGCGTTAGAAGCATCATAGGAAAATACTTAGAACATGCTAGAGTATTTTATTTTAAACATAGTGAGCCAAATTATTTTATATCGAGTGCAGATTGGATGCCAAGAAATTTAGAGCGTCGCTTAGAACTTATGACTCCTATATATGATGAAAGAAGTAAAGCTAAATTAGCTCAATTTTTACGCTTGCAACTTAGCGATAATGTTTTAGCTTATGAGCTTAAAAATAATGGAGAATATGAAAAAATTCCTTCTTCTGAAAAAATCATAGATTCTCAACAAACCTTAGAAGAATATGTAAGTAAAATTTATAAAACACTTAAAAAAGATACAGATCAAAGTCGTGCAACGCACTTAGCTTCCAAACTTTTCAAAGAAAACTAAAAGTTTTTAGAGTTTTTTACTCTAAAGACTTATTTACTTGTTTGTTATAAAAAAGGGCTTTAAGATAAAGCCCTAGGAGATTTCCCATAGAAATAAACAATCATTTCTAAACTATAAAAAGATTTAGAAATGATTTTTAAGATTAAAATTTATACTTAAGTCCTACTTGACCACTTAAGTAAGTTTCATTTTTATTATCTACTTTACCTGCTAGTATTTGTTTAGCACCAAAGCCAAGATTCATACTGAGTTGATTTGTAAAATCTACATTACCCCCTACGATAATTTGTCCGTATGTTTTTTTCTTGTTGTTAGCTTCTACACTAGTAAAGAAAGCATTATTTACAGCTAGGTTAGCTGTGTAATCATCACCACTATTGATAACAAATTGTTCTATTTTTGGAGTTACAAAAATATAAGAGTTTTCATTCATATATTTTCTAAATTCAGCACCCACTTCAATACTTACAGAATTGTTTTTCATAGAATCAATATCTTTAGCAATAGCACCATTTTCTGTATGAGATGGAGTATAACTGAAATAATAATTTACTCCCGCAAAAGGTTTAATAAATAAAGTATTATCACTAAAGTCAAACACACGACCTGCATTAGCACTAAGTCCTAAGAATTTACTTGTATAATCTGAGTTATATGCACCATCTATTTGAACATTGTCTTGTTTAGTTGGAGAAACTTGAGCATAAGCTTTAAGATTAAGTTCCCATTGTGGAGCTACATTGATAGTAGAATACATACCTAATTGGAAGTTATCACTTTTTTGTTCTAAATTATTGTCTTTGATTTTAGCGTTTGCATAAGTAAAATAAGCACCCCATAAAACATCATCATTAGCTTGTTTATCTACACCTATAGTAGCACCATACATTGCACCACTATCTCCATCGATAATGTTAGCACCACCAAAAGCATTAGCCCAAACACTATTGGTATATTCATTTACATAGCTTGGTCTCATATCACTATCTAAAGCAGCAAATTTAAGACCATTCATTTTAGAAGCATAAGTTCCAAAAGGATTGTTTAGCATTGCTACACGAGAACCTATAGAAACATCATTAGAAATATTCATAGTGGTATTCACTGCACTAGAAGCTGAATTTAGATTAGATACAGATTTACCTGTATTGTCTGTGTCTTTTTTGATATCTAAAGCTAGTTTTACACCTTCTCTACTTGCTAAATCTGCCCCTATACTTCCTAATTGTTCTGTGATAGAACGAAGAGCTAGGATAGAAGCTTTATCATTAGCACTAAGATTTAAATTTAAGTTTTTATTTACTAAATCAACGTATTTTTCATCATCGATTTTACCGCCGTTTTGCATAGCTTCTTGTTGAAGTTTTTTAAGCTCTTCTTTTTGTTTTTCAAGGGCTTCTTTAACTTTTGTCCATTCTTCTTCTTGACTAGGATCAAATTCATTTTTAAGCAATTTATCTATAGCATCTATATCTACTGTGATTTGATTAGTTAAATTTTTAGCCGCTGCAGTAGCACCTCCATTGATCACTAAGCATTTATTGCCACCGCAGTTTTGAACGCTAAGTTTATAATCTACAAAGCCTTTTTCTCCATCGCCATATTTCTCTTCATCGCTAATATCTATAACAGCTCCTGTTTCTGCAACATCTTTGCCATGAAGATCAGTTGAAACATAATCATTTAAAAATTTTACAAGTAATGCACCTGCGTTGTTCTTTGCTTTTAAAATATCTTCATTGAAATCTTTAGCTTGAACCATTACTACATTATTTGCTTCTAAGTCTGTATAAGAGCGTTTGATAAGTCCAAAATTTGAATTTGTAAGATTTGCAGTTCCATTTACCTTAACAAAATTTCCATAAGTAGCAAAAAGGGTTTTATCGGCAGTAAAATTTCCATTTATAGTTAAGCTACCATTAGCACTTTTTCCTTCAACTGCTCCATTATAAAGAATTATACCTGAACCTTTTTTTTCATCCTCGGTAATGGTTCCAGCTCCTGAGCTAGTCATAGTTAAATTTCCATTAATCACCGAAGGTGCAAAAGCTTGTAAAACTATATCTGTTGTTTTAACCTCTTTAGCAGTAGCGTTTAGATTTGTTACATAAGCAGGATTTTGGCCATTATTGTGTGTAAAGCTTAAAGTATTGTTTTTACCGATATCAATGTTCAATCGATAATCAGCGCTATCATAATCATCGTTTGGTAAATCCCAAACACCCATTTTGATATTCAAATCTTGCCCTTTGTACTGATCAGGATTTTTAAGATTGATATCGTTACCATTTTCTTCAAAATATTTTCCTATATCTGAAGACCCTGTAAGATTGATTTCTTGTGCAAAAGCACTCGAATAAAGCAAAGTTGCTACACCTAAGCTTAGCAATATCTTGCTCGAAGCATTTTTCTTCATAAGTTTCTCCTTCAATAAATTTAAACTGAAGGAATAATTATACCCCCCCCCTAAAAATAAGCTTAAAAATAAAACTATAAATTTTTAATGAAAAATTATAAAACCCAATATATCAAAATTTTAAGGGTAATAAATCATTCTTAACTTCATATAAAAAATTCTAAAAATTTGAAATAAACTTATGATTTACTTAAAATTAGCGTGATGGTGGAAGCGAGGGGAATCGAACCCCTGTCCAAAAATAATCCCACAAAGACCTCTACATGTTTAGCAAAGATGACTACTTCACCCTACTTCGCTCATCTTCCAAAACTCAAAAGCAAGGCTAAGACTTTATTTCACCTCAACGCTTGTCAAACGCAAGGCTACACTATCAAAGATGACCGAAAATTAAGCTAGATAGTATGACTTAAATTTCAGGCTCAACTGAACTTACGCAGCTTTAGCGTAAGCAGGAGCGAATTTAACGTTGTTTGCGTTTAATTTTATTTGGGCTTTTTACGCTTTGCCCAAAGCGACATGCCATCTAAGCAGACTTACTCCTGTCGAAGCCAAGTCGCTCCCTTATTTAGAAATAATATTTGGAACATTAACAATTAAAGGATTAAAAACCGCTAAAACAGAATCATCATTTTCATATGAACGACAATATTTTTCAAACTGATCACTCATCAAAAGCATCCAATCCGTAAATTCATCACTAGCAGGCCCATTAAAGCGATTTGCTTGCGCCATCATCTCTTCACAAAATACACAAAAATCAGTCACTTCTTCAAGATTTAAGCGTCTTGCTGCCCAAGCGGTATTGTGTGCTAAAGTTTCAAGCTCTTTTATGGCTTCTTTATAACGCACGCTATCGCTTCCAAGCTTGATGATTAAAGGTTCAAACCTATCGCACATGGTTCTAAAAAATTGTAAAAATTTTTCTATATCGTCAATTTCATAATCTAATTCTAATTTTGTTAAAATTCCCATTTTTAAACCATAATCATTAAAGTTTAATGTAAATTCTAGCAAATTTTAGCTAAAATCTTATTTTAATTTTTCCAAAATATAAGCAAAGATATGGATAGAATAGTAGAAATAGAAAAATACTCCTTTGATGAAACTTACGAAACTTCGTTGCGTCCTTCAAATTTTGATGGTTATATAGGTCAAGAAAGCATTAAAAAAAATTTAAATATCTTTATAGCTGCAGCCAAAAAACGCAATGAATGTTTAGATCATATACTTTTTAGTGGTCCTGCAGGACTTGGAAAAACAACACTAGCTAATATCATCTCCTATGAAATGGGTGCAAATATCAAAACAACCGCCGCTCCTATGATAGAAAAAAGCGGAGATTTAGCCGCTATTTTAACCAATCTTAGCGAAGGAGATATACTTTTTATCGATGAAATTCATCGCTTAAGTCCTGCTATCGAAGAAGTGCTTTACCCTGCAATGGAGGATTACCGCCTTGATATTATCATAGGTAGTGGTCCAGCTGCTCAAACCATAAAAATCGATTTACCAAAATTTACTCTTATAGGGGCTACAACGCGTGCAGGTATGCTTAGCAATCCTTTACGTGATCGTTTTGGTATGCAATTTAGATTAGAATTTTACAAAGATAGCGAACTTGCCCTAATCTTGCAAAAAGCAGCTTTAAAACTTAATAAAACTTGCGAAGAAAAAGCCGCACTTGAGATCGCTAAAAGAAGTCGTTCAACTCCTAGAATAGCTCTAAGGCTTTTAAAAAGAGTTAGAGATTTTGCCGATGTTAATGATGAAGAGATTATCACAGAAAAAAGAGCTAATGAGGCCTTAAATTCTTTAGGAGTTAATGAGCTTGGTTTTGATGCGATGGATTTAAGATATCTTGAACTTTTAACCGCCGCCAAACAAAAACCTATCGGACTTGCAAGCATTGCTGCGGCTTTAAGTGAAGATGAAAATACCATAGAAGATGTAATCGAGCCTTATTTACTAGCTAATGGCTATATAGAACGCACTGCAAAAGGGCGTATAGCAAGCACGAAAAGCTATAGTGCTTTAAAATTAAACTATGAAAAAACTTTATTTGAGGAGTAAATTTTGCAAAATGGAAAATTCTTTCTTATAAGCTTTATTTTAGTTATTTTATTTCTTTTACTTTACCTTTTTAAAGGTTTTTTACTTGTAATTATCATAGCTAGTTTAATGGCGGTAGCTACCTCAAACATCAATGCAAAATTTTTAAATCTTACTAAAGGACATAAATTTTTAGCTTCCATTCTTACAACAGCTTGTATGGTTTTGCTTTTCTTTGCACCTTTTGTTTATGCTATGATAGAACTTGCCAAAGCTTTAAAGAATTTTGATATTAATTTAGTTACACAAACACTTGATTATGTCAAAAACTATCAATTCACCTTGCCTGAAAGCTTTAATTTTTTAGAACCTAAAATTAAAGAATTTTTAGCTTCTATAGATTTAAATAGTATTTCTAAACAAATTCTAAGTTATGCTTCAAGTTTTACAAAATCAGGAGCTAAATTTCTTATAGATATGGTTTTAATTTGTGTGTTTTATTTCTTTGCAAATCTATATGGAACAGAACTTGTTATCTATCTTAAATCCATCATTCCTATTGATAAAAAAGAACTCGATGATGTTTTAAGCGAAGTGGGTAATGTTATGGCTGTTGTGCTTTACTCTATGGTAATTGTAGCAATATTTCAAGGTGCACTTTTTGGTTTAATCACAATATTTTATGGTTATGATGGAATTTTAATGGGAGTAATTTTTGCTGTAAGTTCTCTCATACCTGCTATAGGAGGTGCTTTAATTTATATGCCTGTAAGTCTTTATGAATTTGCCTCAAACAATCTTAACTCAGCTCTTGTTATTTTTATTTATTCTGTAATTGTAATTTCTTTTATAGCAGATACTTTAATCAAACCTTTAATCATCAAATGGATCAACAAAAAACTTGTAAAAACCCCTACTAAAATCAATGAACTTTTAATTTTCTTGGCTATGATAGCAGGAATTTCTACCTTTGGTTTTTGGGGTATTATATTAGGTCCTGCGATTTTAACCTTTTTTGTATCAACTTTAAGAATGTATGTGATTTTAAAAGATAAGAATTTAATTTAACTTGCCTTAAAAAAGGCAAGTTTGATGTTCTAGGCTTTTGGGCCTATCATTTTAGTAGGATCAACAAATTTATTGAAATCTTCTTCGCTAACCAAACCAAGCTCCATTGCGCTTTCTTTTAAAGAAATACCTTTTTTATGGGCATTTTTGGCTACTTTAGCAGCGTTTTCATAACCTATGTGTGGATTTAGAGCGGTAACTAGCATTAAAGAATTATGAAGATTATGATCGATTTTTGCACGATTTGGTTCTATACCTACAGCACAATGGATATTGAATGAATGCATAGAATCAGCCAACAAATCAAGACTTTGCAAGAAATTATAAATAATCACAGGCTTAAACACATTAAGTTCAAAATTTCCTTGACTTGCTGCAAATCCGATAGCTGCATCATTTCCCATCACTTGTACAGCAACCATAGTAACAGCTTCGCACTGGGTAGGATTTACCTTACCTGGCATAATCGAACTTCCTGGCTCATTTTCAGGGATGATAAGCTCACCAAGACCGCATCTTGGACCTGAAGCTAGCCATCTAATATCATTTGCAATTTTCATTAAATTTGCAGCCAAACCTTTCATCGCTCCATGAGTAAAATTAATCGCATCATGACTTGTTAAAGCATGAAATTTATTTGGACTTGAAACAAATTTTGTACCTATAAGTTGAGTTAGCTCTTCACTTACTTTTTGGCTTAATTCTGGATGTGCATTAAGCCCTGTTCCTACTGCGGTTCCTCCTATGGCAAGTTCTCTTAAAGTTGGTAAAGAAGCGATGATTTGCTCTTTTGAATGTAAAAGCATAGAAAGATATCCACTAAATTCTTGTGCTAGAGTAAGTGGAGTAGCATCTTGTAAATGCGTGCGACCTATCTTAATAATGCCATCAAATTCTTTTACTTTTTTTTCAAAAGTTGCAATAAGCTCATCAAGTGCAGGGATAAGCTTTTTCTCTACTTGCTCAACTGCAACTATACTCATAGCTGTTGGAAAAGTATCATTTGAACTTTGACTCATATTAACATGATCATTTGGATGCACAAGCTTTTCTTTGCGAAAATCCCCGCCCATGATTTCAGTAGCACGATTTGCAATAACTTCATTCATATTCATATTGCTTTGCGTGCCTGAACCTGTTTGCCAAATCGCAAGTGGAAAATTATCATCAAATTTACCTGCGATAATCTCATCGCAAGCTTGAACTATAGCATTTTTCTTAGCATCATCAAGTTTGCCAAGTTTGTTATTGACTAAAGCTAAAGATTTTTTAAGATTTGCAAAAGCATAGATTAAAACCTTTGGCATTTTCTCACAACCAATTTTGAAATTTTCAAAACTTCTTTCAGTTTGAGCTCCCCAATATTTATCATTTGGGACCTTAACTTCACCCATAGTATCGTGTTCAACTCTGTATTCCATAGTGTTTCCTTTCTAGAAATATTATTAGAATTATTTAAACAAAAATAAGCATAAAGTTAGCTTATAATTTAAAATTTATTTATATTTATTGTAGTATTTTGAAGTTATGTGCAGTTTATTTAAACTGCACGGATTATTCGACTGTTACGCTTTTAGCCAAATTTCTTGGCATATCCACATCATTGCCAAGTCTTATGGAAATTTCCATCGCCAAAAGTTGAGTAATGACCATCATTTCAAAAAATTCACACATATAATGATCTTGCTCATTGGTTTTTATAAAATCATCGCTTAAATCAAATTCTAAAGATGAAATGCTAAGCACTGTAGAATCCCTAGCAATAAGCTCTTCAACATTTGATTTTGTTTTTTCATAAAGCATGTGCTTTGGCATTAAAGCTATAGTATAAAGCTTAGAATCAGCCAAAGCAATAGGGCCATGTTTCATCTCTCCTGCAGGATAACCCTCAGCATGAAGATAAGATAATTCTTTAAGTTTCAAAGCTCCTTCTAAGGCCAAAGGATAAAACACATCTCTGCCTATAAAGAAAAAGCCATGTCCATCTAAATAACGCTTGGATAAACGATGAATTTTTTCATGTAAAGCTTGTTTTACATTTACACAATTTGGAGTATGTAAAAGCGCTTTAATTTCAGCAGAAACATTTAAATTTCTTTTTTGGGCCATAAAAATAGCAAGCATCCAAAGGGTTAAAACTTGAGTCGCAAAAGCTTTAGTTGAAGCAACTCCTTTTTCTATACCTGCACGAGTTAAAAGACTTAAATGTGCTAAACGCACTATATTAGAATTATCCACATTACAAATTGCAAAAGTCTTAGCACCCTGCTCTTTTGCAATCTTTAAAGCCTCTAAAGTGTCTGCTGTTTCTCCACTTTGAGAAATAACAATAAATAAAGAATCTTTTTTTATAATTGCTTCACGGTATCGAAATTCACTTGCAATTTCTACTTTAGCTTTAACTTTAGCAATTCTTTCAAACAAATAAGCACTTGCCATTGCAGCATGATAGCTTGTTCCACAAGCACAAAGCGTGATTTCATCTACTTGACTTAAATCTTCATTGTTTAACTCATCAAAAACGACTTCATCGCCTTGAATACGCCCCATTAAAACTTCACTCATCACGCGACTTTGTTCATAAATTTCTTTTTCCATAAAAAAGCGAAAGCCATCTTTTTTTGCATAAGCCTTATCGCCTGAAAGCTTAGAAAAACAAAGTGATTTTAAAACATCATTTTCATAAACAACAAGCTCATCTTTACTCGCGTATCCCAAGCTTAAATCTTCAAGATACATTACCTCATCACAACTTCCTATCAAAGGCGCATCACCTGAAGAAAAATACCATTCTTTATTTGCATTTTTACCGATAATCAAAGGAGCAGCATTTTTTGCAAAATACACATGTTTGGGATCTTTTTTTGTTACTAACAAAGTAGCAAAAGCACCGCGAAGTTCTTTGATGGTTTTTTGCCAAGCTTCAAAAACTCCCAAATTTCTTGCATAAAATTCAAAAAGCTGGACAATAACTTCTGTATCGGTTTGACTTAAAAAACTCACGCCTTCTTTTTCAAGTTTGTCTTTGATTTCTTTATAATTTTCTATAATACCATTGTGAATCACACAAGAATACTGTCCTAAATGAGGATGTGCGTTGATTTCAGTAGGCTTACCATGAGTTGCCCATCTTGTATGACCTATAGCAAAACCATAACCTTGACTTTCAAAATCCGTGCATTTATTCGCCAAATTTTCAAGCTTTCCTACAGCTTTAAAAAAACTAAGCTCTCCTTCTTGCATCACTGCCATACCCGCACTATCATAACCACGATATTCTAATTCTTTAAGTCCATTTAGTATAATTTGTTTTTTTTCATTATTTCCTATATAGCCTACGATTCCACACATTTTGTTACTCACTTATTAATAAATTAACTAACTTTTGCTCGCTATGTTCTAATTTTTCATTCTTTTGAAAAATAAAAATATTACGCGTCCTTTGTCTTATGGTTTGAATTTTTGCTGCACATAAAACAAGTTCAAGTTCATTAAAAACATTCATCAAATACGCCATTAAACCCTGCTGATCTTTGGTATTAAGACCTAATTTGGCATACATTTTAGAATAGTTTAAGTCTAATTTTAACTCATCTTTTTTAATGATTGGCTTTTTAATTTTTTTCAAATTAAAACCAGAAAGATTTGAATTTAAAAGCTCGCAAAGTTTTAGTTTTTGCTCATCGCTGATAATATTATCATATTCAAATCTTAAATAAATTTTATCATCAAAAAGTTCAAAAAAATTCATGAAAATAAGATTTAAATTTGTTAAAGAACTTAAAATAATGGCAATATTAAAATGAAGTGGTGCAACAATTTGCAAACTAAGATTTGTTTCATTACTAAACCAAAATTTAAAATCATTTTCTTTGGCTAATTTAGAAATCATAACAATATCTTCAAAAGTATTTTTTATAATAAAAAGATTTGATTTGATATGTATGATTTTATCTTGCAAAATTTCATCTTGCTCTAAAAAAATCTTACTTCTTTTAAGTGTTAATTCTTTTTTTACTCTTCTTGCGCTTTCTTCAAGTAGATTTTCATCTTCAAAACCTTGTTTTGCATTTTCTAAAAGTTTATCAAGAACTCTAAAATAAAAAGCATTATAATTTAAAGCCTTAGCCTT
Source organism: Campylobacter sp. 2014D-0258 (assembly GCF_008000495.1). Lineage (NCBI taxonomy): Bacteria > Pseudomonadati > Campylobacterota > Epsilonproteobacteria > Campylobacterales > Campylobacteraceae > Campylobacter > Campylobacter sp. 2014D-0258. The sequence continues at coordinate 378,735 of NZ_VOAR01000025.1, forward strand.
TAGCCAAGTTAAAGTGTATAAAAGCTCTAAATTTTCTAAATTTTCTAGCTTAGAAACCAAGCTACTTACAACAATAGGATTGTATATATCTTCTTTTTCTACAAGATCTTTTAAGGCATTATTGTTTTTAAATATCTTAAGACCCCATTCTAAAATTTCATTCTTTAAATCAAATTTAGAGCAATACGCTCTATATATGCCTGCTAAAGAAATTTCATTTTCACTTTCTATAGCGCTTAAAAGTATCACAAGCTTTAAAATCATTTTTTCATCGGTTTTAAGTTTTTGGAGTATCTCAAGCTCATCTTCGTATTTTTCAAATTCACTTAACATAAGAAAAACTTGCTCATCAAAACTATAATTTCCTTCTTCATCGCTTAAAAAACGAACTGTCCAAAAAGGCTTGCATAAATCTTTTAAAATTCCACTATCAAGCAAAAGTTTTAAAACACAAAAACTATGCCTTTTATAAAAAATTTTCTCAAAAAGTATTAAAGCTTTTTCTATATCTTTTTTACCGTATTTTAATCTTCTTAGGGCAAAAACCAAGTTAAGATCGAAAATAACATGTTTATCTTCAAGTTTTAATAAGTATTCTAAAATTTCCACAAGAGTTTTAAATTTATATTCTTGTTTAAGAGTATGATTTAATCCATCTTGAATTTGCTTTGCTAAAAAGTGCGTATAAAAACCTATAGTATGCATACTTTGCAAAGCCTTTTGAACCAACAACTCATTTGCTCCAAAATGTTTTTTAGCTTTTTTATACATTAACTCACTCAAATCATGAACATTAATAAGTAAAAATTCATCCTCATCTTTAGCACTTAATAAATTCATCGCTGATTTTAAAGAAAGTAAAAAATCTCCAGCTAAACGCAACTCGCTTAAATTTTTTTCATCTATAAAATTTAAAGCAAAATTTTTTGGAGAAGTCTTAAAAAGAACAAGCAAACTCTCTAAGGATCTTAAATGATTTAATCCGCCAAAATCTTTTAAGATATTAAATTCTTGCTTTATAAATGGAATGTCAAATTCTTTAAAATTTTCTAGTAAAAGCTTGGCAAAATCATTTTTATTTTCTTTTATAATACTCTCAAATTTTATCTTAATCCCTTTAAATAAAATCCTAGAACCACATATGAAACGAGTTTGTATTATAGAAGTCTTAAGCTCATTGCTAGCATTATAAAGTCCATTAAATTCTAAGATAACCGAATCAATTTGCAAATGCGCATCATTTAAAATTTCGATAAAAGCCTTAATCATAGGTTTTAAATGAAAAGCCTTAATATCTTTATAAACAAAAATCAAAGAAATACTTTCATTAAAACAAAGACTATTATTTGCATATGCTTTGCTTGCTAAAACACAAAAAGGGATATTATCACTTGGAGGTGAAAAATCATCAAAATAATCTTTAAGAACTATATCATAAGCTTTTTTTATGAAATTATCCATATTTTTAGAATGATATAAGCTAAACGCCCCTTGCTTAAGAAAAAATTTTCTACAACTTTGGGTATAGGAACTAAGATTTTTTTTAAAAATTTCTAATTCTTTATTTAACAAAATTTCTACTCTCTTTAAAATTTTAATATCTTAATAATAATCTTAACAAAAATATCTTTTATTTTGGCTTTTTCTATAAACTCTTTTTCAGTAAGCAAAAATTATAATGCTTTATTTAAAAACAGCAAAAGAGTAAAATTAAAATGAAAAATTTAATCACCAAACTAGAAAATGAAGAAAGATTAAACCAAGAAGAAGCCAATGCACTTTGGGATCTAGATCTTTTTACCTTAGGCAAATACGCTCACAAAAAACGCACTAAACTTCATGGAAAAAAAGTCTATTTTAATATCAATCGCCATATCAACCCAACTAATATCTGTGCAGATACCTGTAAATTTTGCGCCTTTTCAGCGCACCGAAAAAATCCTAATCCTTATTTGATGACTCATGAAGAAATCATGAAAATCGTCGATGAAACTGTAAAACGAGAAACCAAAGAAGTGCATATCGTTTCAGCTCACAACAAAGATACAACTTGGCAGTGGTATTTAGAAATTTTTAAAATGATAAAAGAAAAATATCCTAATCTTCATGTAAAAGCTATGACTGCTGCTGAAATTGATTTTTTACATCGTCGTTTTAAAATGAGTTATGAAGAAGTGATAGAAAAAATGCTTGAATACGGCGTTGATTCCATTCCAGGCGGTGGAGCTGAAATTTTTGATGAAGAAGTGCGTAAGAAAATTTGTCATGGAAAAGTTAGCAGTGAAAATTGGCTTAAAATTCATAAACTTTGGCATGAAAAAAGCAAGCAAAGTAATGCTACCATGCTTTTTGGACATATAGAAGAAAGACATCACAGGATCGATCATATGTTAAGACTGCGTGATCTTCAAGATCAAACTGGTGGATTTAATGCTTTTATCCCTCTAGTTTGGCAAAGGGATAATAGCTTTATACAAACTGATAAAATCATGGATAGTGAAGAAATTTTAAAAACCATTGCCATTTCTCGTTTAGTGCTTGATAATATCAAAAATATCAAAGCTTACTGGGCAACAATGACTTTAAATTTAGCCATGGTAGCACAAGAATTTGGAGCTAATGATTTAGACGGCACTATAGAAAAAGAAAGTATACAAAGCGCAGGTGGTGCAAAGTCCGCCAAAGGCACAAGTTTAAAAACTTTTATCGATATGATAAAAACTTCAAATCTTATTCCTGTAGAACGCGATAGTTTATACAATGAGCTAAAAACCTACTAAGGAGAAAAAATGAGCTTTTTTAAACTCAAAGAAAACAATACGAGTTTTAAAACCGAAGTTATAGCAGGACTTACTACTTTTTTAGCTATGGTTTACATTATCCCCGTAAATTCTAGCATAGTAGGAAATACAGGAATGCCTATAGAAGCTTTAATCACCGCAACAGCTTTAATTACCATAGTTGCAAGTGCTTTTAATGCTTTTTTTGCCAATACTCCTGTAGCTATGAGTGTAGGAATGGGTTTAAATGCTTATTTTACCTTTGCGGTTTGTTTAGGTCAAAACATAGCTTGGCAAAGTGCCTTAGGAGCTGTTTTTATTTCAAGTATTATTTTTCTCATACTTTCTTTTACGCATTTTCGCCTTTGGGTAATCCGCAATATCCCAAAAGATTTACGCCTTGCAATTTGTGCGGGCATAGGTTGTTTTATTGCATTTTTAGGCTTAAGTCAAATGGGTGTGATAATGCATAATAAAGATACCTTAGTCAGCATAGGAAATTTCAAAAGCCCTCATGTGCTTTTTGGAATTTTCACTCTAGCTTTAATCATCTTTTTTTGGGCTATAAAACTTCGCGGAGCTTTTATTTTGGGGGTATTAGCAAGCTCTATTATTGCTTGGATTTTCCATTTAGACAATGCAAGTTTTCCTGTGCAAATCTTTTCTTGGCCAAATTTTAGCATGGAAAATGGTTTAGGAGCCATCTTTTTACAACTTGATATCAAAAGCGCCTTAAATATTACTATGATACCTATAATTCTTACTTTTTTTATCACTCAACTTTTTGATAGCATAGGAACTATCACAGGTGTGGGTGAAAGAGGAAAGATTTTTGATGATCCTAAAAATGGAGAAAAAAAACTAAGCAAAACCTTAATGGCAGATGCAACAGGATCAGCCTTAGGAGCTATGACAGGCACTTCTACAGTTACAGCCTTTGTTGAAAGCACTACAGGGGTTGAAAGCGGAGGAAGAACTGGGCTTACAGCTTTAGTTGTAGCTATTTGTTTTGCTTTTACACTTTTTTTACTGCCACTTTTTAAAGCCATTCCTGCAAACGCAATATACCCCGTACTTGTAATGGTTGGAATTTTAATGTTTATGGAAGTTAAAAATATAGATTTTAAAGATAGTGCTATAGCTGTAGCAAGCTTTTTTACTATTATCATGATGCCTTTTACTTACTCCATCACCACAGGTTTTGCTTTTGGTTTTCTTTCTTATTTACTTGTACGAATTTTTAAACGCGAATGGGATAAAATCAATCTTGGCATTATAGTTTTAAGTTTATTATCTTTGGGTAATTTTTTACTTATGGCACTACAATAAATAAGGATATATAATGATATTTTACTCCTATGAAGAATTTAAAGAAGATGTAAAAATTCTTGCTAAAGAAATTAAAAAAGATTTTAACCCTGATGCACTTTTAGCTATAGCAAGAGGGGGGATGAGTTTAGGACACTCTTTAGCAGTGGCTTTAAAAACGCGTCAACTTTTTGCTTTAAACTCAATTCATTACGATGATACAAAAAAACTTGATACTATTGAAATTTTTAACATTCCTGATTTAAGCAAGCACAAAAAAATTCTACTCATTGATGATATAGTAGATAGTGGAGAAAGTTTAGCAGAAATAAAAAAAGTTTTGCTTGAAAAATTTCCTCATATAGAACTTAAAATTACAACCATTTTTTACAAAAAAACCGCTCTTTTAGAGCCTGATTTTAAAGTAAAAGAAGCTACTGAATGGGTGGATTTTTACTGGGATATAAACCTTGATTAAAAATTTGCTATAATTTTACTTTATATAATTTTTAGGAGTTTTTGCTTGAGAATAAAATTTATATCTTTTATTTTAATTTTTTTTGCTATTTTTGCTTTTGCTAAAGAACAAAATTTAGATGATTTCGAACAAGAATACCAAAACTATCAAGTAAACGATCCACTTTCAGGATATAACAAAGCTATGACAAGTTTTAATGTGGCTTTGTATGATTATGGTTTGCGTCCCGTTCTTAAAGGCTATAACACTATCACTCCTGAATTTATAAGATTAGGGGTAAGAAATTTCTTTGATAATTTACTTGCTCCTTTGCGTTTTGTAGGCAATATTTTACAGTTTAAATTTGAAGAAGCGGGAGAAGAATTTAAAAGATTTACCGCCAATACCATTATGGGCTTTGGTGGACTTATGGATGTGGCATCAAAAATGGGTCTTAAAAAACATCCCGCGGACTTAGGAACCGTTTTGGCTCACTGGGGTGTAGGAAGCGGTTTTCATATTGTCTTGCCTATACTCGGCCCTAGTAATCTTAGAGATACTCTTGCTTTACCTGCAACTTGGTATGCAAGTTTTACTGCTTACATTGATCCTACTTGGGCAAGTATAGCTATAAGTGCTTATGGATTTGGTAATGAACTTAGTTTTAGACTTGATGAAATTGATGAAATTTATCACAACACGCCTAATTTATATCCATTCTTGCGTGATGCTTACGAGCAAAGACGCAATGAACTTAGCAAATAAAGGAAAATAATGAAAAAAATATTTTTAATCTTGGCTTTATTTTTTAATGCTTTTGCCTTACAGCTAGATGAAATTTCTAGTACTATGCAAAAAAACATTGATGCAAGCTTAAAACTTTTACAAGATAGCAAAGAAGACAAAAAACAAGCTGCTGATGGAATTTTTAAACTTTTTGATAGCATAATAGATTATAAACTCATGGCAAAACTCAGTCTTTCGAAAAATTATTCTAAATTAACCCCAAAAGAACAAGAAAAATTTACCACAGCCTTTGAAGCAAGTCTTAAAAAAAGTTTTACCGATAAACTCAGTCTTTATAAAGATCAGGTTTTAAAGGTCAAAAATGGTGAGTTAAAAAATGAAAAACGCTATTTTTTAACCACTTCTATGGTAGTAGATGGGGAAGAAAAAAATATCATTTTCAAATTTTACAATGATAATAACAACTGGCTTGTTTATGATGTAGATGTTTTAGGTGTGAGTATAGTACAAACTTATAGATCACAATTTGGAGATATTTTAGCCAACCAAGGCTTTGATGCCCTACTTCAAAAACTTGAGAGTATTGTCATAGAATAATGTTTGCAAAGCTTTTAAAGTTTTTTATTTCTCGTCCAAAAAGTACTTTTTTTGGAACCTTGTTTATATGCCTGTTTTTAAGCTTTTTTGCTTTTAAGCTTAGCGTAGATGCAAGTGCTGAAAGTTTACTTTTAGAAGATGATGCAGATTTAAAAACTTTTAGAGAAATTTCAAAACATTATAAAAGTGATAATTTTTTACTTTTAGCCTTCAAACCCTATGATGAAAAACCTTTTTCAAATGAAAATTTAGCCAAATTAAAAAAACTTCATGAAGAATTAGAAAAAGCCCCTTTAGTAGAACGCGTTTTTAGTATCATCAATGCCCCTTTGCTTCAAAGTTCGCAAAATACGGATTTAAAAGAACTTTTAAAAAATATCCCAAATATAGAAAGCCAAGATATAAACCGCACAAAAGCCCAAAATGAAATTTTAAATAGTCCCTTTTATAAAAATAATATCATCTCAAAAGATGGAAAAGTAACAGGGCTTATTATTTACTTAAAGCCTGATACAGTTTATAATAATCTTATAGAAAAACGCGATCTTGCTACCGATGAAAAAGAAAAAGATCAAATTCGTCTTGCCATAAAAGAACATCAAGACAAGCAAAAAGTTATCACGAAACAAAGTCTAGATACTATTAAAAGCATAGTTCGAAATTATGAAAAAAATAAAGATACGCTCTACCTTGGTGGCGTAAGCATGATCGCTGATGATATGATAGCTTATATAAAATCTGATCTTGTGCTTTATGGTGTTTCTCTTGTATTTTTACTAGGACTTGCACTTTATTATTTTTTCCGCTCATGGCGCTTTGTTTTTTTACCTCTTTTTATTTGTTTTATAAGCTTAAGTGCGGCTAGTGGAGTTTTTGCGCTTTTAAATTTTCAAATCACGGTTATTTCATCAAATTACGTTGCTTTGGTTTTAATTATCACCTTAAGTGTAGTTGTTCATTTGATCACGCATTTTATCGAAAGCACCCAAAATCATCCCAAAGCTAAAGTTGAGCGCATAGTGCTTGAAACCTTACTAGCGAAAGCAAATCCTAGCCTTTATGCCATTGTTACAACGATGATAGGATTTTTTTCTTTAATCCTATCAAATATCGAACCTATCATAAAACTTGGCATTATGATGAGTATAGGTATAGGTTTAGCTCTTATCTTTAGTTATTTGTTTTTAGCAAGTATCTTAGTTCTTTTAAAACCAAAAAATTATCATAAAAAAGAGTTTAAATTTAATCTTTTAGCCTTTTGCGCCAAAACCGCTCTTGATCCTAAAAAGCGTCGCATGATTTATGAAATTTCAGTTCTTGCTATAATCTTAGCTTTAATAGGCATTTCAAAACTCAGAGTTGAAAATTCTTTTGTCAATTATTTCAAAGATGGTAGTGAAATCAAAAAAGGACTTTTGGTTATTGATAAAAATCTAGGTGGAACCTTACCTTTAGAAGTGATCATTCGTTTTCCAAATAATAAAAACGATCAAAATGCAAGCGATACTCTTGATAGTTTTGAAAGTGAATTTGAAAATTTAGCCACACAAGAAACTTATTGGTTTGACTCTAAAAAAACACGCATTGCAAAAAAAGTTCATGAATTTTTAGAAAACAAAGAATTTGTAGGTTCGGTTTTAAGTCTTAATAGTCTTTTAACCCTAGGGAAAAATATTAACGATGGAAAAGAGTTGGATGATTTTGCCCTTGCGTTTTTAAATGAAAATTTGCCTGCCAAATTTAAACAAGACTTGCTTTCACCTTTTGTAAGTATAGAAAATAACGAGTTAAGATTTAGCATGCGTATTGTTGATTCTGATCCGAATTTAAGACGTAATGAGTTTTTAATAGATCTTAAAAAACAGCTCAACGAGCTTGTAAAAAATGATGGAGTAGAAGTTCAAATCACAGGCATAATGGTGCTTTATAATAATATGCTCCAAAGTCTTTTTTCATCGCAATTTGATACTCTTATATTTGTAATTTTAGCTATTTTTATACTTTTTATCATTGTTTTTAGAGATTTAAAATTTTCAGTTGCGGCTATATTGGTAAATGTTATTCCTTTAAGTGTGGTTTTTGCTCTTATGGGGCTTTTAGGTATTCCTTTGGATATGATGAGTATTACTATAGCTGCTATTGCTATAGGCATAGGCGTTGATGATGCTATACATTATATTTATCGTTTTAGAGAAGAAATTAAAAACAAAAGCCTAGAAGAAGCCATTATGATTTCTCACCTTAGTATAGGTTCGGCACTTTATTATACTACCATTAGCATAGTTTTAGGTTTTAGTGTTATGATGAGTAGCAATTTTATTCCAACAATTTATTTTGGAATTTTAACCGTTTTTGTAATGATTTTGCTTTTAAGTGGAAGTTTGTTCTTGTTGCCAAGCTTTTTAATCACTATTTATTCTAAGAAAACCAAGTTTCCAAACCAACATAAAGAGCATATATTAAAACAATAATAGCTATATATTTTAAAAAATTTTTCATTTTTATCCTTTATTTAAAATCTTTAAAATGATTTTTGCAAGCTCTAAAGCTTTAAAACGATGAGAGATATTATTCTTCTCATCCACGCTAAGCTGGGCTAAGGTTTTATCAAAACCCTTTGGAATAAAAAGGCTATCATAACCAAAACCATTTTCACCTTTTTCTGTATCTATTACTTTTCCATGCATGGTTCCATGCGTACTAAATTCCCCCATCAAACCTACCATAGCAATAGCAGCAACATAATATGCCTTACTTTGTTTAAAACCTTTTTTTATCATTTCATTGACAAGTTTATCACGGTTACTTTTATCATCGCCCTTACCGCTAAATCGAGCAGAATAAATTCCTGGATTTCCTTCTAAAACATCTACACAAATGCCACTATCATCACTTAAAGCGATAAAATCTTTTTTTTGCTTTTCATCCAAAGCATTAAAAACCGCTCTTGCTTTAATCAAGGCGTTTTCTTTAAAAGTTTTTCCATTTTCTTCAATCTCAAAAGGCATTAAAACTTCATCAAAAGCATAAATTTCAAAATCTTTTAAAATTTCTTTAAGTTCTAAAACTTTATGTTTATTGCTCGTAGCTAGGATAATCTTCATAACAAAAGCTCCAAAATAATATCAAAAACAAAAATATGATTTTATAAAATTTATCCTTGTGCGTAGCTTTTAAATACAAAATGGTAAAACGATGTTAATCAATGCTTAATCCATTTCATAGTAAAATTATCCTAATTTAAATTTCAAATTTAATAGGAAATTGATAATGCTAAATAATGTCTTACCCTTATCTTTCATAGTTGGAACAAGATTTTTTGGGCTTTTTATAGTTTTGCCAGTTTTAAGCCTTTATGCTTTAAAACTTGAAGGTGCTAATGAATTTTTAGTGGGACTTTTAGTTGGTGTTTACGCCTTAACCCAAATGATTTTACAAATGCCTTTTGGGATTTTAAGTGATAAAATTGGTCGTAAAAAAACCATGCTCATTGGACTGATTATTTTTATAATAGGCTCTTTAATCTGCTCTTTTGCAGAAAATATTTACACCATGCTTTTAGGGAGAATGCTCCAAGGTGCAGGAGCTATTGGAGCAGTAGCTACGGCAATGATAAGTGATTTTATCACAGAAGAAAATCGTGGTAAAGCCATGGCGGTAATGGGTTCTTTTATAGGACTTAGTTTTGCAGCTTCTATGGTAATTTCTCCTTTAATGAGTGCAAAATGGGGTTTATCTAGCCTTTTTGATCTTAGTGCGGCTTTGTCTCTTTTATGTATAATTTTACTTTATACCGTTGTACCTAAAGAAAATAAAATCACTCATGAAAATGAAAAAACTCCTTTTTTTCATCTTATTAAACAAAAAAATTTAGCCCTTATGAATCTTACTAATTTCATGCAAAAAATGCTTATGAGTATAGCATTTTTAAGTATTCCTATCATCCTAGTAAAACATTTAGGCTTTGCTTCTGATAAACTTTGGATTGTTTATAGCGCTTCTATGGTAGCAGGTTTTATCGCTATGGGCTTTGCTGGAAGTTTAGGCGAAAAAAGAGGTTTAGCTAAACAAATTTTACTCTTAGGAATTGTTTTTTTCATACTTTCTTATCTTTTCTTTGCTTTTAGTAATTCTATGGATTTTTTTATTACAGCAGTTGTGATTTTTTTTATAGGTTTTAATTTACACGAACCTATTATGCAAAGTTGTGCATCAAAATTTTGTAAAGTTCATGAAAAAGGCGCAGCATTAGGATTGTTTAATGCTTTTGGATATGGCGGAAGTTTTACAGGTGGTATTATCGGGGGGATATTTTTGCATCTAGATGCCTTAAATCTTTTAGCTATTATTTTAGTAATTTTAGCTCTAATTTGGCTTGTAGCATTATTCTTCTTAAAAAATCCAGCTGATTTTAAAAACCTTTATCTACCTTTAGAAACGCCTTTAAATTTCAGTACTTTTAGTGAAAATTTAGGGGTTGTAGATATTTATAAAAACTCTAAAAATCTTGTTGTTAAATTTGATAGCAAACTTACAAATAAAGAAGAATTAGAAGGCAAAATTAAGATCTAAATCTAATTTTGCCCCGCAAAACCCATTGCTTTTATCATCACTTTTGCCTTGCAATCTGCACAGCAATAAAGTGTTTTGATTTTATTCTCATCATTACCAAATTTAGGTTTCATTAAATTGGCTATTTTTTCTACGGCTTTTTTGGTCGCAAATTCTTTACCACATTCTATACAGGCAAAAAGCTCATCTTTTGCCATGGTTTGATATTCAAAATAAGAAGCTCTAAACTCCATTCCACTACGAAATAATTTTAAAGTATCTTTTTCAGCACAACTTAACTCACAATACCCACAAGTCGTACAAAGAGAAGCATTAAATTTCAAAGCATTTTCTTGTTTATCAGCGATTAAAGCTCCTACATTACAGGCACCCACACAAGAAAGACAAAGCGTACAGGTGTTAGGATTGATTTCTACCTTACCATAACGCAACCATTCGCCACTTTCCATACTGCCAAAATCTTCATTTTTTATCATTTCCTGCATTCTTTTGGCAAAATTTTCTCTTGTAGTTAAGGTGTTATTATGAAAATCATATTTTAAATCTTGTATGAATTCTTGCTCTTTTAAAACATTTTGCAATTCTTTTTCATCTTTAGCAACAAAAATAGCTTTTTTTTGAAATTTTCTCTCAAAAAAAGTATTTAAAAGTACAATAGCCTCGTTGCTACCACGAGATACAAAATCCGTATAAAAAACCAAATTTGCTCCACTATTTTGCAAAAGCGTTAAAAAATGCATAGAAGAAAGCCATTTTTCACCCTCTATCATAAAGGGTAAAACATCTTTTGGTAAAGCAAGATTTAAATTTTCTAAAGACATTTTTTTAGGAATGATTAAAATTTTTTTATCTTTATAAAACTCACAAAGGGTAAAGAAACTTTCTCTTGGCATAGGAGCATAATCAAGCGATCCGCTAGGACACACGCTAATACATCCTCCACAACCCAAACAATCCACTTGAGAAAATTCCAAATGTTTGTTTTCATCATCTTTTAAAATCGCCACAGTAGGACAAATTTCAGCACATTTTGCACAATGCTCACTGCGTCTTTCGTGGTATTGACACACACTAGCATTATAGCTAATATAAGTTTTATAATGATATTTTGGACTTTTGCTTTGCAAAAACTCAAACAATACTTCAAGATTTTCAAAATTTAAAAGATTATAACATCCACTTTGTCTTGTAAAATCTTTACGCACAACGCTTAAATCCTCAGCTTTAAAAAGTAAAAAATCAAAATCTATTTCCACTTCTTCGCCTTGATTTTTAACCACAGCACAAAGCTCCCCTACACTTCCAAAAACAGCTAAAATTTCTGCACTGCTTAAAGCAATAACCTTAAATTCATGTTCTTTTAAAAACTCTACAGTTTGAGCGTCACCATCTGCGACAATCAAACGATTTTGCACTTCTTTGCTTTGTTCTAAATCAAGCCCCAAATCATAAACGCTAGCTCTTGCTTCATAAAGCGTTAAAACATTTTTACTTTGCTCTAAAATTTCATCTTGAGAATTTTTAAGATAAAAATTAATCTCAGGGGCATAAATTTGTGCTTTTTGATTTTTATCATTGCAAATTAATGCTTCTTTATCATTTGCCTGATCTAAAATTTCAATAGCATCAGGCAAAGGGATTAAAACATCATTTTTTATATAAACAAAATCTTGCATTGTCTTCCTTAATCTCTTTAAAACATCATTTTATAAATTCTATGTTAAAATAACCAAATATTTTCTTAAGGCTTAAGATGAACAAATTTAGAACTTTTCCACAAATTAACACTCTTATTGAAGATGAGAGTTTAAAATCCTATCCTTTTTATATCAAAGCATTTTTTTGTAAAAAAGTTGTCGCAAAACTAAAAGAAAATTTTTTCCAAGATGAAATTTCTAAAGATAAACTACTTTTAGAAATCAAAAAAGAAATCAAAACTTTTTACCGCAAAGATTTACAAAGTGTGATTAATGCAAGCGGAGTGGTTATACACACAAACCTTGGTAGAAGTGTAATCCATGAAGAACTTTATGAAGCGTGTAAAGATATCATTTGTAATTATTCTAATGTAGAGTTTGATTTAGAAAATGGAAAAAGAGGCTCTCGCTATGCTTTGGTACTAGAAAAACTTAAAATGCTTTTTGAATGTGAAGATGCTTTAGTGGTCAATAACAACGCTGCGGCAGTTTTTTTAGTGCTTAATTCTCTTTGTTATGATAAAGAAGTCATAAGCTCAAGAGGAGAACTTGTAGAAATTGGCGGAAGTTTTCGTGTGCCTGAAGTGATAAAAGCTGCAGGTGTAAAGCTTTGCGAAGTTGGAACTAGTAATAAAACACACTTAAAAGACTATAAACAAGCTATCAATGAAAATACCGCTCTAATTTTAAAAACCCACAAGTCTAATTTCGCTCTTATGGGTTTTCACAGTGAAGTAAATATAAAAGATCTACATGAACTAGCAAAAGAAAAAGAGCTTTTGAGTTATTATGATCTAGGTTCTGGCTGGTGTGAAAATTTAAATGAAAAGCTGATTAAGAATGAACCTAAAATCAGAAAACTCGTGCAAGAATGTGATATTTTAAGTTTTAGCGGAGATAAACTTTTTGGCAGCGTACAAGCGGGCATTATACTTGGAAAAAAAGAACTCATAGAAAAACTTAAACAAAATCAACTTTTAAGAATGCTAAGAGTGGATAAATTAACCCTATCTTTTTTAAACGAAAGCTTAAAAGCTTATTTACAAAAAGATTATGAAAAAATTATTACCTTAAAACTTTTAAATGATGACTTATCCTTTATAGAGAAAAAAGCTTTAAGAGTGCAAAAAGAATTAATTTTTCAAACCCAGCTTAAAAAAAGCAAAAGTTTAGTAGGAGGAGGTTCTATGCCTGATAAAAGTTTAGATACTTATATACTAACTTTTCAAGGAGATGCTTTAAAACTACAAACTCGATTTAGAAAAGAAAATATTATAGGACGCATTGAAAATGATGAATTTGTTCTTGATTTTAGAACTATACGAGAAAATGAACTTCAAAAACTTATTCTTACAATCAATCAAATGGAAAACTTATGAAATCTGTTATTATAGGAACTGCAGGACATATTGATCATGGAAAAACTTCACTCATTAAAGCTTTAAATGGTTTTGAAGGCGATAGTTTAAAAGAAGAACAAGAAAGACAAATCACCATTAATTTAAGTTTTTCAAATCTTAAATTAAAAGATAAAAACATTTCTTTTATCGATGTTCCAGGACATAAAGATTTGGTTAAAACTATGGTAAGTGGAGCTTTTGGCTTTAGTGTTTGTTTATTTGTCGTAGATATTAACGAAGGTTTAAAAGAACAAAGTTTAGAACATTTAGAAATTTTAAAAATTCTTGATATTAAAAATATCATTTTAGTGCTTAGCAAATGCGATCTTTGTGAAAATATAGAGCAAAAAAGTGTAGAAATTTTAGAAGAGTTAAAAAATTTAGATTATCCCATTTTAAAAGTATTTCACACCAGTATAAAAAATAATCAGGGCATAGAAGAATTAAAAAATTATCTTTATACCATAGAAAACAAAGAAAACGATGAAGAACTGATTTTTCATTATTATATCGATAGAGTTTTTTCTCTAAAAGGCATAGGAACTGTCGTTACAGGCAGTCTTAATGAAGGAAGTATCACTTTAAATGAAAAAATCATCTGCTTAGACACTCAAAAAGAACTCATTGTTAAAAATATACAAAACCACGATACTAATTTAGAGCAAATCAAAGCTTGTAACCGTGTGGCTTTAAGTTTAAATTGTGATTATAAAGAGTTGAAAAAAGGTTATTTACTAAGTAAAAAAGGTTATTTTAAAGCCTTTAAAGAATGCGATGCTTTAGTTAAAGCAAAAAATTTACAAAATAGCAAAATGATTTTTTGCGTGGGTTCAAGACAAATAGAATGCAAAATAAATATATTAAAAAAACTAGAAAATGATGAATTTTTTGTGCATTTTAGTTTTGATAAAAATGTATTTTTAAGTTTTGATGAGGCTTTTATTTTATTACAAAACAATCGTGTTATAGGCGGTGGTAAGGTTTTAAATCCTTTAAGCGAACCTTTAAAAAAAGAACAAAAAAATAAATTTTTAATGTTTTTGAAAAATAAAGATTTTAAAGCGGCTTTTTCTTTCTTAAAAGACGCACACAAATACGGCTTTGGTTTGCTTTCAAGCTATCAAAGATTTAAACTTTCCCATCAAAAAGCATTGAAATTAGCAAAAGAATTAAATCAAGTATTTGTCGATGAAAAAAATCTTAATGTATATCATTTACAAAGTCTAGAAGAAATTAAAAATTTCATCAAATTCATACTTGAAAAAAATCCTTATGCCATGCTTTCAGCATATTCTTTAACTTTAAGGATTACTTGGGCAAGTGAAAATTTTTGCGAACTCGGACTTAAAGAAATGTCAAATTTATTGGATTTTCAAAATGGAATTTATTTTAAAAAAGGCATAGATTTTGAAAAACTTCAAGAAAAAAATAATAATCAATTATATGAAATTTTAAAAAAACAAGGCATTAAACCCGAAGCTCCTTATAATCTTTATGATTTTTTAGAACTTGATAGAAAAAGCGGAGATAATATACTCAAAAAACTTACCCAAAAAGGCTTGGTTGTAAGACTTTCACATAATCTTTTTATAGAAAAACAAGCTCTTGAAAAACTTATGCAAGAATGTTTAAATTTATTAAAAAATCAAAGTCTTGATGTGCAAAGTATGAAAGAATATTTTAATCTTTCAAGAAAATATGCTATTGCTTATTTAGAATACTTAGACAAATTTCCTCAAGTAAGCAAAGAAGCTGAAAAAAGATTTTTAACAAACATTTAGAAAATCATTATAGAATTAAACATAATTTATTTAAAGGATTTATAAACTATGAAAAAATTAAGTTTAATTCTTGCCTGTTCAGCATCTTTGTTTGCTGCAAGTAATTCAGAAATTAGTGATTTTTATTCAAAAAGCATTAAAGCACAATTTCCAAATGCTACCGTTAGTGTATCAAATCGTCAAAAGGTTGGTAATACGGGTTTTGAAAGTGTTATTGTAAGCGTTGAATTAAATGGACAAAAACAAGAAAACATTCTTTTTACAAAAGATAGTCTTATTACCCCTGATCTTATCGACTTGAAAACGGGAATTTCTTATGCTCAAGAATATGAAATGAAAAAATTTCAAGAAGCAAGAGAAAATTTTACAAAAAATGCTAAAGCTGTAGCACAAAAAGAAACCATGGTAATAGCTTTGGGAGATAAAAATAAACCTGCAATTTATGTTTTTTCAGATCCTGAATGCCCTTATTGTAGAGAACATTTAGCTCAAATTGATGATGAACTTAAAAACTATCAAGTTAATTATATTTTAACTCCAGTACATGGAAAATCTGCTTTTGAAAAATCCGCTCTAATCTACAAGGAAGCAAAAAAAGCAAAAAATGATAAAGAAAAAATCGCAATTTTAAACAAATACTATGATGCAAATATCAAAAATTATCCAAAAGTAAGCGATGCAGAATTAAAAGAAGTTTTTTCTTTATATGAAAAATATCGCTCATTAGGTCTTAGTGCTACTCCAACTATTATTAAATAAATCTAATGTCTAAAATTACTTTAATTGTAAGCTTTTTTATAGTACTCTTTATGAGTGCTTGCACCAATGCAACTTTCATGCAAAGCTTTATTCAAACAAGTAATGAAGGCATTTTTATCAGATCACAAAAACAACAAAGTTTTAAAATTTCCTTTCAAAATCCTAGTCAACTTCGAACTACTTTGGATAGAGATTTGGCTTTAAAACTTAAAAATTTAGGCTTAAAAGAAGTAAAAGAGAATGCAGATTATGAAATTTTAATCAATCTTATAGATATGAAAAAGCATTCTTATGCCCAAAAAATCACAACTTCAGCAAGATTTTTTTATGATTTTGATCCTTTGGAAAGTGATGGAGAATGGATGGTAGAAAACTACTATACTATGCAAGTTAATTTACAAATCAACTCTAAAAATCACAATTCTCAAAAAACAAGTCTTCTTGCTAGAACAGATTATCTTGGAAATAAAGAACGCTGTCAATTATCTTTAGAAAATAAAATTATAAATCAAATAGTGAGTTTTTTTTATTTTTAAGAAAAGACAATCAAGAGTATAAAAACTCTTGATTTTAAGAATTATTAAGCAAAATAAGGTTTGATTTGTTCTATCCAAGCATCAATTCTTGATTCAGTTTGATCTTCTTGATTATCATTGTCAAGAGCAAGTCCAACAAATTTACCATCTACAACCGCATCGCTTGCTTCAAATGTATAACCATCAGTTGAAACTTCTCCTACCAAATTTGCACCTGCATCTTTTAAATTTTGAGCTAATTTACCCATGCCGCCACAAAAAGTGTCAGAATAACTTTCACTATCACCCATACCAAATACAGCTACAGTTTTTCCACCAAGACTAAGCCCTGAAAAATCAAAACCATCCCAATCATCTTGTAAATCACCACTTCCCCAAGTTGAAGTTCCACAAATTAATTTATCGTAAGAATTCATTTTAGCCGCATCAATATCTGAGATATTAAAAACATCGCTAATTCCAAGTTTTGAAGCAATTGTATTAGCCGCTCCTTCTGTATTTCCCATAGCACTACCATAGATTACTGCTACTGACATTATTTTCTCCTTATAATTTGATTTGATATTTTATACGGAACTAATTTTAACATAGTTTTGTTTAAATCACACAAAAAATGTTTTATTTCAATAAAATGTGTGAAATTTTTGTTACGTGGACAAACAATATAAAATTTTTCAAAATTGTTTTCTTTTATTAAATTCAATAATCCATGAATTTCATTTTCAATTTTTAAATTATGCGTATTAATCTCTTTGCAAAGTGGTAAAATTGCAAATTTCTTATCTATTATAATAAGATTACCATCTTGATCTATATTTTTTCCATTATTTTGAAAAGAAACCTTATCATAAACATAAGAGCTAAATAAAATTTGCGCATCAAAACAAATACCATAAAGATAAATTCTTAAAAGTCTTAAAAGATCGATATTCTTAGATATTTTAGTATTAAAAATCAAGCTTTTTCTTTTTTGAAAATAGAAAGCGTATGTATTAAACTTGATATTTATATTTTGAATCTTACCAAATGAAACATGCATTATATCATGTAAAAAATTTCCAAATATCATTTTTAAACTCTTGGTATTTTTTGCATATAAAAGAGGAATTTTTAGAGCGCTATCAACACTCGCATTATATTGAGTTAAAAAAGTCAACATAAGTTCTTGATTGTTTAAATAGCGATAAATTTGCGGTATAAATTCTCGCTTATCATCAAATCCAAATAACATCTTTAACCTTTATAGCAAGAAAATTCTTTATTAAGATTAAAAATTTTACAATATTCACAATACACACAACTTACACTTCTTTTTGCACAAACTAATGGAATTTTGCGCTTTTTAGCTTCATTTTTGATTTTTTTCATAGTATTATGATTTAAAAAGCTTGTTAACATTACTATACATTCTGTATCACAAGGAATCGGCTTGCGATTAACTCTATTTTCATTACGCGCATCCCAGTGTTCTATTTTTTTAGCACCTAAATCATGTAAAACAGCTCTAATAGGAGTGATTTCATCTGCACCAATAACCAAAACTGACATAAATTCTCCTTTGTGATTTTTAAAATATATTTTGATAATTATTATTATAATATAAAAAAACTAAATTTATTTTGAAATTTATTATCAATAAAATGCAATTATTCAGTTAATTTTAATTTTTAATAGATATAATTTACTAATTAATAAATTTTATTATTTAGGAGAAAACAATGAAAAAATTGACTAACGATTTTGGAAACATTATAGCCGATAACCAAAATTCATTAAGCGCAGGCGCAAAAGGACCTTTACTTATGCAAGATTATCTTTTACTTGAAAAACTTGCTCATCAAAATAGAGAAAGAATTCCAGAAAGAACCGTTCATGCTAAGGGAAGTGGAGCTTATGGCGAAATAAAAATTACAGCAGACTTAAGTGCTTATACCAAAGCTAAAATTTTTCAAAAAGGCGAAGTTACTCCATTATTTTTACGCTTTTCAACAGTAGCAGGTGAAGCAGGTGCAGCAGATGCTGAACGCGATGTGAGAGGTTTTGCTATTAAATTTTACACCAAAGAAGGAAACTGGGACTTGGTAGGAAATAACACTCCGACATTCTTCATCCGTGATGCTTATAAATTCCCTGATTTTATCCATACTCAAAAAAGAGATCCAAGAACACATTTAAGAAGCAATAATGCTACTTGGGATTTTTGGAGTTTATGTCCTGAAAGCTTACATCAAGTAACCATTCTTATGAGTGATAGAGGAATTCCTGCAAGTTATCGTCATATGCATGGATTTGGAAGCCATACTTATAGTTTTATTAATGATAAAAATGAAAGATTTTGGGTGAAATTCCATTTTAAAACCCAACAAGGGATTAAAAATCTTACCAACCAAGAAGCTGCTGAGCTTATAGCAAAAGACAGAGAAAGCCATCAAAGAGATCTCTATAATGCTATAGAAAATAAAGATTTTCCAAAATGGAAAGTTCAAGTTCAAATTCTTGCTGAAAAAGATATAGAAAAACTTGGATTTAATCCTTTTGATTTAACAAAAATTTGGCCTCATAGTCTTGTACCTTTGATGGATATAGGCGAAATGATTCTAAACAAAAATCCTCAAAATTATTTCAATGAAGTTGAACAAGCTGCCTTTAGTCCAAGCAATATCGTTCCTGGAATTGGCTTTAGCCCTGATAAAATGTTGCAAGCTAGAATTTTTTCATATCCTGATGCACAAAGATATAGAATAGGAACTAATTATCATCTTTTGCCCGTAAATCGTGCAAAAAGCGAAGTGAATACTTACAATGTCGCTGGTGCTATGAATTTTGATAGTTATAAAAATGATGCAGCTTATTATGAACCAAACAGCTATGATAATAGCCCAAAAGAAGACAAAAGTTATCTTGAACCTGATTTAGTCTTAGAAGGCGTAGCACAAAGATATGCTCCACTAGATAATGACTTTTATACTCAACCAAGAGCTTTATTTAATCTTATGAATGATGATCAAAAAACTCAACTTTTTCATAATATCGCCGCTTCTATGGAGGGAGTTGATGAAAAAATTATCACTAGAGCTTTAGAACATTTTGAAAAAATTTCACCTGATTATGCAATAGGAATTAAAAAAGCTTTAGAAAAATAATTTTTACTTGCCACTTTTGGTGGCAAACTAAAGATTATAATAATTAAGGAAAAACAATGACAACTCTTAGCTTAGAAGAAGAAAAAAGATTTGAAGAGCTTTGCAAAATGGCTTTTAATTTTGCAAGAAATAATGAATGCGAAAATCTTAAAATCATGATAGAAGCAGGTTTAAATGTAAATTTAAAAACTCATAAAGGAGATAGCTTGCTTATGCTTGCAGCTTATAATAATTCTTATGAAAGTGCTAAAATGCTTTTAGAAAAAGGTGCAAAAGTAGATGAAAAAAACGATCGTGGACAAACCCCATTAGCAGGAGTTTGTTTTAAAGGATATTTACCTATGTGTGAACTTTTAGTTAAATATGGAGCAAATATTGACGAAAACAATGGTTTAGGAATGACACCTTATACTTTTGCTATTATGTTTGGACGCAAAGATGTGGCAGAATTTTTACTCAAAAAATCTAAAAATAATTTTTTAAAGAAAATAAGCCTAAAAATACTAAAATTTATCAAAAAATTTTAGTTATTTTTTAAATTTCTTCAGATACCTATAGACACTAGGTTCTGAAATTTTTAAAAATTTTGCTACGATAGGAACCGCCCCTTTTATATTAAAAATACCTTTTTCATATAGCTTTTCAGCAATTTCTTCTTTTTGAGTAATGCTTAATTGATAATCAGAATTTAAATAACTAGAATCTACGCTTTGAACTAAAATATCCTCTATCGAGTGACTTAATGTTTCTATACTTGAATCATTTTGAGAAAAACTAATATTTCCTAAAATATCACCCATATCTCCAATTTTTTCTAAATCAATCATCTTGCATATTAAATCTCTCATAATTCTAGTATCATGATTGATACACAAAATACCTACTAATTTGTCATGATTTTTAATAAAAAAAGTAGATCCTCTAATTAATTTTGATTTTCCAACAAGAGCCTTATAATCACATAAAAAATCTTTTTCTAAATATTTTTTATTTTGCATAAGCTCACTTGCAAAAGCAGTCAAGGGAGAATCTAAACTTCTCCCACTAATGTGATTATTAGCAATTGCCGCAATATAAGCTCCATCTTCAGTAATTACATGAAAAACTATCTCATATTGCTCACCTAAAACTTCTCCTAAAAAATATGTCAACTTTATAAATTGTTGTTTTTGTCCCTCATCCATAAAACTGCCTTCAATAAAAAATTAATATAATATTAAATTCTACTCTTTATACTTTAAAACATTTCTTAAAAATAAAATTTTATTATTATAATAATAAACTATTGACAAATTATTATTGTAGTGATAAAATGCATTCTGCTTAATCTATATTTAACAAAGGAGAATTCATGTCAAACTATCCAAAGGCCATTGGTCCATACTCAGCTTACAGAGAAGTAAATGGACTTTTATTTATATCAGGACAACTTCCTATCAACCCTGATTCAGGCGAAATAGAAAGCTATGATATCAAAGAACAAACCAAACAATCTTTGAAAAATATCGGTGCTATCTTAGAAGAAAATGGTATTAGTTATGATAAAGTGGTTAAAACCACTTGCTTTTTAGCTGATATTAATGATTTTGTAGCATTTAATGAAATTTATGCTGAATTTTTTAAAGCTCCTTATCCAGCAAGAAGTGCTTTTGCAGTAAAAGATCTACCAAAAAAAGCTAAAGTAGAGATAGAGATCATCGCTCAAAAAGGATAAAATATGCTAGGTATTGTTTTTTCTTTATTTAGTGTTTTTTTACTTGTTTTTATGCTTTATAAAAAAATCAATGCTCACATGGCATTGCTTTTAAGTGGCTTGCTTTTACTTTCCTTAGCTGCTATTTTTGGACTTTCTCCACACATTGTTACCAAAGATTCTTTAAATTTAGGTTTTTTTGATATTTTTCAAGTTTTTAATCAAACCATGTCAAGTACATTAGCAGGGCTTGGACTTACACTTATGACTATAGCAGGTTTTTCTGCTTATATGGATCATGTAGGGGCTTCTTATGCACTTTTTAAAGTTTTTGAAAAACCTTTAAAAGCCGTAAAATCTCCTTATGTTTTACTCATAGTTGCTTATTTTATCGTGCAATTTTTAGTTCTTTTCATCCCTTCTCACGCAGGCTTGGCACTTTTACTTATGGTTACTATGTATCCTATACTTGTACGCTCTGGTGTTTCAAAACTTTCTGCCTTAAATGTGATTGCTATTTGTCAATATATCGATCATGGACCTGGAAGTGGAAATGTGATCATGGCGTCAAAAGTAGCTGAAGTTGATCCTGCAATTTATTTTGTTCATTATCAACTCCCTACAACCTTGCCTATCATTATAGCTGTAGGTATTGCAATATATCTTTGCAATAAATTTTTTGACAAAAAAGATAATTTTGTCTTCAATGCACAAGAAATTGAAAAAGAACTAAATGAAAATGAAGGTAAAGAAAAAGAACTTAAAAAGCCTCCTAGAATTTATGCGATTTTACCTATAATTCCTTTGGTTTTAATCCTAGGATTTAGTTCCGTGCTTGATAGCATCTTGGTTTTAATGGGAATAAGTAGCGCTGAAGAAGTTAAAGCAGCTGCTAGCACTGCAATTAAAATGAATGTTCCAGTAGCAATGGTGATTTCAACTTTTGTGGCTATTATTTTTGAAATGATACGCTATAAAAGTATAGTAGAAACTCTTAATTCTATGATGATTTTCTTTAAAGGAATGGGACATTTATTTGTTATCACAGTTTCACTCATCGTTTGTGGTCAAGTATTTGCAAGTGGTCTTTTATCTGTAGGTTTTGTAGATACTTTAATAGAATTTTGCAAAAATGCAGGATTTGGAGTTTTGGCTATTATTATCGCCGTTTCAATCTTACTTGCAGTTTGTGCTTTCTTAATGGGTTCAGGAAATGCGGCATTTTTTAGCTTTGCTCCACTTATCCCAAATATAGCAAAACACTTTGGAGTTGAAACTATCACTATGATAGCACCGATTCAAATCATGACGGGCTTTGGAAGATGTGTTAGTCCTATTGCACCAGCGATCTTAGCTATCTCAGCTATTGCAAGAGTAAGTCCTTTTGCCGTGGTTAAAAGAACAGCTATTCCTATGCTTGTAGCGGCTATTGTAAATGTTATTATGACTTATATCTATCTTTAAAAAGGAGAAAAAATGAACTCAAAAACTAAACTTATTCATTGTGGCAGAGGCGATCAAGGCGCTGAAGTAAGATCAGTCAATCCTACACTTATGCGTGCATCAACCATACTTTTTAAAGATCACGCAACTTGGCAAAAATACAGAGAATTAAGAAAAACAGATCGTGTTTTAAGTTATGGATCTAGAGGAACAACAACCAATTTTGAACTTGAAAAACTTATTTGCACTCTAGAGGGTGGTTATAGAGCACAACTTTTCCCAACAGGACTTGCAGCATTAGCTATGGTGCTTTTAAACTATGCAAGCAAAGATACACATTTTTTAATCACTGATGCAATTTATGGGCCTGTAAGAACGATTTGCGAATTATTTTTAGAAAAAATGGGCATTGAAATTGATTTTTTAAAAGCTGATGCAAGTGATGTAGAAGAAAAAAATCAAACCTAATACCAAGCTTATCCTATGTGAAAGTCCAGGTTCTATACTTTATGAAATCATAGATTTACCAAAACTTTGCAAAATTGCCCATGCGCATAATATCCCTGTAGCTATTGACAATACTTATTCTAGTGGATATTTTCTAAATCCTTTAGAACTTGGAGTGGATATTTCAGTTATCGCCGCTACAAAATATCTTAGTGGACACTCTGATGTAACCATGGGTATAGTAGTAATCAACGAAAAAGAATGGAAAAATTTTGACAAACTTCCAGAAGCTTTAGGCTTTACAACAAGTCCTGATGATGCTTACTTAGTACTTCGTGGTATGAGAACACTAGATGTGAGAATGAAAGCTCATGAAAAAAGTGCTGATGAAATTGTAGAGTTTTTACAAAGCAGAAAAGAAATTAAAACAATTTTCTATCCAAAACTCAAATCCCACCCAAATCATGAAATTTTCATGCGTGATCATAAAGGTGCAAATGGTATGATTACCATAGAATTTGCAGAAGGTTATAGCAAAGATGATGCTATTAAATTTGTAGATAAACTAGAATACTTTTCAATTGGTGCTAGCTGGGGTGGATATGAAAGCTTAGCCACCGTAACTACTCCGCCTAGAACTGCAACAGATTGGAGCGCAAGAGGACCATTTGTAAGATTTCATATAGGTCTTGAAGATACTAAAGATTTAATTGCTGATTTAACACAAGCTTTTGATAGTATTAAAAAATAAGGAGATAAGATGACAGGAATTAGCGTATTTGATCATAGATTACTAGCAGACTCATGGAGCACGCAGGAGATGCGTGCTATTTTTTGCGAACAAAACCGCATACAAAAATGGCTCGATGTTGAAGCAGCTTTAGCAAAAGCACAAGCAAAACTTAAAATTATCCCTAAAAAAGCAGCTGATGAGATCGCAAAAAAAGCTCATTATAAATTTATGGATATGGACTTTATCTTTGCTGAATTTAAAAAGACCAAACACCCTTTAGTTCCTACTGTAAGAGGATTAGAAAAAGCTTGCGATAATAATTTAGGCGAATATGTACATTTTGGAGTAACCACTCAAGATATCATCGATACAGGACTGGTTTTACAATTTAAAGAAGCAATGACTCTTGTAAAAAGTGAATTAAAAGCTATCGCAAAAGCCTTAGCGAAACTAGCTAAAACCCATAAAAACACTG
Source organism: Campylobacter sp. 2014D-0258 (assembly GCF_008000495.1). Taxonomy (NCBI): domain Bacteria; kingdom Pseudomonadati; phylum Campylobacterota; class Epsilonproteobacteria; order Campylobacterales; family Campylobacteraceae; genus Campylobacter; species Campylobacter sp. 2014D-0258. The sequence continues at coordinate 403,303 of NZ_VOAR01000025.1, forward strand.
CTATGATGGGAAGAACTTTAGCACTTCAGGCTTTGCCTATTACTTTTGGACATAAAGTGGCTATTTGGTTAAGCGAACTTGAGCGTCATTTTGAAAGAATACTTGAGCTTGAAAAAAGACTTTATGTAGGCAGTATAGTAGGCGCTGTAGGAACTAAAGCAAGTTTAAGTGATGAGTGCAATGAGGTAGAAAAACTCACTTTAGAAAATTTAGGACTTGATGTGCCTAATATTTCTTGGCAACCTGCACGTGATCGCTTTATAGAGCTTGGTTTTGTGCTAGGTAATATCAACGCAACCTTTAACAAAATCGCTCATGAAATTTTAATCCTTTCGCATAATGAAATTGATGAAGTTGCTGAACCTTTTGGCAAAGGACAAGTAGGATCAAGCACTATGCCACACAAAAGAAATCCTGCAGTAAGCGAAAATGCAGTTACAGTAAGCAATGCTTTTAAAGCAAATTTAGCCATTTTAAGTGATATTGAAAGACATGAACATGAAAGAGATGGTCAAGTTTGGAAAATGGAATGGAAGCTTTTACCTGAAATGTTTTTAATGCTTTCTGTGGTTTTAGCAAATATGAAATTCGCTCTTAGCGATTTAGAAGTAAAAAAAGACAAAATGCTTAAAAATTTAAATACTCTTAATGGTTTTGTTTTAGCAGAGCGTGTTATGTTTGCATTAAGCGATCATTATGGAAAACAACACGCCCATGAAATTGTTTATGAAAATGCTATGCTAGGTATCGAAAAACAAAAAACTTTTAAAGAAGTTTTACTTGCAGATAAAAGAGTATCTAAGGTATTGAAAGAAAAAGAAATCGATGCTTTGCTTGATGCAACAACCTATGTAGGATATGCGCCAAAACTTGTAGATGAATTTTTGGCAAAAATCAAAAATAGTGCTATCTTAAAATAGGAAAAATCATGTTCTATAGTGAAATTTTAGCGGATTTTATTTTCAATCTTAAATATGAAAATATCCCTAATACAGTTGTTCAAAGAGCTAAAGAGCTTATGCTTGATAGCCTTGGAACAGCTATAGCAGCAAGCAAAGAAGAATGTGTTTTAAATGCTTTTAAAGCTTTTGAAAATTTAAGCACAGAAAAAAATACTCCTATTTGGGTAAATGATCAAAAATTAGATCCTATATACGCAGCCATGCTAGATGGCATTGCTTCTCATGCGTTAGATTTTGACGATACGCATACAGAAGCGATTTTGCATGCAAGTGCGATTTTAACTCCACTTTGTTTAAGTTATGGTTTTCATGTTAGCAAAGATGCGAAAAAAATCATCAAAGCTTTTATAATAGGCTGGGAAATTGCAGCTAGGGTAGGCATTGCAAGTAAAGGCACTTTTCATAAGCGTGGTTTTCATACTACTGCTATTGCAGGAATTTTTGGAAGCGTGAGTGCAAGTGCAATCTTACTAGATCTTAACAAAGAACAAATCATCAATGCTTTAGGACTTGCAGGAAGTTTTGCAAGTGGGATTAATGAGTTTTTATCCAATGGATCTAATTCAAAAGTTTTACATATTGCCAATGCTATTAAAAACGGTATTATAGTAGCTCATTTTGCTAAAAACCATATGAGTGGACCTTTGAGTATTTTTGAAGGTAGGGATAATATCTTTAAATGTTTTGGCATAGAAGAAGAATGCGATAAAACAGAACTTAACAAAGCCTTAGGTGAAATTTGGCAAACCATGCAAGTTTCAATCAAACCTTATCCAAGCTGTCATTTTGCTCATGGGCTTATTGATTGTGCCATTGCTTTAAAAAATGATGGTTTAAAAGCTAATGAAATTCAAAGTATTCATTGCTTTGTAGATGAAGTTCCTATTTCTTTTATCTGCGATCCTTTGGAAGCAAAATACACTCCAAATAGTGCTTATGAAGCTAAATTTTCCATGCCTTTTTTAATGGCTCTTGGATTCTTTGATGGTAAAATCACTCTTGAATCTTATGAAAATTTAAAGCGTGAAGAAGTACTAGAATTTGCTAAAAAAATCAGTTACGAAAAAAGGAAATCTCAAGGCTTTCCAAAATATTTTCCAGGGCATTTAGAAGCCAGTTTGCAAGATGGACGCACAATCCAAAAAGATGTTTTTATAAATAAAGGTAATTTTGATAATCCATTAAGTTTTGAAGAATTAAAAGCTAAATTTTTAGCCAATGCACAAATTTACCTTGATAATGCTAAAGCTAACAAAATTCTAGATCAAATCATCAATCTAGAAAATTTAAACCACTTTTCTTTTTAAATATTTATCCTTCTTTTTACAAGAAGGATAATTTCATTACACTTTTTTATTATAATATTTATTATTAATTTAGGAATTACAATGACTTTAGATAATTTAAAAGATGGACAAAAGGCTATTATTGTCAATTTAAGCGCTCAAAAAGAACTCAAAAATAGACTTTTAAGCTTTGGATTTATCAAAAATAAAAACTTGAAAAAAATTCACTCCTCTTTAAAAAATGCCACCATAATGGTAGAACTTGATACAAGTTGTGTTATCCTAAGATCTGATGAAGCTAAAACCATAGAAGTGAATCTTATATGAAAAAAATCAAAATAGCCCTTGTAGGTCAGCCTAATGTAGGCAAAAGTCTTCTTATTAATGCGCTTTGCAAAGCCAATATGAAAGTAGGAAATTTTAGCGGAGTTACTATAGAAAAAGCAAGCGCAAAAACTTTTTATAAAAACTATGAATTTGAAGTCATTGATTTGCCAGGAACTTATTCTTTAGATGGATATAGCGAAGAAGAAAAAATCACACGTCATTTTTTAAATCAAAATGACTATGATGTTATTGTTAATGTTTTAGATGCTACCAATTTAGAACGCAATCTTATCCTTAGTGCAGAACTTTTAAGCCTTAATAAAAAAATGCTTTTAGCTTTAAATATGTGCGATGAAGCCAAAAAAGAAGGTATAGAGCTTGACACTTCTATTTTAAGCCAAGAATTTCAAAGTCAAGTTGTTGAAATTTCAGCAAAAACAAAAGAAAATTTAGAACTTTTGCTGCAAAAAATTATTATTTTATTTGAAAGTAAATTTATTCCAAGATCTCAATTTTACACTCCGCTTTGCGAAAAAACTCCAGAAAAAGAAGATTTATTATATTTTATTAATGAACTTTCAAAAAAAATTATCACACATAAAAAAGAAGAGAGAAATTTAACCAAAAAAATCGATGCCTTACTTATCCATAAATTCTTTGGCTTACCTATATTTTTATTTTTAATGTGGCTTTTATTTCAACTCACCTTTAGCTTAGGACAAATTCCTATGGATTATATAGAATCAGGCTTTAATGCCTTAGGTGAATTTGTTAAAAACAATATTTCTAATACCTTCATCGCTTCAGCTTTGGCTGATGGGATTATGCAGGTGTTGGTGCTGTGATACTTTTTTTGCCTAATATAATGATTTTATTTTTAGGCATAGCTCTTTTAGAAACCACAGGCTATATGTCAAGAGTAGCTTTTTTACTTGATGGGATTTTACATAAATTTGGTTTGCATGGTAAAAGTTTTATTCCACTAATCACTGGTTTTGGTTGTTCAGTACCTGCTTTTATGGCTACACGCACTCTTAAGAACAAAAGAGATAGACTTTTAACTCTTTTTGTGATCAATTTTATGAGTTGCGGGGCAAGACTTCCTGTATATGTGCTTTTTATCGGCGCTTTTTTTCCAAGTGAAAAAGCAGGAAATTATCTTTTTGGAATTTATATTTTAGGTGCGATTTTAGGACTTTGTGCTGCAAAATTTTTAAGAATGACAGCATTTCGTGGACTTGATGAACCTTTTGTTATGGAAATGCCAAAATATCGTATGCCAAATTGGCATTTAGTTTGGTTTATGGTTTATAATAAAGCCAAAATGTATCTTAAAAAAGCAGGAACTTTCATACTTTTGGCCTCTTTGCTCATATGGTTTGCTAGTAATTTTCCAAAAAGTGAAGAAAATTTAAATGATTTTAATGCTCAAGAAAGAAGAGCTATAGAACAAAGTTATTTAGGACAATTTGGCAAAAGCATAGAACCTATTTTTAAACCCCTTGAGTTAGATTGGAAATTAAGCGTATCTTTAATCAGTGGTTTGGCTGCTAAAGAAGTGATGATTTCAACTATGGGAATGCTTTATTCACTAGGAAAAGATGTAGATGAAACAAATAATGATTTAAAAGGAATTATCACTAAAAATATACCTATACCAAGTGCAGTGGCTTTTATTTTATTTGTAATGATTTATAATCCTTGCTTTGCAGCAACTATAGTTTTTTCAAAAGAAAGCGGAAAGCTAAAATACACTCTCTTTCTCTTTCTTTTTACCTGCACAAGTGCTTATATAGTAGCTTTTATAGGGCTTCATATTGCTAAAATTTTATTAAACTAACTTGCTTTTAATGATGAAATTTTAGCGATATTATCTTCAAAAGCTTTTAAAATGCTATAAGCAACACCTTCAAAATCAAGTCCGCCGCAAAGATAAATTAAAGTCATACGAAAAGATTTACTCACATCAAGCTTTGGTTTTTCAGCGTTTATATTTAACTTAAAATCATAAGGACTTGCATGTTTAAAAGCGTAATTTTTTGCCGCAATTAAAAAATCATTCTTATCTTTTAAAAACTCACCTTTAACTAAAATAAAGCTTATTTCAAGATATTTCCAAAAATCTTTTGAAGGCATAGGATTTTCATCAAAATTTTGTTCTATAAAAGCATAGTTTTTTTCAAAGGATTTTTTATAATTTTCTACAAGCAAAGCGCCTAATTTATTTTTAGCTATATTTTGTAAAATAAGTTTTATATTGCTTTCAAATTCAAAATCTATTTGTTCTAAAATTTTAATTTGCTCTTCTAGAAAAAATTCTTGTTTTAACTCTTCATTGCAAAGTTTAGCGTAAGAAAAAATATTTGCCATAGGCTTTTCATAATTCCCAAACTCATCCCAAAAATTTTTCTCACTACAGGCTATACAACCATGTCCTGCAGCCACTGGCCAAGAAGTTTTAGCATTGAATTTCACTTTAGGGCAGTTATTGTAAGTATAAGGTCCTTTACAACCTATCTTAAATAAACAAGCTCCATTCTTTGCAGCTTCATCATCAAAATGTTCAGCAAAAATCCCACTTTCAAATTTCGCCTTTCTTTCACACATATCATGCAAACATTTACCATAAGCCCACACAGGACGATTTTGCTCATCAAGTTCAGGCAAAACTCCAAATAAAGCAAAAAAACTTAAAGTCGCAATGATATTTACATCACTTGGAGGACAACCTGGGATATTTACTACTTTTTGACTTAAGACTTCGCTAATACCACAAGTTTTACTAGGATTTGGATAAGCAGCTTGAATACCACCATAACTTGAACAAGTACCCACTGCAAAGATAGCCTTGGCTTTAGCGGCTAGTTTTTCTAAAATTTCATAGCCACTCTCTCCTTGTGCTCCTATAGTAAGAAAAAAGGTATCAATGGCTGCAACACCACCTTCAACCGCTAAAATAAAATCTTCTTCTAAAACATGCTCTAAAAGTTCTTCAGCCTTAGTGCCATTTGCCGCCATTAAAGTTTCATGATATTCTAAAGAAAAAAAATCAAAAATAAGCTCATCAAAACTTGGCAACTCAGAACGCAACAAACTCTCGCTACACCCTGTACATTCACAAAGATGAAGCCATACTAACTTTGTTTTAGGTGCGATTTGAAAAAATCTTTGAGCAAGAGCTGGAATTTCATTGCCTAAAGATAAATGCCTAGCAAGAATTTTTACACTTTCTTCATTGATAACCTTGTCCTCTTTTAAAGTAGAATTTTCAAGTTTTTTAATGCGATCTTCAAGTATATTTTTTAATTCTTCATTGCTAAGCTTTGTCATTTTTTATCCTTTTTGATTATCCCAACAAAGAACAGTTTGTCCTTCTTCATTTTTTTCAACATCGCCCATACCCATGATGTTATATCCTGCATCGACATAATGTATTTCACCTGTAACACCATTTGCCAAATCACTAAGTAAATACATAGCCGAATTTCCTACATCTTCTATACTCACATTGCGTTTTAAAGGAGAATTGATTTCATTGTATTTTAAAATCATTCTAAAATCCCCTATTCCACTTGCTGCCAAAGTTTTAATAGGACCTGCTGAAATAGCATTAACACGAATTCCTTTTACTCCTAGATCTCTTGCTAAATAACGCACAGAACTTTCAAGTGCAGCTTTTGCTACACCCATAACATTATAATGAGGTACATATTTAACCCCACCAAGATAACTTAAAGTCAAAATCGAACCCTTATCTTTTAAAATAGGCAAAACCGCACGCGTTAAAGAAAGTAAAGAATACACAGAAGTTTGCATAGCTATATCAAAAGCTTCTTTTGAAGTTTCTAAAAAAGAATTTTCTAAAGCTTCTTTTGGAGCAAAAGCAACCGCATGCACTACAAAATCAATCTCGCCTAAATCTTTTTTGATTTTTTCAGCGATAGAATCTAAATGCTCATTATTGTTTACATCAAGCTCATAAACAAAATTAGAATTAAACTCTTGTGCTATAGGTTCTACGCGTTTTTTTAAAGCATCATTTAAAAAAGTAAAAGCAAGCTGGGCTCCTTGATCAAAACATGCTTTTGCTATGCCATAAGCAATAGATTTATTATTTGCAACCCCTACAATAAGGCCTTTTTTACCCTTCATAATCATCTTTTATCCTTTTGATTAATTTTATAAAATTTTCTACTTTTAAAGCTGCAGAGCCTATCAAAACTCCGCCACAATATTTTACACTTAAAATTTCTTTGATATTATTTTCATTCACACTTCCACCATAAAGCAAAGGTACCTTGGTTAAACTCGCTAAAAATTCAAGCACTTTAGCGATATCTGTAGTTTGTGCACTCACTCCCGTTCCTATAGAATAAATAGGCTCATAAGCGATAATGAGTCTTTCATAATTTAAATCAATAATTTCAAGTTGTTTTTTTAAAAACTCTAAAGTCTTGCCTGAATTTTTTGTATCTAAATTCTCACCTATACAAAAAACAATTTTATAACCATGCTCTTTAGCGAAATCAAATTTAGCCTTAATAAGTGCTTCATCTCCTAAAGCTCTTCTTTCAGAATGCCCGATTAAAACACATTTGATCCCAAATTCGTCCAAATGTTCTTTTCCAAGCTCGCCTGTAAAAGCGCCATTAACACAAGGATAAAAATTTTGGGCTCCTTGTATGAAGTTATTTTCATTTTCTAAAAATGCTACACTAGGTGGGAAAACGATAATATCATCACATTTTGCTCCCATAGTTTTATTTAAAATTTCAGCATAAATTTTAAAACTTGCTCTTGTGTGATTGCATTTTAAATTTGCAGCAAAGATCATTCATTTTCCTTAGATCTTAAAGCTTTTACGCCTGGAAGTTCTTTACCTTCTATAAGTTCAAGAGAAGCACCACCTCCAGTGGAAATAAAAGTCATTTCATCTGCATCACCTGCGCGCGCAACCACATCAGCCGTATCACCGCCTCCAACAACAGAAGTTGCATGTCCTTCGCTGATATAATGACTCATTTTAATGCTACCTTTTGAAAATTTATCAATTTCAAAAACACCCATAGGTCCATTCCACCAAATCGTTTGCGCATCAGAAATCACCTCCTTAAAAAGTCTCACACTCGCAGGTCCTATATCTAAACCCATCCAACCATTTGGAATTTCTTGCGCTGGAACAAATTTCATCGGCGCATCTTGTGAGCACGCAGGAGCGGCTACAACGTCTACTGGAAGATAAATTTTCACTCCTAAATTTTTACCCTTGGTAAGAATTTTATTAGCTTCTTCTAAAAGTTCTTCTTCTAAAAGTGAATTTCCTATATCATAACCTAAAGCTTTTAAAAAAGTAAATGCCATACCTCCGCCTATGATTAATTTATCTACCTTTGGTAATAAATTTGTCAATGCTTGAAGTTTTCCACTTACCTTTGAACCTCCAACAACAGCGACAAAAGGACGTGCTGGATGTTTGATAAGATTGCTTGCAAAATCAATTTCTTTTTGGAGTAAAAATCCTGCACCTTTGTGTTTTTCATCAAAGAATTTAGTAATAGCCTCCACGCTAGAATGTGCTCTATGGCATACTCCAAAAGCATCATTGATATAAACTTGAACCATAGAAGCAAGTTCTTTGGCTAAATTTTCATCATTTTTAGTTTCACCTTTTTCAAAACGCAAATTTTCAAGAAGTAAAATTTCACCTGCTTTTAAATTCATAGCTTTAGTTTTTGCATCTTCACCGATAACATCTTTTGCCATGATAATTTCTTTATCTAAAAGTCTAGCAAGACGCTTAGCTACGGGTTCTAAAGAATACTTGGAACTAATTTCTTTTGGGCGTCCTAAGTGAGAGGCTAAAATCACACTACAACCATTATCCAAACAATATCTTATCGTAGGAATAGCTGATCTTATGCGTCTATCATCAGTGATATTTAAAAAATCATCTTGAGGAACATTAAAATCACATCTTATAAAAACTTTTTTCTTAGCTAAATCAATGTCTTTTATAGAAATAATATCACTCATGATTAAGCCTTATTTGCAATATATACTGCCATATCTACTAGACGACTTGAATAGCCCCATTCATTATCATACCAAGCAATTACCTTGATAAAATCATCCGCAATCACTTGAGTTAAATCACTTGCTACAATAGCTCCATAAGAACAAGTGATAAAATCGCTTGAAACTCTTTCATCATCATCTACCATTAAAATGCCTTTTAAATTTGTAGCTGCAGCTTTTCTGAAAGCTTCATTGATTTCATCTTTGCTAACTTTACGGCTTAGTTGTGCAGTTAAATCCACGCTTGATACATCAATCACTGGCACACGCATACTTTGTCCATGAAGCTTGCCATTAAGTTCAGGCATAACAAGTTTCATAGCTTTTGCTGCGCCTGTAGAAGTTGGAATGATATTTTGCGCTGCAGCACGAGAACGGCGTTTATCTTTAGCTTTAGCATCAATAATACTTTGTCCATTTGTATAAGCATGTATTGTTGTCATAAGTCCTTTTTCTATGCCAAAATTATCTTGTAAAACACGACAAACAGGACCTAAACAATTTGTTGTACAACTTGCATTAGAAATAATGCTTTCACCCTTGTAAAGTTCTGAATTTACTCCTAAAACATAAGTAGGAGTATCATCTTTTGCAGGAGCACTCATGATCACTTTTTGTACTCCCATATCTATAAATTCTTGACATTTTGCCATAGTTAAATGCGCTCCTGTGCACTCTAAAACAATTTGTGCGCCGTGTTTTGCAAAGTCAAGATCTTTTACATTGCGACTTTTAAATACTTTGATTTTTTTACCATTTACCACTAAATCATCGCCTTCACTATCAACACTGCCTTTAAATTCACCATGTACTGTATCGTATTTAAAAAGGTATTTTGTAAGTTCAATATCCGTAGTATCATTTATCGCCACAAGCTCAATATCATTTCTTTCTAAGATGATTCTTGCAACACATCTGCCTATACGTCCAAAACCATTTATAGCAACTTTTACAGCCATTTAATTTCCTTTTGCAAAATATAATGCTAATATTCTACAAAAAAAAGGTTAAAATTTTAATGAAGATAGCACTTTTTGGTGGCAGTTTTGATCCACCACATAATGGACACAATAGCGTTATTTTAGAGGCTTTGGAAAAATTAGATATTGATAAGCTTATTATTATGCCTACTTATATCAACCCTTTTAAACAAAACTTTAGTGCTGATGAAAAGCAAAGATTCTTATGGGTTAAAAAACTTTGGGGACATTTTCCAAAAGTTGAAATTTGTGATTTTGAAACCAAGCAAAAACGCCCTGTTCCTAGCATAGAAAGTGTTAAGTATCTTTATAAGCTTTATAATCCTAGTAAATTTTATCTTTTAATCGGCGCAGATCATTTAGAAAAACTTCATCTTTGGCATGATTTTGAAAAACTTAATTCTTTAGTAGAATTTGTTATTGCTAATCGCAATGATATAGAAATTCCTAAGAATTTTAAAGATTTAAAAACCGATAAAAAAATCGCTTCTTCTTTCATACGCAACACTTTAAATACAAATGAAGTTTGCGAAGAAATTAAAGATGAAGTAAAAAAATATTATGAAAAATTACAAAAAAATTGATACAATTTCAAAAATTAAAGGACAATAATGCAAGAAAGAATAGATTTAATCGTTAAAATTTTAGATGAAAAAAAAGCTGAAGATATCAAAACCATTGACATGAGCGAGCAAGAATACTTTGTAAAATATGTCATTATCGCAGCTACTTTAGGAGAAAGACACGCTCTATCCTTGATCGATGAGCTTAAAACACAACTTAAAGCCAAAGGTGAGGAATTTTTAAACATAGATAGTAGCGAAGAATGGAGTGTGATTGATCTTGGTGATATTTTAATCCATCTTTTAACACCAGAACACAGAGAAATTTATAATATAGAAGAATTATTAGAAAATCTTAAAAAAGGTAGGGTTTAAAAAGGCTAAATTTAATTAGCCTTTTAATTTTTAGAGATTATCAATATATTCTTCAATCTCTTTTTTAATTTTCTCTTTTTGCTCTTTTAAAGCTTTTTTCTTAGCTTTATACTCAACCTTACTCATATAGTCTTTTTGATCATGTAAAGCATCGAGTTCTTTTTCGATTTTTTCCACTTCTTGTTCTTTAAGTTTTTTAGCTTCTAACTTTTTATCATAAAACATAGGATCTTTAGTACAATCATTTTGCACTTGTTTTAAAGCAAGCTCCAAGCTTAAAGTTCTAGCTGTGTCATTATGTGCTTTAGAAAAACTGATTTCTTTATTAATACGATCAATTTTTTTATCGCATTCACTTGCACCAAAAGCAAAAGCACATAGTGTAAGTAGAACAAGTATTTTTTTCATTTTTGATTCCTTTTAAGATAAATTTAAATCGCGAAATATTATCTCATCAATTCTTAAATCTAGCTTTTATATCATCAAATAAAGTAAATACCATACTTTCAAGCTCTTTTGCTCTTTCTAAAGAAGTTGCCTCAAAGCGTGTGATAAGATAAGGGCTAGTGTTAGATGCACGAAGCAAAGCCCATCCATCGCCAAAATCTATCCTAGCTCCATCAATTTCACAAAGACTTTTAACACCTTTTAAAGCTCCTTTTTCAATCTCTTTTTGAAATTCTTCCACAAGTTTGAATTTTTCTTCTTCATTTACAGGAATTTTAATTTCAGGTGTAGTATAAAGTTTTGGCAAAGCCTTAATCATGCTTTCTAAATCAAAGCCTTTATAAACAAGCTCTAAGGCTCTTAAAAATGCATAAATTCCATCATCATAACCAAAATATCTATGTTTAAAGAAAATATGCCCACTCACTTCAGCTGCTAAATCAATATCTTTTTCTTTCATCATTTTTTTGATGTTAGAATGTCCTGTTTTTCCCATAAAAATAGTTCCAAATTTAGCCACTTCATCAAAAAGATTTTTAGAACATTTTACCTCACCTAAAATGCGTGGATTAGGAATATTTTTAGCAAACAAATAACAAAGCTCATCTCCACAAAATACATGAGTTTTACTCAAAGCAACCATTCTATCAGCATCCCCATCAAAAGCAAAAGATAAAGAATAATCTTGATTTTGATTTAAAAACTCTCTAATCGCACTTAAGTTTTCTTCTTCTGTAGGATCTGGAGCGTGGTTTGGAAACTGTCCATCAGGCTCTGCAAACATTACATGAGCTTTTAAATTTAAAGCCTTGATTAAAGGCTTTATCACTACTCCAGCCGCACCATTTGAACAATCAACACCAAATTTATAATTAAAATCCTTTAAAAAGCTAAATTGCTCGCACATAAATTTCACATAAAGGCTTAAAATATCGTATTTTTCTACTTCTAAATTTTCTTCAATCTCATCATCTAAATGCTTATAAACTTCTTTTGAAAACTCTTTTAATTCCACACCAAAAAAACTTTCTTTATTGATAGTGATTTTAAAACCATTATAATCTTTTGGGTTATGAGAGCCTGTTATCATAACATTTGCATCAAATTTCAAGCCCTCATAAAGACTAAAATACCCCAATGGAGTTGGCACAAGCCCTATATCATAGATTTTTATTCCCGCTTTGTTAAGTCCACTCACCAGATAATTAAAAAGCTCATTTGCACTATATCTTGCATCATAACCCACACTTACATTTTTACAGCCTTTATTTAGCATGGTTTGTCCTAAGCAAAAACCTATAGCCTTAACACTTTTTTCATTTAGTTCTTTGCCATAAAGTCCTCTTATATCATATTCTCTAAAAATCACATCTAACATTTTTTTCCTTCAAATTCATCTCTTCTTTAACCTAAATTTATCGTTTTTCTAAAGCAAATTTGGATAGAAAAGAAATTTTTGCTACAATTTTACATTAATTTCACTAAATAAAGGAAAATTTATGGATGAAGAATTAGAAAACGAAGAAACGAAAAAGAAAAAAGGCGGTTCACTTGTAATTATTATTGTTATTTTACTTTTTGTTTTACTTCTTAGTATTATGGGAGTAATTGCTTGGCTTATTTCAAGCAGTTCAAGTGATGAAAGTGAAGTCAAAGAAGCTCCAAAAGAAGAGGCAAAAGCCGATAAACCTAAGGTTTCAGCCCCTACTCAACGAGGTAGTGATTTTGCTAATATAGGTCCTATGTATCCACTTGATCCTTTTACCCTAAATTTACTTAGCGATAGTGGCTCAAGATATGTAAAATGCACTATAGAATTAGAACAAAATAGCGAACTTTTAAAACCTGAACTTGACAAAAAAGTTCCAGTGATTCGTGATATTATTATTCGTACATTAACAGCTAAAACTTTTGAAGAAGTAAGTACACAAAAAGGCAAAGAACGTTTAAAAGATGAGCTAGTTGGAAAAATCAATGAAATTTTAACCGATGGCTTTATTAAAAATGTTTATTTTACGGATTTTGTAGTTTCTTAATGCGTGTAGGCTGTGATATCATCGCCATTTCTAGGATAGAAAAAATTCATTCTAGACATGGCAAAAATTTTTTGGATAAATTTCTAAGCCCAAAAGAACAAATACTCATTAAAAATCCAGCAACTCTAGCAGGTCTTTGGGCTGCTAAAGAAGCTGCTAGCAAGGCTTTGGGTGTTGGAATTTGTGAATTATGCAGTTTTTTTGATATTGAAATATCAAAAGATGAAAGAAATGCCCCTAAATTAAAATATTCTCAAAAAATTACAAAAGATTTTAATATCACTCAAACTTCTCTAAGCATTTCTCATGATAATGGTTTTGCTATAGCCATAGTGGCTATAGTTTGATTATTTTCCTATAGTTTGCTTGTCTAAATTTCTTGAAAGTATGAAATCTACCACAGGTTGTTCTCTTTTATTTGCTCTTTTACAATGGTCTTTTTGAAAAAAATCTGTGATTTTTATAACAATCCTTGCCCATTTTTTGCGATTTCTTTCACGCCACGCATGAGAAGAAACGCTCTCCCAAGCATAGCCATTAAACAAGCTTGCATTTACAAAATGATCTAAGGCTCTAACACCCTGTCTTGCTCGTGCGGTATTAAAAAAAGTTCCTATAATCACGATAAAAAGATATCCTAAAACTGCTAAAGGTACTATCGCACAAAGCAAAATAGTCCCTGCTAATTTTTCTTTTAAGCTTCCTTTTAAGGTGCGTTTTACACGACGACGAAAATTGGCGCGAATTTTAACTCTAACTCTTTTCATAACTCTCTTTTGCTAAATTTTATCCTCATACCATTAGCCGAACGCACTGTTAAACGCCCTACTACATCAGGTACAAAACCTTCTTCAAGTTCTAGTTTGTAAGTTTTTAAAATATTAGCCAAAATCAAAATCGCTTCTTGCATAGCAAAACCTTGTCCTATACAAATTCTCTCCCCTACCCCAAAAGGCAAATAAGCATCTTTTTTGTATTCTCCTTCAAAACGAGAGGGATTAAACCCATGCGGATTTGTCCAAAATTCTTCATGTCTGTGTATCAGCCAAGGAGCAATCACCACCCCAGAACCTTTTTTAATAAGCTTATCTCTAACTTGGGTATCTTTTTTTGCCTCTCTTGCAAAAAACCCAACAGGAGGATAAAGCCTTAAAGATTCTTTAAAAATATTTGTTAAGTATTTAAACTGTCTTAGATTAGAAATTTCAATAGCTCTACCCTGTAAAACCTGAGTAATCTCCTCATAAGCTTTTTCTTGCTCCTTAGGATAAAGACTAAGCAAATAAAGCGTCCATGTCAAAGAACTTGCTGTGGTTTCATGTCCTGCTAAAAAAAGCATAGCTACTTGATCTAAAATTTCCTCAAAAGAAAAACGCTTATTTGTATCCGCATCCACTACTAAAAGCAAAGATCCTAAAATATCTTCAAATTCCGCATTATCTGTCATATCATATCTTGGTTTTATGATATCACTTAAAACCTGCCTGATCACATCTCCAGCCTTAGCACGCTTACGATCTCCTAATACATAAGAAAGCCATTTTGGAAAACGAAACATACGATGCATAGCTGTATGAACGCTTTGCTCTTGAAAAGTCACAAAGGCATTTAAGATTTTTTTACCTTTTTCCTCATCGAGTTTTGAAGACATAATGGTGCGAAAAATCACATCAGCGGTAATAAAAGTCATAGCTTCATCTACTTCAATAACAGCATGATTTGGATACTTGCTAAAACGATCCATCATATCAGCTACGGCTTCACTCATAAGATTAAACACTTTATTGATACGAGTCATTTCAAAACTTGGACGCAAAAGCTCTCTTTGCTTTTTCCAAACTTCACCATTTGTAGTAAAAATGCTCTCTCCTAAAAGCGGACTTAAAAGCTCATGCAAAAATGCACTTTTAGGAAATTCTCTAACCTCATCAACCATCATTCTTTTAACTTCTTTAGTGTCATTTATAACATAAAGATCAAAATTTGGCATCTTCACATAGCCTGTTTGCATTTTATAACTACGCTCATAAAGTCCATCAAGCCAAGATCTACGCTTTAACAAAAAAGTTAAAAGTGTAGAAGCCTTATTTTTATAAGGTTTTGGAAAAAAGGGACATTCACTCATATTTTTACCTTTTCTTCTAAAAATTTAGACATTATGATGAAAGAAAAAAAATCATAATCACCTTTAACACTAATACTATAAAGATATAAAAAGTGCGCTTTGTTTTTATCTCTTTTTATTTTTTTATACTCATGTTTTTCATATAAAGTGTGAAATTTAGCACTTAAAAATGGGGGTGTAAATTTAGCATTTACACCACTCGTGCGGAAAAAATCCACTTGAGGAAAACATGCTCCATCAATAATCGATGTGTAATCATACCATTTTAAATCAAACCTTGAAACAAATTCAAGCTTCTTTCTAAATTCATCTGCTTTTTTTTGATAACTCACTAAAGGTATGCATTCTCCTAAAGTAAGAATTTTTAATTTACGAAGTAAAGATAAATCTAAATTTTGTCTTAAAATACACTCCAAAACTTCTATACAAACTATAGTTCCAACACTATGCGCTACTAAAATAAGCTCATAATCTTGTTTGCTTTCGTTTTGTTTTAGCTTCTCCACTATAACATTTGCAAAAAGCATGATTCTTTCTTGCATAGCGCCTATTTTTTTATCTTGCCAAGTAGCACAAAAAGCACAAATTCTTGCTATCCAAAATACAGCTAATTTCTTACCTAATTTAAATAAAAAATGATTTAATAAAAATCCTAAAAAACATCCTATGATGATAGCTAAAGAAAAATGCGTATAATTTTGCAAAAAAGCAAAACTTCCAAAAGCTAAAACCAAAGAAAATAGTAAAGAAAATAACACATAAAAAAAAGGATAATAACCTGTGATAAGTTGATAAATCGACTCTTTGCCAAATTTGATAAAAAGTCCTGTGATAGTATAAATTCTAAAAAAACTATAACAATCTGCCAAAGCATCTTTGTAATTTTCCGACCAATTTTTCTTAACAATATCATTCCATGTTAAAAAATGATATTTAGTTTGCACTCCCTCGCAAGAAATTTTAAAAAAAGGAAATTGCTCATTTTTTTCAATTTTACTTAAATCAGCTTTAATGTTAAAAGTATGAGAATAATCTTTTAGGTTTTTTTTAAATAAATCATAATAAAATCTATAACTTTTAGGATCATATCCTGCTATATAAAATACTTCCCTATCCATACAATATTTCTTTTTGCTTTTAATTATAACAACTTTGCTTTAAAAGCTCTCTTAATCAAAGCTTTTTAGTCTTATTTGTCTAATTGATAAGACTAAAATCATTTTGATAAATTGCAAGAGATTGTTTGTTTGCTAATTTTGTCTAATAAAAAATCTTCTTATATTCCTAATCTGTGACTATACAAATGAATTTTGATCTACAGTAAATACAAATCTTTCTTTACTTTGTTCTATGCATTTTAAAACAGTTAAAATATTCGAGTTGTCTTGACAGCATACTTTATTTAATTCTATTTTTTAACAATACGTTTCCTTATAAAATAGATAATTTCTCATATTTTATTAAAAATAAAATATTTTCAACAAAATATAACATATAACCCAAGTTCGATATTATTCAATATTATTTGTATTTTTTTATATTTTTATTAGCCTAAAAATCATACAATAGCTCTTTATATTTTTAAAGAAATAAAAAGTTTGAAAATACTTATTTTCAATTAAAAAAGGGGAAATAATGAAAATTTTAGGTGTAATTCCAGCAAGATACGCATCTACAAGATTTCCTGGAAAACCTTTGGCTGATATTTTAGGAAAGCCTATGATATGGTGGGTATATCAACAAGCTAAAAAATCTGAAAAATTAACAGATTTAGTAGTTGCTACAGATGATGAGAGAATATCTAAGGCTTGTGATAAATTTGATATACCAAATATAACTACCAAAATTCACGAAAGTGGTATTTCAAGGATACATGAAGTTTCGCAAAAAATTGCAGCTGATTTGTATGTGCAAATCAATGGTGATGAGCCTTTAATTGAGCCAAAGATAATTGATCGTATTGTCCCAAAGACTATTCATAAAGGTTTTGTTGCAAATTTAATTTGCAAGATTAAATCCCCAAATGAGCTTTTAGATCCAAGCAATATAAAAATTATTTTTGATTCAAATAAAAAAGCTATCTATATGTCAAGAACTCCTATACCTACTCCTTATAAGAGTTTGAATTTTGATTATTATAAGCATATTGGAGTCTTAGCGTATGCAAAATCCATGCTTGACTTTTTTGTTCTATCAAAACCATCAAAGTATGAAAAAATAGAAGGTTTAGAGACTTTAAGATTTATTGAATATGGTAAAAATTTTTATTGTATTGAAGTGGAAAATATCAAATCTTTATCAGTGGATACACCAAAAGATTTAGAGAAAATCAGAAGTATTTTGCAAGTAAAACAGAAAGCTTAAAGAGAATGTGTATAATTTTTAGGAATATCAATGTTTAACAATCGCAAATTTTTATTATTTAGCAATGATGATTTAATAGGGATAAAATTTCAAAAATATTTCAAAAGGTATTTTCCAAATCAACTGCAAGCTTATAATTATAATGAACAATTGTTTAGTCGAATTTTCAAAGCATTGATTCTTCAAAAATAGAATATGTTATTATCAATTCCCTTGAATCAAAAAAAGAATTTACAAAAAGAATAGTAAATTATTTTTCTAGATTTGCTAAAATTATTATCATTCAAAAATCATCAAGAAATACTTATAGAACATTTAAAAACATTATCCTTGTTAAAATTTCTAATTTTATTGGTTTTAATGATAAGATTGATGAAATTCAGAGTTTAGGAAATGCGGAAATTTTAGTTGATTATTTTGTAGAAAGTATTGTTACTAGCATTAAAAATGATCATATTTTGATTAGTTATGATGATTTTAATTCTCAAATTATATCCCACAAACAGCAATTTTGTTCTTTAAGGCTTTTATATCAAGGAGATCCCAATGAAAATGTTTTTTCAAATAATGTTGGAAATTTTCGTATAAAATTAGGAGAAATATTAGCTAATTATATTGACAAAAATTGCCTCAGTGAGGTCGATTATATAGTTCCAGTCCCTTCTAGTGGAATATTTTATGCCGTAGGATTATCAAAAGCTTTAAAAATTCCAATGTTACCTGCGCTTAAAAAAATTCAAGTTAGCGAGAGAGCTTTTGAAATTCAAGATGTAGATACTCGAAAAAGATATTTATATGATAATATGGAAGTAAATTTCGAGTTGATAAAAAACAAAAATATTATTTTAGTCGATGAGGCTATTTTCACAGGATCTACTTTGAAAGTAGTTTGTGATATATTAAAAGATCATAATGTTTCTAAAATATATCTTGCCATCCCATCTCCAAAATGTTTTACCCAATGTGACTATTTAGTTCAACCCAAAAGAACATTGCTTTTAACAAGGATTGATGAGTCGTATTTATCAAATTATTTTAATGTAAATTCTGTTGATTTTTCACCCTTGGAGCAATATGTTAAAATTTTAAAAATGATCAATGGTAATATATGTTATGAATGTTTTTTAAAGGAGAAAAATGTTTAGTGCA
Organism: Campylobacter sp. 2014D-0258; assembly: GCF_008000495.1. Classification (NCBI taxonomy): domain Bacteria; kingdom Pseudomonadati; phylum Campylobacterota; class Epsilonproteobacteria; order Campylobacterales; family Campylobacteraceae; genus Campylobacter; species Campylobacter sp. 2014D-0258. The sequence continues at coordinate 421,992 of NZ_VOAR01000025.1, forward strand.
ATAATCCCAATTAGAAAAAAAGATAAGCAATTAGAAATTTTTGAGTGCAATGATTTTAGTCTATTAGAGCGAAAGATTAGAGATTTTAAAAAAATTGATCTTATTGATGAAATTATCGTTGCTAGTAATTCTTTAGAAATAAAAAAACAAGTTGAGAATTTTGATGTAAAATTTTATTTAAGAAAAGAAGAGGAAGTGCAGGATAACTTGGAATTTTTTATTAAAAACCTTGTTTTAAATATTAAAAATCAATATGTGATATGGACATCTTGCTTTAATCCTTTTATAAACGAAAAAATTTTTTCTGAAGCCATAGATGAATTTTTAAATTTAGATTTTAATATCTATGATTCTTTAATTACTTGTGCAAGACTCGATAAATTTATTCTAGATGAAAATGGTCCATTAAATTTTAAAACAGGGCATTATCACATCCATTCTAGTAATTTACCAAAGCTTTATTATCTTGTTAATGGGTGTTTTATTATCAGTAAAACTTTAATGCAAAAATATAAATATCATTGGGGTAAAGTTCCATATAAAAAAATTTTAAATCGTGATTCAGTTTTTGAAATTAAGAATGAGGAAGATTTTTTATTTTTTAAGCAAGTTTTAGATAGAAAAGGGAAATAAAAATGAATAACATCAAAATACTTGATTGTACCTTAAGAGATGGCACGCATATCAATAAAGGAAAATTTGGCAAAGAAAATATTTTAAGCATTATCAAAAATTTAGTTAAGGCCAAAATAGACTTAATTGAAGTAGGATTTTTACAAAATACCTTGTACGATGAAAATTCAAGTATATTCAGTGAAATTAAATATATCGATGAAATATTAAGTCAAGTAGAAAAATCACAAAGCAAATTCGGAATGATGCTTCGAACAGATAGGTGTGATTTTGATAAACTAAAAGGATCTGATTTTGTAGATTTTGCAAGAATAGCCTTTTATAAAGAGCATTTAAAAGATCTTGTAAATTTTGCAAGATTTAAATTATAGTGTTTATTTAAATCCTATAGCGATTACTAAATATTCTTTTGATGAAATTAAGACGATTTTAGAAGCTATTTTACCTTTAAAACCAAAGGGCATTTCTCTTGTGGATACTTTTGGAGCTTTACAGACTGATAGTTTTATAAAACTTATTAAATTTTTCAATGAGATAATACCAGATGATATTGCAATAGGTATTCATTTGCATGAGAATTTATCTTCTTCATTGTCTCTTGCATTACAAGGAGTATCTTTACTTTCGCATAGAAATATTATCATCGACTCTTCTGTAGATGAAATGGGAAGAATTCCAGGAAATTTGCCAACAGAACTTATTGTAAATCATATTAATACTGATAACAAATACAATGTAAATCCTTTGTATGATTTAAATGATATTATCAAAGAATATAAAAAAATCAATGAATGGGGATATAATCCTATATATGTTCATTCTGCTATTCTTAATATCGATAGGACTTATCCTGAATACTTTAATACTCAAGGATTTTCTACTTTAGAAAATATTATTTTGCAAAATGAAATTAAAAGATTGGGTTATGGTTATAAATTTGTTCAAGAAAAAGCAGATGAAATTATTAAAGATAATCCATGCTAATCATCTTTGATTTTGATGGAACATTAATCGACCCTGCTCAAGGTGTGATTAAAAGCATCGATTATACTCTTGATACTTTAAATTTAGGTTTTTTAGATGAAAAAACTAAAAAATCATTTATCGGACCTCCTATTTATAATTCTTTAAAAAATACTTTTAATTTAAGCGATGAAGAAGCTAAAAAAGCTACAGAAATTTTTAGAAATATATATAAAGAAAAATTTCTTTATGAAGCACAAGTTTATGATGATATTCCAAGACTATTACAAACACTTAAAGCATATAATCATCAATTAGCTATAGCAACTTATAAAAGACAAGATTATGCAGAATTGATTTTAAAGTATTTTCATCTTGATGCATATTTTGATTTTATTAAAGGAGCTGATTTTAAAGGTAAGTTAAATAAAAAAGATATCATAAGATTATGCTTAGAGAAATTTAATACAAATGAAGCAGTTATGATAGGTGATACCACTCATGATGAAAAAGGTGCAAAAGAATTAAATATAGATTTTATAAGTGTGTCTTGGGGATATGGTTTTAAAAAAGGTGAAGCAGATGTGAATCATGTTTTGGAAATTTTAGAGAAAGTTAAAGAAATTAGAGAAAGGATTGTAAAATGAAAAAAGCTTTAATTTGGGGAACAGGACAAGTTGCTGTGCAAACTCTTTGGCATATTGAATCAGATTATGAGATTATAGGTTTTGCAGAATCAGATCCAAGAAGATTAAAAAATAAATATATCAATATAAATAACGGGGGGGGGGAGGATATAAGAACTTATAAAATTTATCCGGTAGATGAATTGCCAATTTCTCAAATAGAAAAAATATTTATTGCTACAATGTTTGATAAATATATAGAAGAAAGAATTGAAAAGCTCAAACAATTGGGTATTTCTCAAGAAATATTCGATTATACTTATACCTTTGTACCATTTAATTCAAGATTAAATTTTATAAAAACTCTTTCTATGCAATTTCAAGAAAAAGATATCAAAGGTGCTGTGGCGGAATTTGGTGTATGGAGAGGAGAAACTGCAAGATATATTAATGAGTATTTTAAAGATGATATATTTTATCTGCTTGATACTTTTGAAGGATTTAATGAAAAAGATATAAAAAAAGAAACAGGTTTAGCAAAACAAGCAAATACAAATGATTTTAGTGATACTTCGCTAGAATTTGTAAAAAATTTAATGCCGTATTTGACACAATGTCGCTTTATAAAAGGATATTTTCCAGAAAGTGCTATTCAAATTTCTAAAGATGAAAAATTTAAATTTGTAAATATTGATGTGGATTTATATCAACCTATTTTAGAAGGTTTGAAATATTTTTACCCAAAACTTGTAAAAAATGGTGTTATTTTAGTGCATGATTATTTTCACCCTTACTATACAGGAACCAAACAAGCCGTAGATGAATTTTGTAAAGAAATGAAACTACAAGCACTTCCAATAGGCGATGCTTTTAGCGTAATGATTGTTAAAAACTAAAATTTTTAAGAAGTAAAGAATCTTTTTAATTCTTTATTTCTTCTCAAACTCCTTTTTCAACCTAAATGCATCTTTAAAAATAATTTTAATATACCCTTCTCTACATTAACATTATCAATAAAAGATAAATTATATTAAAGAAAATATTCTCTACTATATTTTTATTATTATTAAACTGCAAACTGTTTAACCATATAATATTAATTTAAGTAAAAAAATAAATTACTTTAAACATTTTTTCCCAATATAGTAATTTGCATTTTGCATAATACTATTTAATTTAGTCTTATTTGTCTAAAAAGAAATTTTTATAAAAATTACCGTTGAATTGATTAGTTTGTAAAAGATATTTCTTAAAATTACATACCAAAACAGGATTGGGTTTATAAGCATGAGCTTCACGCCAAAAAAATTGAAGTTTTTTTGGATAAGATAAACCTTCAAAATCATAAAAAGCATTGCCACAAACCTTAGTCGGACAGCCTTCTAAAATAGCACTAAGGCCTACTGTTGAATTTATAGTAATACAACCTAAAGCCTTTCTTAAAAGAACTGGTAGGTAGGTATCATGAACATATAAAACCCTTCCCTCTACATGATATTTTTGACTTAAATCATTTATGAGTTTAGAATAATTCTTATAACCCCTATCCATAGGATGGTGTTTAAAAACTAGATAAGATTTAGCTCTTGCATGATTTGCAAAAGAAAGTATGGTTTCCTCTATAAAGTGCTCTATGCTTTTTTTGTAATGATATTTAATTTGCGTATCGCTATAAACTTGTAAAATCGCCAAAAAGTACTTTTTTTCTAAATTATAAATCTTTTCATTTAGTTTTTTTTCTGTAATCTTATAAAGATACTTTCTATATAATGATCTAAACCAAAATAAAAACTCAAAAGGATATAAAGTACGATGATGAAGTTTGTTGTTAAAAAATGGAGCCAAAATAAAAGCAAACAACCAATACAAAAAAGCATCAAAAGCCATAAATTTAAATCCACCTGGAATTTCTTTTATGCTTTCTTTGGTAAAAATATTTTGAGAAAGATAAAAATTTTTATCACGCGGTAAAGAAGAATTTGCATTCACCCCATCTTTTTCCAAAGTAATACAATAAGGCCTTAAATATCCTTCTTCAAAAATCCATATTTCAATTCCTAATTCTTTAGCCACTTTAATAGCCTTAGCATGGATAATACGACAATCATTATACATTAAAATAGCATCGATTTTTTTGCTTTGAAAAAAATCTCTATAGAAATTTTCAAGATCTTTTTCATCGCACTTACACCTCGTTCCACTAGGATAGAAAAAAAAATCTCCACCGTTAAAATTGAGTTTAAAAACTTTGGTTTGTTTTTTTTCCATTTTTATTGCAAGATGATAAAAAAAATTTCCCACAGGCCCTTGCAAGAGTAAAACATTTTTACCGCTAAATTCTTTTTTAATTTTAGTGCTAAATCTCATTTCTTTGCTAAAAATTCATAAAATCTTCTTATTTTTCTAAGCATAAAAGTTTTAAAATCTATTGCCAATTTTATATATTTTTTTGAAAAATAAGCTTTTTGTAAATTTAGCATTATATCTAAACAAACTTCAATTTCACATAAAGTTTTTGTTTTAGGATTTATATATCTTGGATATGTGATCAAAGCACCTGCTACAAGCTCCTCTAGGCTTAGTTTTCTTGTTCTTCTTTCGCATTTATGTTTATCTTTTGTTAAACCCCAGCCCGCATAAAAAGGCATACCATAAGTAAAAACTTTTTTAGCTCTTAAAAGAGCATCAAAACCACTTGTAGAAGTAATAGTGTGAATTTCATCAGCAATTTTTATAGCACTATCAATACTGCAATCTTTTACAATCTCATCACAAAATTCCAAGATGAGTGTTTCATCTTTTAAACCCACACGGTTGCCACTTAACACATCAGGATGGGGTTTAAAGATGATATAAGCATCTTGATTTTTAGAACGTACCTCCTTAAGCAAATCAAGAGTAGATAAGCCAAAACCTCCTAAAATCATCGAAGCATCATCTTCAACTTGGGCGGGGATTAAAATAATTTTTTGTCCTATTTTGGTATTGATCTTTAAATTTTCATGCTTTAAGCCATTATATTTTGAAAAGCGGTTCTCAAGTAAGATTTTTATAATATTTTTTGCCCTATTTAGTATATTTTCATCAAAAATTTCATTTTGCAAAAGCTCTTCTAATTTGCTTGCTTTATTTGGATCTATGTAAAGTCCTTTATCGTCAACGATTAAAGAAAAAGGGCGCGTAAGATCAGAACCTAAAGAAATTGAGCGGATAAAACCATCTTCAACTAAAGAAATTTTAGGAGTAAAATTAGTTAAATTTTGCTCTTTTGTCTTTGTTAAAAGCAAATTTTTAAGAGTATTTTCATCATATTTTTTACCCCAAATAAAGAATTTATCATTTTCTTTAAGTTTATATCTAGCTAAAGATTTTAGAGAATTTAAAAAAATAATTTCATTATCTTTAGCCTTAAAAAAAGGCTTGATAAAATGCCTTTTCCATAAAGTAAAACCTAGCATAAAAAATCGTTCTTTTTGCAAAAAAATCCTTGTTGTGATAAAATAAGATAAAATTATAGCAAATAATCAAATTTTTCTACGTAAACTTTTGACATATCTTTTAATCTAGGATTTTTATATCCATAAAAATCAATTTGATTTAATTTTGCTGCTTCAAAATCATTTATACTATCACCAATTAAAATGGTTTCGTGTTTTTTATAATTTTCTTGAAATAAAAAATTTTTTACGAGTTTAATCTTTGGTGTTGGAGAGCCGTGAATCGAATGAAAATATTAATTAATTTGAAGTTTTTGACATAAAAAATTTAATTCATTATGTTCACTGCCTGATACAATATAAAAATTGTATCTTTTATAATTTTTCTGAATAAAATTTACACTATCTAAAATAAGATATTTACTTTTTATAAGCTCTTCTTTCATGATTAAACTAAATTTGTCAGCATAATTTTAAATTTCTTTGTCATCAATATCTTTTTAAAATTTCATTAAAAAAATACTTTATATTATGGAATCTAGATAAGCTGCCATTGATTTGATGATAAATAATAAGTTTTTCTACTAAATCTTTATCAATTTTTTTAAAATTTCCCTAAAGCCATAATCACGAATTGTTAAGCTATCAACAATAACACCATCAAAATCCCATAAAATATTTTTAATCATTTTTGTTTACATTACTATCAATTTTTTTATAATAAAAAGGAATCAAAGCCTTCGCAATTTCATAATCTTCATATTCATCAATATCAATACCTGCTATTTTAGAAACACAAAAATTTATAGAGACAACGACCTAAAAAATAACCTTCTTGTAATATACTTTCTCTATCTCTTATATACAAGCCATTTGTAACTCGAAAGACATTTGGCAATTCTTGACTTATAGTATGATTTTATCAACTTTATAATTTAAAGCTTGAATATCATTCTAAAAATATTCTTTAAGTAAATTTGCTGAAAATAAGAAATCATTTTTTCTTGTTTTTATGCATTCACCATAATAGCTCTCAAAAGCATTTTTATATTCAAAAGGAGTCATTAATGGAACAACAGCTGTAGTCCAAGCAATATGTGAAAATTAGATATCTTTTATAATTCTCACTATCACTTCGCTAAAACTTGCTTTATGAGCATCGGCCAAATAGAAATCTCGATGATGAATTTGAACTTTATTTTTTTGTGCTATTTCTTTAAGAATGTCATTTTCTGTACTAACAAAAATATTTTCAGATGGCATAACTTCAAGTAACTGTTTAATCTTCCATTCTAATAGATTAGTATTGTCAAATTTAAGTAAAGCTTTATTTTTAATTCTTGAACTTCCCATTCTTATAGGTATTACAACAGCTAAATAATCAAACATTATATATTCCTTTTAAATATTTATCAATCTGATATTATGTCTTTTCTAAAATACATAGTAATTAATTCTTTAGATATGGCATAATCATTTATACTTTTAATCTCTAAAGATGAAAGATTATCAAGCTCAAATATTTTAAAATTTTCCAAAACCAAGCTATATGCTTCAAGGGCTTTGCTCCCTTTAAAAAATAAAACAACCATTTATAATAATATAAATGGGTTCTATATTTACTCTAGGTAAAAAATCATTATCAAAATTTAATTTTTTATTTTTATATAATACATATTCTTGTATTTTACTAACACTAATCATGGATTCTAAATTATCACTTAAAAACCGGTTGTACATCTTCTGATAAATATTTACATTGATAAAAGGTGTAGTTGCAATATATCCAAAGAATATTTTCATATTGAAGATTTTCTATAATTTTCATAGCAGAATAAATATATTTTTTCATTGCTTCACTCTATAAAATTTACTTTATAATCTTTTGCAATTTTTTGAATATTGAATCCATCTGCACAAATATAAATCTGATCTTCATTAGCAAATTCTTTACACTGTGAAATTTTCCACTCTAAAAGGGTAGTATCTCCAAATGGTGCAAGATCGCCTTTTTTATGATATCGATTATATTCTTGCACAGGTATTATAATAGCCAAATCTTGTTTCATTGCATCCTCCTTTTTAACTCAGGCAATCTTTTAATTTCAGAATCTATTTGTAAATCATTAAATTCTTTTTTTTGATAAAATATATAATTTCTCAAATTTTAAAGATTCTCTGATAGCATCTATGCTATCCAAAAAATTCTCACCTTTCTAGTTTCAAGCTTATAAATTTGTTTTTTAAGTTCTTTATAATGTATATTGATATTTTGTATCGTTTTATTTGAAACACTGCCACCCACAGTAAAAGTCACTCCCATTTACTTTCAAAGCAATCTGTTTTAAAACATCAAAAATAAAACCACTATTAGGTGTTATTGAATCATCAAAATACGAAGCACTTAAATCAGATCTACCAACTGTAATATTATCAAATCTACCCTTGCCAAATGTAATATATCATCAATATTCTCAATTGCTGTTCTAGTTTCTAAATTCAGCGTAGTATGAGGCTTAAATTCTCCATAAAACCGATCAAGATTTCAAAAAACTTAGTTGCACCAAATTTGCTTTCAACCATAGGAGCTATAATACCAACAACACCTATCTCAAGAGCATCTTTAATATCCCTATTTGCCTCAACTCCACCTATCTTTAAAAATAATTTAACATTTGTCTTCTAAGCCTTATGAGATCTCTAAAAGCACTCTCTTCGGCTTCAAATTCTACTTTAATTCCTTGAAGATCGTATTGATCTCTTAGTCTACAAAGTTGATTATAGAGTTCATTTTCTATTTTATACATACACATACCTTCTAAAATTTCTTCTTAAAAATAACTACTAAAGCTTTCATTTTTTAGATTAATAAAAACAAAAAATACAAATTGTTAATAGTCTGTTTGAATTGTTTCTACTTGAAAGTTATTTTATCTTCAGGCAAGTATGATTATTCTAGCAACTAACACTCTTTCGAAAAAGTATATTTCGAATGATAAAGAATCTATTAATTGCATCTTAAAGAAATTATATTCCATCTTAATTTTATCAAAATGGTATTTAATAGTAATAGTAAATCTTTTTTATCCCATCTGTCAACATAGATGACAAATATAGTTTAATTTTTTACGACCTTTAAATTATTAAGAAGCTAATTTTATTGTACTGATTGATTCTTAATGAAAGTTTTACGAGAAATTATCATAAATTTACACAAACCATAGATATAAATTATTTGGAATCAAAGTTTTTCACAATTCTTAAAGCAAACCTAAATAAGAGAACTAAATATTACGATATTAAAAAATAATAAAATATTTGCAATACAAAAAACACTGTAAATTTAGGTTGTAGCGATATATATTTTACCGAGAATTCAAAAAACAAATTTATATATCTTCGAAAAAACATATAAATAAAATATTAAATCCCTAAATATTATTAAATTTAGAAAAATATTTCAAAAACTCTAATTATATAAAATTATTATTTCTTTAATTTTCTAATCTCAAATATAAATTTAACATATCCCCCCCCCCTTTTTTTTTTATACCAAGTTTTACTTGATTTGATAAAAGCTTGTCCTAATTTATAAGATAGATGATTTTGAATACGAGCTTTGGCTGTTTTAAATTGGATTTGATAATTTAGATTTTCAATGTTCTGTTTTTTTCTAGATAAGATTGTATTATTAACATTATTAATAATGGTAGTAGTATTAAAAGCCAAAGCATCAATTTTCTTTTCAAGTTCATTAAATAAAACTACATTTTCTATAGAAAGTTTTACTTTAAACTTCTGCTCTAATTCATATTTTCTAGCTACTAATTCCACAGGGGGAACATCAAGACGATGCATTTTAAGATCTTTGATCTTTAGTTTTCCTGCTGCACTTAGCTCTTCTAGTACTTCAGCTGTAAGATTGTAGATGTGTTGCCATGGAATGTAATAATTAGAACCAAATCTTCCAGTATGAGATGATTTTACATAATTAATATCAATTTTTTTTTACAAACTGATTTGGCATACAAACATTACTATGTTTTAAAATATAATCCCTCATACCATAAAGAACACCTGATTTTTTACATAATAAAACTGGAAGAATAGCTCCACTACCAGCTTCTGAAATAAATATATCAGCTTTCAAACAATAAACTGATGCTTTTTTATACTAAGATTATTTAATGAAATAACCTCAGTTGCAACTTTTTTTAATTTATTTATAAATGGCAATATCAAGGGATCTAGATTATTTGACATAAAATTATTTTCATAACTTCGATTACCATCAATATAAACACAAATATTTTTATAACTTTTCTGCAATTCTTTAAGTACTAAATATATAGCCTCAAACTGATTCAGCCAAGTTTTCATTTCACCATTTCTCCACACCATACCAATCCAAATAATAATATTATTATTTCTTAAATCAAAATCAAAAAATTTATCATATTGTTTAATTTCTTTGTAAATTTCCTCCCTTGAAATATCAATTTCTCTAACATATTGATTTTCAACAGAATGAATACTAACTGTATGTGGATAAATATAAACCAGATTTTTATCTGAACTTAACCTATTTTTTAATTTATTGGGAATATAAAATAAATTGTAATCTAAAATTTTCTTATCACATTGTATATTCATACAATAACATAACTTATCATAAAAAAAATGCCATGGAGTAGGATGATTTATAATAAATCCAAAATCAACTTCTCTATATTTAAAAACCTCTGATGATAAAGATTCCAAACTGGAAATATCAAAAATGTTATCAGAGTATGGAAATCTTATTATTTTATCTTCAACTAATATAAAATCAATAGCACTTCTCGTTTGAATTATAATCCAAAGAAATCTATTTGTCTTATCATTAAAAAAAATATAATTTATTTTATCATCTTTACTCGAAAAAGAATAAACTGCTTTTGTCCAAACTGGATATAGAGGATGAAAAAAACTTAAATAATTTTTCATAGCTTTTTTTGTCCAAAAATTACAAATTTCTGTAGTATTCTTTTGTAACATTAAATTATAAATTTCCAGAAGATCTAATGTTAATATTTCTTTAGAAATTTCATGAAAAGAATTTATACCTTTTTTCATTAATTTTATAAAATACATAACACTATTCATGTCCATTGTTTCACCCTATATTTTCATAATAAATATTTTATATTTATCTAAACTTTTTTCAATCTCATCATTATAAATTCCACAATTTAAGATCACTAAAGCATTGTGATCATTATTTAAAATTTCAGGAGAATCAACATATAAATTTGTTCCATATAATCTTTTTTTATGTTTATTAGGATTATTATCTAATATCATTTTAATTCTATCAACCGCCAAACCTCTATAAATTAAATATTGACTAAAAATATGAGCTCCAAAAAGATAAATATTTTTAGTTTTACCATTTTTTAAAATTAAATTTAATTCTTGAATTTTGGAATTATAATATTCTTGCATTTGAAAAAATAATTTCCTATTCTCTTCATATTCATTTTTTAAAACAAATTTATTTAAAGAAATATTATCATCCTTTTCAACGCAATAAAAAATACTATGATCATAAAAATACTGTTTTACTTTAATTTTAAATCGATGTTTAGATAATAAAAATTCTATAGCAGCTTCCGTTAATAAAATAGTATGTTCAAAACTGAGATAATTTATCCACTTATTCTCTAAATATCTTTTTAAATTAGGAATTGAAAATATCATTCTCCCCCCCCCCTGCATAGAAGAAGAAATACTTTCTAAAAAATCATTTGGCTCATAAATATGCTCTAAAGTATGCGAATGTATAACCGTATCATAGTTATGATTCATCAAATACTCTTTTTTAAAAAAAGATTTTATATAATTTATATTAGATATTTTTTCACTTGGATTAGGCTCTACAATAGTCCAAAATAATTGTTTTTTATCAAGACAATGTTTAGCAAGTTTCCCATGTGCACCTCCTATTTCCAAAACATTTTCTGGATCAAAAGTTAACACAAATTTAGCAAACTCTTTATGATGATTTTGCCAAATTTGCCCAACAGCACCAGAGCCATGCTCTTCTTTGTATAAAATTTCCAATGGAATCAATTGTCTTAGTTGAATTATACCTTCTTTTGAAATAACGATTTCTTCTTTAGCAATTAAATCATTGCTTATATCATCTAGAGTACAACTGCAAAAAATAGGATAAGAAATTTCTGATAATTTTTCCAATTTTGCATCCCCAGAAACAGCACAACAATTTCGAATTTTACACTCTAACATTTTAATTTCCTTCTCATTCTATAACCAATAACTATTTTCCAAATATTCGCTTGGAGTTCCAAAAGAAAAATAATTGTCAAGTAAAACGTAGCAAATTTTATATTTACCAAGCATAAGATTAAAAACATTGTCTATAAAAAATTCATCATTAACTTTTACTTCTTTTTCAAACATTTCATTGATATGCGAAATCAAAGTTTGATTATTTTTAAAATAAAAGCTTCCTATCATAATTAAATGACTATTTTTAGCTCTGTGCTTCACACATATTTCCCTTATAAGTCCTTTTTCATCACCATTTACCCAAGTAAAATAATCTGGATTGTCGTAATTAAATTTAGAAGCTTTAGCAACAAAAATAATCGCATCAGATTTATCCTTCAACTTTTTAAAATCCGATGTTATATGCTTAGCAAGCAAATCACAAGGCAATATTAAAACTTCATCTTTTAAATCTACGCAAGATTTTTTATAAGAATACGCTGCACCTATTTTATTCGGCTTAACATATCTAACTTCAGTTTTTATATTTTGCCAATATTTTTCATGATCTTGTGCTCCAACGCAAATAATATTTGTATGAACATTCTCCAATTTTTCAATAATATTATTTATAATAGTTGATTGGCCAAGTGGTAAAAATGGTTTAGGTTGAGAAAAATTTAAATTTAAAAATCTTTCACCACGACCAGCTGATAAAATTACAGTATTGTTTATATCAGTTTGTTCGTTTATTAAGTTTGTGCTTATTCTCAATTTTTCTTTAACATATTCAAAATCTTTTGAAGTGCCAAATTGATAAAACTTCTCTACAAAAGGATAGCAAAGTACCTTTTGAAGATAATTATTTGTTATTGATAATAAATAATTATCACCATTTAGCATGTCAACAGCGGCAATCTGTTTTTCTATAGCTTCAAAAACTATTTTTAAAGATTTAAAATAATAAATTCCGCTAGAGTGAAATTCATTAAATTTATCTTTAGAGTAATATTTTTCTATAACTTTATATACAGTATTGCTTTTATCATATACTTTACATACCGCATAAACATTCTCAACTGGTTCTAGATGTGGATGATAACCCGTATAACAAGGAATAATACCTTGTGCTTCATTATTCTTTTTAATAAAATCTAAAAAATGTTCATAGTTCCATTTTTGACCAAAATCACAATAGCTAACAATTACAGGCTCATCTAAAATTTCATCTAAAAAATCTCTTACGCCAATTAAAGTTCCAGCTGGACCAAGCTTTAATCCATCATAGACTATGACATTAGCATTTAACTTTCTGCTTGTTATGAAATTAATAAATTTATCCTGCTCTTCTTTTCTAGCAATAAAATAAAATTTATCTTTTATTTTATCAAAGCAATTTACCACAAAATCTAAAATACAATCATTTTCATTTACTTTTATAAACGGTTTTAACTCTTCATAACCAGCTCCCTTAAAACGCTTACCTATTCCAGTAGCTGGTATAATAATGTTCATTATTTCTCCTTATCTTGCATACACCTATATCGGTATTTTTCTTCTGGCATATTAATTAAATTTTTAATTTGCATTGCGCTAATTTCAGATAAATTTAATTGTTTTTTTCTAGCAATATTTTCCATTGCTTCTCTAAATAACCACAACTCAAAACTTTCAACATCTATAGCATCATCAGGTGTAAAAATATTATTATTTTTTTCAAAAAATTCATTTTTTAATGTTTGACGAAGCATAAATAAATCTTCTAGTATTTCTGAAAATATAATAACTCCATGATTTCTCTTAACATTACTATTCCTTTTTGCTCATAATGATACTTTTTAGATAATTCTTTACATAATTGTTCTCCAGGTAAAATAAAGTCTATGCATTTATAAGTAAATTTAAAATTTTTATCACAAAGATATGGTAAAATATACACTGGATGATAATGAACTACATATTTATTTTGAATTATTCTATGCATTCCAATCTCCATTGAAGGCTTTGTTATATTGCCTATTTTATTACTGAAATAAGTTCCAATATTATTCTCATTTTCTAATATGCAAATTTTGTGTTCTTGTTTTAAATCTTGACCAGAGGCTTTTATAATCATATATTTATCATTTTTTATTGAAATATTACCTCCTTTAGAAGGAGTATCTAAAATATTTCCAAAAACCTTAGATATATTATAATACTCTTTAATTAAACAATGCAATTCTTTATTTATTTCCATTTCACTTTACCCAACGATTATTTATAATTTTTGACATTATATCTTTAATAGTATCAATTAAATTATGATATTCACCTTCATAAATATTTTGCAAGTTAACACTTTTTAAAATACCTGAAAGTTCTATTTTAAATTTCTTATTTCTTATCGTAATTAAAAAATTTGCATTATCTTTTTGTTTATATAAATAATACAGATAGTCTTTTTCTCGTTTTTGGATAGAATTAATAATTTTATCTAATTTATATCCACGTTCTTTTATATCTCTTTGTATTTTTTGATTGTCAGATTCATCTGAATCTATAAAAATTTTAATTTTTACAAAATCACCAATAACCTCTTGATATAAAGTATGCAAACCTTCAATAATTACAATATCCAAATCCTTTGTTTTTATCAGATCTGATGTCAAAAAATTACCAGAAACATGATCATATAACGGAATACATAAATCATGAATATCTTGATATATACATTTAATATCTAACGCCAATTGAATAAGATTGTTCCCCTCTGGATTATAATGTGTTATTCTCTCCCATACAAGTAGAATACCTATCAAATTTATGGTAACCATCAGCACCAATTACCATACAATCACAAACCGATTTAATAGCATTACTAAGTGTAGATTTTCCAGATCCACTTTTACCAGATATAGAAATTAATAATTTTGAACAATTATAAGGATAATACTTTATATCATAAATACCTAGATCATCAGCTATAGAATCTCCTATCATTACAACCTTATCTTTTGATCCAATTTTAGCTAATTTAAAAGCTCTATCTATTAATTTTTTATGCGGCTTTTCCACTTCAAATTCTTCTGAGCAAATTAAAAAATCAAGCATTAAAGATAAATTTGCATAATTAAGCTTGTTAATTTGTTCAATAAAATAAAAATTAGTAATAGCTAAAATCTTTCTATCAATACTTTTAGCATAAACTAAAAAATCAAACATTGTCTTATCAACTTTAATGTTATAGAGAAATTCTTGTGTGTATAGCTCAAACATATTTTTAGCCTGAATAAAATGTATATTTTTCTCTTCGCACATTAATTTAAAGTATAATTCTTTTTTATGATGATTTACAGATAAATCTCGAGCTTTAATTTGCATTTTTGCATATTCATAATCTTCCATCAAAAAATTATATTTTTTTAAAATATTTTGTAAAGCTTTGTTATGCGCATAAGTATAATTAAATAAAGTATTATCAATATCTACCATAATAAGTTGATATTTATCAGCCAAATACTTAAAATTGAACATAAGAACTCCAAAGCTCCGGATTTTTTGTACATACTGAAAAACCATTTGGTAAAACTTGAAAAATTTGTTGTATTAAGACTGTATAAGATAAATTATAAAGCTCTGGTGATACTATAATGGGCTCTAATTTTTTATCGATACTTTTATATAAATTGTTAATAAACTTAGCATATTCTTTTATATCGAAATTAGCAAATTGAGAATAATCAACCCATAAATACTTTGGCTCAGTTAATTCAATAAGCCTATAATTTAATGTTTCTACATCGGAAACACGAATAATAAATTTTCCCTTTATTTTTTTGAAATTCTTAAAATATCAGGAATCTGAGAATCTAAAAAATAATACTCATACCCCCCCCCTGCCATCATTTTACCATGATTGTCAAAAATCTCAATAACAAGCTCTTCTAAATTTGATTCTTTAATATTGCAAATTATGGGTATATTTTTAAAGAATTCTAATTTTTCAGTAAATAACGGATATTTTATATTAGATTCGAGTAAATCATGATTTAAAACCAAACCTTGTTTATTACGCCTTAAATCAATCTCTACACCAAAATTTCTAACTTTCTTAGAAATATTATTTTGACGATGTAAAAAAACCATCTATATTACCTTTATACATAAAATTATAATAATCCCCAGGCACGCCGATATCTATAAAATAATCATCAAAAATTTCAGCTCTAGCCTTTAATTTTTCACAATTTTCTTGTAAAAACTCTTCAAAAGAAAATTTTTTCTCTAAATCAAATTCATTAAAAATATCTTTAGTTAAAAGATAAATTCCACCATTGATTAAACCCTGATTTTTGAATATTTTTTCCTCAAAAGAAATCACAAAACCTTGCTCATTAACATTTACTGTGCCATATCTATCAAAATCATTCATTTGTTTTAAAGCGAGGCAAATTTTACTTTCATTTAGCTTTAATTTACTTAAATCTATATCAAAAAAAGTATCACCGTTTAAAACATAAACTTCATTTTTTATAAATTTTAAAGCCTTTTTTATAGCTCCACCTGTACCAAGTGGCTCTTTTTCTATGCTGTATTTTATTTTTATACCTAAAAACTCATCTTTAAAATACTCTTTTATCACTTCATATTTATATGAAACCGCTAGGATAATCTCTTTGATACCTTGTTTTTTAAGATACTCAAAAATAAATTCTAAAAAAGGCTTATTATTTATCGGTGCCATAGGCTTAGGGATATCTTTTATAACACTTTTAAGCCTTGTTCCTAAGCCACCGCAAAGTATTATTGCTTGCAAGAAAAACCTTTACCAAAAAGCTCTTCTTCAACGATAGCACAAATAATATGCCCTATTAAAATATGTGCTTCTTGAATTCTTGGCGTGCAAGTTGAAGGCACTTTTATACAATAATCACAAAGTTCATTCATAGCCCCGCCACTAGCTCCGCTTAAGCCTATGCTTATGATTTCTTTTTGTTTGCAAAGTTCTAGTGCTTTTAGGATATTTTTACTATTTCCGCTTGTAGAAATTCCTATAAAAACATCTCCTTTAATACCTTGAGCTTGCACTTGTCTAGCAAATAAATTTTCATAACCATAATCATTGCCAATAGCAGTTAAAATACTTGTATCTGTAGTAAGCGCAATGCTTGCAATACCTGGTCTATCAAAATAAAACCTACTTACAAATTCTCCTGCGATGTGCTGTGCATCAGCTGCACTACCGCCGTTTCCTGCTAGTAAAGTTTTGTTATTATTTTTATAAGCTTTTATGATTTCCAATGAAGCATTTTTAATAAGAGTTATTAAATTCTCATCTTTTAAAATTTGCTCTTTTACTAAAATTGATTCTTGAAAATGTTCTTTTATATAATTATTTATAATTTCCATGATTTAACCCCCTCTTTTGTAAATGAAAAATCTTGCACATAACCTTGCTCTTTACTTAAAGCTTTGATTAAGTTGTATTTTTTAGTAGGATCTACGAAGAAAAACATAAATCCACCTGCTCCTGCTCCACTAGTTTTGCCACTGTAAGCTCCATTTTGCATAGCTAAATGATAAATTCTTTCAAGTTCGTCATTACTAACTATTTCTGAAATAATTTTTTTTGACTGCCAAGACTTGCCTAAAATTTGTGCCAAAGTATCAAAGTCCGCCTTAAATAAAGCTTCTTTCATCTTTATAGCATCTTGTTTTATGGCATGCATAGCTTCGAGAGATTTTTCATCTCCAAGCTTTCCTTTTTTATGTTCTTCTATGTCTTTTGCTTCTCTTGTAATATTTGTAAAATAAAGCACAATTCTAGCTTCAAGCTCACTTGCAATCCAGTTTTTAATACGCAAAGGATTAACAATGACTCTTTTATTATCATAAAATTCCATAAAATTAAAACCACCAAAAGTTGCGGCGTATTGGTCTTGCGCTCCACCTACTATACCTAAATCTTCTCTTTCTATCTCATAAGCAAGTTTAGCGATTTCATATTCCCCTAAAGGAAGATTAAGCCATTCTGCAAAAGCCTTTATAACCCCTACAACTAAGGTCGAGCTTCCACCTAGCCCACTACCACTTGGTACATCTGAATAAGTGTGCAAAGAAAAACTTAAAGGTTTTTTTGTAAAATCTTTTACAATACGATTATAAATACTTTTAAAAATATCTAATTTTCCATCATTTTCTAAGAATTCTTTGCTTTCGTACTCACAATGAGAATTTGTATCAGGTGAATCAAAAATAATTCTTCTATCTTCTCTTTCGATCAAAGTGCAATGTATATATAAAGATATAGTCGCATTTAAAATATAACCTGTATATTTATCACAATACAAATTAATATCAGTTCCACCACCTGCTAAACCAAGACGCAGAGGAGTTTGTGTGCGTATGGTTTTCATCTATTTAATGGTATCCTTCCTTTTTTTATCTCATCCCTCCAATGATTTAATAGATCCTCAAACATTTTTCTAGCTGGAATTTGGGGTTTCCAGTCAATAAAACTTTTGATTTTTGTGTTGTCAAACATTTGATAATCCGCATCAATTGGGCGCAGTCTTTGCTCATCTTGCTCTATTTTTATATCTTTTCTTGTAGAAAATGATAAAAGAATTTCTATAACTTCAGGAAGCTTAAAAGCCTCTTCTCCTGCTATATTAAAAGCTTCCCCGCAAGGAATATTACCTTTTTGACTTTCAAGAGAAAGTAGATAATAAGCCCTTATGGCATCACGACAATCTTGAAAAGTTCTTATGCTTGAGAGATTTCCAACCTTAATAATAGGCTCTTGATAACCCGCTTCAATGAGTGCAATTTGTTTTGCCACCGTGCTTTCAAAAAACACATCACTTCTTCTTGGACCACTATGCGTTCCCATTCTTGTAACAAAGGTGCGAATATTATAAGCTTCGCCATAAAATCTTCCTAAATAATCAGTGCCGATTTTGCTTATGCTATAAGGACTTGCACCGTGAAAGGCTGTTTCTTCATTAAGTTTAGTGCCTACTTTTGCCTTGCCATAAACTTCACTTGAAGAGCAAATATGCACTACAGGCTCATAGCCATCCTTTGCCTTTAAAATTCTAATATTTTCTAGGATATTTGCCGTGCCTATTATGTTAGTTTGCAAGGTTTCAATAGGAATTTCAAAAGAAGTTTTTGGATAAGACTGAGCTGCTAGATGAAAGATTACATCAGGTCTTTTGCTTTCAAAAAGTTTTTGAATACTAGAGTAATCATTTAAATCTGCATAAAAAATACTGATTCTATCTTTTTTATTTATCCTGTCGCTTAAATGATAGATATTGTCCATAGGCTCTTGCCAACGCATCATTCCTATAACTTCATAATCTGTGTTTTCTAGCAAAAAATCTGCCATTTGCGAGCCAACTTGCCCTGTAAATCCTGTAATTAACGCTGTTTTTTTCATAATTTTTCCTATTGTCTTATATTTTGCTCTTTTAAATACCATTCATACATCATCTTAATGCCATCTTCAAGCTTGATTTTTGCCTTCCAGCCTAGAGAGTGGATTTTAGAACAATCTGTAAGCTTTTGCAAGCTTCCATTTGGACGATTTGCATTAAATATGATATCACCATTAAAACCTACGGTTTTTTTAATCAAATTTGCCAATTCTTTAATGCTAATATTTTCATTAGGTCCTATATTTATGTGAGTATTAATAATTTCTTTATTTTCGTTTCTCAAATCCTTAAAATCAATATTTTCCATTATAAAAATTACAGCTTCTGCTAAATCTTGACTGTGCAAAAACTCCCTTGTAGGCTCCCCTGTTCCCCAAATTTCAACACTATTTTCATTAACACCAAAAGTTTTTAAATACTCTTTTGCCTCATCTAAAAAATTCAGTTTTAAATCTTTCAACAACTCTTTTTCCTTATTTTCACTAAGCAATTTCGCTAAATGAAATTTACGAAGCATAGCGGGCATTACATGGGCTTTTTCAAGATCAAATTTATCATTGTTTCCATATAAGTTTGTAGGAGTGATTGCTATAAAATTTGTATTGTATTGCAAATTATAACTTTCACAAAGCATCAAGCCTGAAATTTTAGCGATTGCATAAGGTTTGTTAGTATACTCAAGATCTCCACTTAACATTTGCTCTTCATTAGTTGGCAATGTTGCATTTTTAGGATAAACCGTAGTTGAAGCTATGAAAAGTAGTTTTTTTACTTTATGTAAATAAGCATTATGAATAACATTGCACTCTATCATTAAATTTTGATAAATAAAATCAGCACGATAAGTATTATTAGCTAGAATTCCACCCGCTTTAGCTGCTGCTAAAATAACATATTCTGGCTTTTCTCTCTCAAAAAAATCAGCCACAGCTTTTTGATTTGTTAAATCGAGCTCAAAGTGAGTTTTAAAAACAAGATTTTTATAACCTTGTTGCTTAAGTTCATTAAGTATAGCACTACCAACAAGACCACTATGACCAGCTATATAAATTTTAGAATCTTTTTGCATCATTTATCCTTACTCATTGCTAAAATATCACGCTCTGAAAGGATAGGAGAATTTGTTGGCCAATCTATGCCAATTCTTTCATCATTCCATGCATAAGTAAATTGATCAGGCGCATCCGCATAATCTCCTTTATATGCGCATTTATAATAATAAACTGCACTTTTGCTACCAACATAATGCGCATTTCCAAAACCTGCTGGAACTAAGATGATTTGTTGATTATCTTGATTTATGATGAATTTTTCATACTTTAAATAAGTTGGAGAATCTTTTCTACAATCTACCACAACTTGATGAATTTCCCCATAAACACAAGTAGCAAGCTTGTAAGTTTTTGCATCACCATGAATTCCACGAATAACATTATGCTTTGAATGTATGAATTTATCATGTATAAATTTTAATCCATTTGGTAAAAGTTTATCTATGGCTTCACTCGTAAATGCTGTCCAAATTTCACCTCTTAAATCTCTAAATTTATTAGGAGTTATAATATACACTCCTTTTAAAATTTTTGATTCTTGAATATCAAAACTTATCATTTTTTGACCTTTAATTTAAATTTAATATATATTTTTAAAATGTTAAGTGGCAATAATAAAGGATATAACTTAGGATTATTTTTAAGGCTTATTATCAATGATCTTCCTATTTGATAAGAAAGATGTTTTTTATATATGTTTATAAGCTCATAATTATAATATGTAGATAAAGGATTTAACTTAAAAGTCTTATCTGTTTTTCTTCTAAGTTTATATTCTTCTATCAAATATCGATAATTTTGCATTAAATTATGTAAATCATATCTAAGTGTTAGCAAGTTTTTCAAATTTTTTGTCTGGACAATACGATTTCCCAAAATATAATCTAATCTATTAAAAAATCTTATTGCAATGCTATAGTTTATAAGAGACAATAAATCGTATCTATTTGTTTTAACACAAATATAATTTTTGTTCAAAAATTTTAGATAATCATTTGTATTTGTTATAAATTTTTGATCTTCGAGTACCTTAATTAATAAAATTTGGCTTTGATTGTAAGAGTTACCAAAAATATAAATATTTTTCAATAAATCGCTAGCTAATATATATTTTGTTAAATTAATATTTTTATATTTATTTCCAGTATACTTTAGATATCCTGGAAATAAATCAACATTGTCATAATGTTTTAAATCGTAAGATTTTTTTAATAAAAAATCAAAATAGATATCAAAACTAAGATTAAAAATCATTTTTAAATAGTTGTCCGCTTTTTTAAATTCTCCATTATTTAAGTATATGTCAAGTTCGCATAGTTTAAAAATGTAATTTTCCGGATTTTGTTCATAGCCTTTTTTTAGGTAAAATAATTGTTTATATTTGGGAAGTGATTTTTCTTTTGATCTAAGATAGAGCATAAAATAAGAATATGACATTTGATATCTATTTAATTTTAATTTAAGTAAATTTTTCGATATATAGTAAATTTGCTGTGTTTGATCAAATAATTTATATACATTAATAATCTTTGATTGCCCTATGAAGCTAGCCATTCTAGAAAATCCAGAGTCTCCAGATAAGTATATTTTTTTTGCTCTAGACATAAGCACTATTTCAAATATAACTCTCTGATTTGAATTATTTTCATTATCTTTAAAAAGTTCATAGGCCAATAAACATTCATATTTTGATGTATTGATTGTATCAATGTAATTGATTATTTTTTTGGCACTACTGATATCATCTGTAAATATAATAATATGATTTTTTTGGATTTCTTGTAGTATTAGCTCCAAGGCTAAATGAAAGCTAAAAGCTTTATTTGCCGTAAACCAAATCCATCTAGCTTGTCCTATAAATTCAAAAATTAAATCACCGCTTCTAATATGAACCGCTGTATAACTATTTAAAAGATCGGCTTTTGAATATGCTTTATTGATAGTTTGTTGTGTTGTATATGAAAATTCTATTTCGTTCCAGCATTGATTAAGGGTTTTTTGATACTCAACCCATTCAATATCACTAAAAATAGTAGTTAAATTAGCCTGACATGATCTCCAGCCCCAAAAATATTCATAAGGTTTATTTTCTAATTCTTTGATATTTTTATTAAAAAATAAGAAAAATTTATCTAAAGGAGAAACATTAAAATTATCATAATGGTATTTTTTGATAAAGTTACATGAAAAAATTTCTTGCACATCTATTTGATCATTACATACTAAATAATTGTTTTGATTGGTATAAGATTTTACTAGACTATCAGTTTTATTTTTCCAAGTAAAACCAAATTTAAGAGATGTTTTTTTACTAATATACATAGCATTAAGCAAACAGCACATTCTTTCGCCAAATCCATCGTCTCTTGCAGCTAATATAAGTTTTTTTATTTTTTTCATTCTTTATTCTTTGATTTAAAATCTTGTATTATTTTGGGAAATATAAAAATAAATCTAAATGGATTTTTAATTAACGCATTGCCTAGCAAATAGGATAGATGTTGCTTGACTTTAAGTGCTTCTTCATAATCTGCATATTCTTCAATTGGCAAAAAATTATGGTTATTTTTTTGACTTTTATGTGCAATGATAATAGAAATTAGAATTATAGGGAGTTTAATAAAATCTGTAAAGCGTTTAGATTTTACTAATACACTTCCTACTTTGTATGAAAGATGTGATTTAATTTTAAATACAGCACCTATATTGATAGGATTTGCCAAATGATCATTTGTTACATTGTTTTTTGTAAAATTAAATTTGATATATTGAGTATGATCTTCATTGCAGGCTTGGTAAAGATTCTCTAAAAAATATCTATCATTATAAGTTAAATTATTGGTAAACATGTTAATATAATCTATCAATGTTGAATTGTCCAATACTACATTAAACTCGCCAAAAATATTTAACAAATCTTTTGAAAATTGAATTTCTGAAGGTATGATTTTTGTAGAAACATTACTTCTTTGTTTTTCAAGTTTATTATCAATAAATTCAAACCCTAAACTTGATATATTTTTGACTGGAAGCTCACTAGATGTTACCAGTAGTTCTGAAATCATATAGTGATCTAAAAAATGATTTAAAGAGTTAAAAGCTTTATAAGAATAAATATTTTTATATGCATCAGTCAAAACATTCCAATAGTATCCTATAAGTTGTGTTGAATTTGGCAGACAATCTTTAAGTATTTTCATAGACGTAAAAGAATTAGCACTAATATCGAAAAAGCCTATTTTATTTCTTTTAATATTAAAATTCTTGAAATAATGTAAATAATATGATAGTTTTAATTCGCTTAATGTACTTAACTTATTGTAATTACTTTTTATCAAATTTACTTTCTGCAAATATGACAACTTGGAAAGATTTATATTTTGAAAATTTTCAATATCTTTTTGAAATAGTCTAATAATGCTTCCTGCTTTATCCCAAGAAAAACTAGGATCTGTATCTAATTTTGTCAATAATCTAATGACTCTAGGAGCTCTAATATAATGTGTTTTTATATTGGTGCTGTTATGTGTTTGTAATAAATTAAAAATTTGATTAATCACATATCCATCCCTAGCAATAAAGATAAATTCTTCTAATTTTTCTTGTATTGCCTCATCGTATACAAATTTTGATAAAGCATAATTTATAGGCCCTCCATAATTGTATCCTATTGTACTCCAGTAATCTTCATTTCTTGCTGTATTATTCAGCCAGTGTTTAAGCAATACTCCCACAATAATACTTGATGTTAAATTTGGATTTCGATGAAGAAAATTTTGTGCTATTAAATTATCTGCAAAAAAGTGATTTAGTGGCTTATCAAGATAAAAAGCGCTCCAACCATACTTTTTAGAGTTTTCAAAATCAACAACATAATTATCGCCTATATGTAAAATATCTCCTTGATTTGCCTGTAATTCTTTATTTATAAAATCAAACAAATCGCCGACTTCTTTAGACTTCTTAAGTTGTCCTGAAATATATATTTTATCATAATGATTTATATCATTTTTTTGTAAAATTTCAATAAAAAATTCATCATCAAAATACATATCTGTCACAAATATTATTTTTTTATTTAAAAATTTAGCATAATTTAAAATTTCTTTTATTAATGGATTTATATAGATATTTTTTTGTTCGAGCTTTCTTTCTAATTCTTTTAAAAAATAAAATTTCTTATCAATACAATTATATATATCATCATAACTAGGGTGATATCCCAGATTATTTCTTAATTTTTCTTCAGCACCTATTCGTTCTTTTTTAAAATTTGGCGCATGATGATACTGCTCTAAGTATTCAAATACATCTTCAGGTTTGGCAAATGTTCTAATTAACAAAGTGTCAAACAAATCAAAAGAAATTATGGAATGTTTTAATATTTCTTGCTTTAAGCTAATGCTTACTATATCTAGTTTTAATTTTTGATTTATTGTGTTTTCAATAAAACCTATTTTTAATTGTTTTATATTTTTCATATCTTTGTATTGTTTTAATATAAAAAATGTAGTAATATGTTCTGCTATGAAAGATAATGTTCTAACTTGAGTTGGATCTTTGGATTCAGTAAATCGATCTTTAAAGGTTTTAAAAAGCAAAAATATTAACTTAAATAAAAATTCGCAATATTCAAAAAATATTTCTTTTTTCATCACAAACATATTGCAAAAATAATAAAATGTATTAGTGTAAAAAAGCTCAGAAATTCCTTTATACTCTTTAAAGTCAAGATTACACTGTAATAAATTTTCTAAATAGTATAAAATATCTACATTTTCACAATAACAAGAAAAATCATTTTCTATCGTTATGGTTTTTAATTTATTTTTTGTTAAATGGTAAGGTTCTGGAATAAACATATCAAACGCTTTAATATTTTCGATATTTAGAATATTAATAATATTTAAATATGCTTGATTAATATTATCAAAATAATAAAAATAATTTTCCAGTCCTTGAATTGTTGGCAATTCTATATTCTCATCAAATATAAAATGCCTCCTATAATGCATAAACCCTATATAATCAGGATTGCCTAATTTATCATAATTCTTCCAAGCCCAATAAATTCCCGTAAGTTCGCAAAAATATCTATTAAGATGAGAAATATTATCTCCTGTATCATCTCCTATCATATTTTCACACATCCATTCAAAATCCTCTTTAGACATTTCTCCATCTTTTGAAGCTTGTGTAGCTAAAGCTCTTCCTAAATGAATTGGGGTTAAAATATCATCTTTTAGTAAAACTGCTGGTTTATGATAGCCTACTAAAATTTTTACTTTTGGGGTTTTATCTTGAAAATTCTCATTTTCAGTATTAAATTTTTATAATAATTTGCAAATATTCATACAACAATGCTTTGTTGGGTTTATTTTTTTAAAAAATAATATTATTTTTAACAATAATTTATATTATTACTGTATAATTGAGTTAAAAGTAGTTATTAAAGAAGGCAATAATTTAATGAAAAAATTAAATAGCAATAACAATATGATTGAAAATGAGAATTTTCAAGATAAAATAAATAATATCAATTTTCATTCTATAGTACCATTATTCGATAATAAAATAGGTATTGTTTTAACAGTCGATGAAAATTATATAAGCTATTTATGTGTTACAATTGAATCGTTGCAACAAAATTGCTCAGTAGGGAATAATTATGATATTGTGGTTTTATCTTCATATAATAATGATTTTATACAAAATGTAATAGTTCAAAATTATTCTAAAAAAAATTTTCAAATTAGATTTATTAATATTAATTACATTATGAATTATTTTGACAATCACTTATTTTATATTTCTGGTGGTCATTTTACAATTGCTGTATATTACAGACTGTTTATATGTAATATAATGAAAAATTATAATAAAGTTATTTTTTTAGATTGTGATGCTATATTATTAGATGATATATCTTTGCTTTATACTATTGATTTAAAAGAGAATCTACTTGGTGTTGCTTTAGATGTAGAAATTCAAAGAACACATTTTTTAAAAAACGATAATTGGTCTGAAAATTTTATTAATTACTTAAAGAATGATTTAGCTCTTAAAAAATCGGAAAATTATTTTCAAGCTGGTTTTATTATTTTTAATATTCAAAAATGTTTAGAATTTAACTTAATGGAAAAATGCTTAACTGCTTTAAAAGAAATAAAAACACCAATATATCAAGATCAAGATATTTTAAACAAAGTTGCCGAAGGAAATGTTAAATTTTTAGATTTGTCTTGGAATGTAGAAAATCATATTATGGTATTTAATAGAGCAAATTTAGACAATTTTCCAAAGGATATTTTAGAAAAATATTTGAAATCTTTAAAGGAAGCTAAATTTTTACATTTTTCTGGTTGTATTAAACCTTGGCAAAATCCCAAAAGTTATAACGCTCACCTTTGGTGGCACTATGCTAGACAAACACCATTTTATGAAGAAATATTATTTAAAAATATCACTCAAAATATTTCTAGCTTTAATCATACAAATTTCACTCCACAAGGAGCAGTAGAAT